>CAZFEV010000020.1:0-45028 GCA_964517835.1 uncultured Flavobacteriaceae bacterium | reverse complement strand
CATCCAGTACGAATAAAAAAAGACAACTAAGCTCTGAAATCAATAAGCTTCAGGAACAATTTGACAAAATAGAATTCAGGTACGCTACAGATGAAATATCGAAAGAAATTTTTGAAAGACATGGATTAAAACTTAAACAACAAATTGAAAAGAAAAAACAATTTCTTCTGAATCTGCCATCAAAAATATCGAACCACAAAAAAGTAATGAAATTCTTTCTTAAAATTGCCGAAAACCCAAGTCAATTCTACGAATCACTAGATTACCATAATAAAAGGTTACTACAAAATATCCTTTTTCCTGAGGGTTTCCGTTTTTCCATGAAAAACAAGGAATGTCGAACCAGTAAATTGAACCTATTATTTGAACTAACTAATTCATTTTTAACACAATATGACTCAAAAAAAGAAAAGACCCAAACAGAAAAACTGCTTGAGTCTCATTTAGTAGCGGGAACTGGACTCGAACCAGTGACCTTCGGGTTATGAGCTCGAAATTTTGCCCAAAAACAACCAAAAATCAACCTTTTCCTGCTTAAAATAATGTAAATCGTGTTCCAAAACGTGTTCAGTTTTGTGTTCACAAATTTCAGGTCGTAAAATAATTAATTTCAATTAATATTTTAATGTGATACTATAATAATTTAATTATAGAAGTTTAGTTTACATCGACCATATTAGAGTTTCCTAATTCAGTCAATTTACCCTTAGGACGTCCCTCATGCTTATTCCCTCGTTTCCACTCAAGTCTTTTAGCTCTTTCCTTGGAAATAGAAATTCTTTCATCCATAAAGGCTTTTAACTTCTGTTTATCATCTTTTACTAAAAACCCATCCAAAGCAAAGTCATTGGTTTCGCGCATCCAAGTTTCCAATCGACTTCTCAAGTCTTTCAAAACTTCCGCATATTGAGGATCATTTATTAAATTATTCTTTGAATAAGGATCATTTTTTGTGTCGTACAATTCCTCAACCGTACGATATTTTAAAAAATCTAAACGTTCATTTACACTATCGTGCTTCTTAGCAAGTTTTACATATGTACTGTAAGAACGATACCATCTCGACTCAAAAGTTGCAATATAATCACCTGTACCCCAAGCATTAAAAATATATACAAAGTCTTTAGAATGTACAGCACGCATAGTTCTAGGGTCTGCGGTTGGTCCTTCGTTATGCTCTACAAAAACATAATCTCTATCCTCTTGACGTTTACCTTCAAGCATTGATGTGAGAGAACGACCCGCTAATGGTCCTGGTTTAGGAGTATTAGTAATCTCTAACAGTGTTGGCATTAAGTCTACAGCTGAAATCATATGATTTTTATCTCGACTGCCTTTTTTTATCTTTTCAGGCCAAACGACTACCCATGGTGTACGAACACTTTGTGGATAAAGGTTAGACTTAACAAATGGAAAAGACATTCCATGGTCAGACACATAAACAATTAATGTATTTGACTTTACATTATGCTTTTCTAACATTTTAATTACCTCACCAATGGCATCATCTCCCCTCTTTACTGTATTATAATAATCGGTGAATTCTTCATTAAAATCATCAAATTGAGGTAAAACCGGATGTAGTGGTATCTCATCTTCACTAAAAATATATGATGGTGGTGTTCTATCAAATCCTTCTTTAGTTTTTTCTCCTCTAAAAAAGGGTAGGTGCGGATCTTGAATATTAACTGAGGCGAAAAAAGGTTTTCCTTCTTCTTTCGATTTTTCAATTAACTCTCCAAAGGCTTCACCATAATTTGATGGTGTTCTAGATTTAAGTTTACCATAATCTCCAACATAATCCCAATACTTCTCTTTGTTATTAGTCGGTGTCATATCAATAACCTTTTGAATGACGCCAGTGAAATAACCATTATTTCTCAACGCTTCAGGTAAAGTTGCCTGCGGAAAATCAACACTAAAAAAACCTTCTACACCACTATTATGCGAATAATTTCCCGTAATAAAAACATTTCTAGAAGGCGCACAACTAGGGGCTTGAACATAAGCTCTTTCAAAGAGTATACCTTCCTCAGCTAATTTATCAGCATTTGGTGTGGCATTTTTCACAACCGATCCATAAGCACCGACTGAGTCAAAATTTAAATCATCTGAAGTTAGAAATAAAATGTTTAAAGGTTCATCATTCGATACCTTCGCAATTTTAGGTGTACAGCTGTTTAAAAAAACACTGAAAATAATGATAAGACTAATATAATTGTGTTTCATATTCTTGTAGTGAAATAATATTATGTTTAAATAAGCTCTTATTACAATTCAAAATTAGCAATCAGTGGTTCATGCAAAGTTTAAACTTAAATCAATAACCTCTTGAAACTAATCAATAGAAGTTTTTTAGCAACAAGCAAGGCTATAAATCTAGGGATTGGCTAATGGATTAAAAACTCTCTCTTAACTCTAACGAAGAATTTATTTTGACAGGTTTTTCTATTAACACACCATCTTCAATGGTTTTAATTAATTGCTCAAGGGCATTTTTCCCAATGGTCTTTCGATGTTGATTGATAGTACTTAATTGAGGTGTGAGATTTTTAGCAACATTTTCATCCATATAACCTATAACTGAAATATCTTCGGGTATTTTGAGATTTGATCTTTTTATTTTTCTTAATACATCAAATGAGGATTGCTCATCTGTACAAATTATGGCATCAAATTGATTAAACAATAATAGTTTTTTTAAATCCTCTTCAGAATTAGTTTTATCAGGTTTTATTACTAATGATGGTTTTACATCAATTTGTCTTTCTTTTAAAGCCTGAAAATAACCTTCTATTCTTTCTCGACCAGTATTAATATTGTAATTATAAGATATAATCGCTATTTTTTTTCTACCCTTTTCTATTAATTTAATAGTAGCATCATAAACGGCCTTCTTATCATTACTTTTAATAAGACAAGAATTGAAAGACCCTATTCCTCTATCAATAAAAATAACAGGTTTATTACTACCTATAATACTATTAAAATGATTAAATCTCTGTTTAACGAGTGTCTCTTTGGCTGGTGCAATTATATACCCGTCAACTACACCATTGGCTAAGTTATTTATCGTTTCAATTTCTTTTGAATGCAAATTTCGAGTTGAACAGGTAATCAAATTATAGTCCGTATTTGATATTGCTTCCTCAATACCGTGCAATACACGGACAAAAAAACTATCTTGAATTGAAGGAATAACAACAGCTATAGTAAATGTTTTCCCTAGCTTGAGTCTTTTGGCTATTGGGTTGGGTTGATAATCATATTCTCTGGCTAACTCTAAAACACGGGTTTTAGTTGTAGCACTAATTTCTACACTATCATTCAGAGCTTTTGATACTGTAGAGACAGAAATCCCAAGAATTTTCGATAGTTCTTTTAAAGTAACTTTACCCATGTTAATTGTCTAATAGTATACCTCTAACAGCTCTCCAGAATTCATTGATTGCAATGAGATATCATTCAAAGAAGCAGGCAGTAATAGCGTTTTTCCTTTATGAAGTGAAAACGTATTGTTTTTTGAAGAAACCTCTACACTACCCTTTGTACAGATATAAATTATAAATGAATCTATGTGCTTATAGTCTTTTTCTACAGTCCCTTTAATAGGAAGAATATTAGTTTTAAAATATGGTGAATGAACTAGCACATTACTTTCATTAATTTTCCTTGTGTAATCAGATTTATAATTTTCATGTAGTTTAAAATCTATAACGTCTAAAGCCAACTCATTATGCAATTCTCTTGTTTTACCTGTGGACTTGTCAACTCTATTGTAATCATAAATACGATAGGTTATATCTGAAGTCTGTTGAATTTCGGCTAATAAAACTCCTGCACCAATTGCATGCACCCTTCCTGTTGGGATATAAAAAGTATCGCCAGCAGTTGTTTCAATTGAGTTTAGTACCTCCAGTAGCTTTTTGTTGTCTAAATATCCTGTGTAACTGTCTTTATTTAATTCTTCATTGAATCCAACAATTATCTCAGCTTTGTCTTCGGCATCCATTATATACCACATTTCATTTTTGCCAAATGAATCATGACGGTCTTTTGCTATATGGTCATGTGGATGTACCTGCACAGATAAAGGAGTTCTTGCATCAATAAATTTTATCAATAAAGGAAATTCATCACCAAAGATATTATAAACGTTCTTACCTAATAGATCGGCACCAAATTCATTTGAAAGCTGTCTCAGTGTATAGCCTTTTAACTCACCGTTAATTACTTCAGTTTCATCTCCTTTTACATCGGAAATCTCCCATGATTCACCAATGTTTTCTTCATCATAATCCTTATTTAACAAATTCTTCAATTTCTGTCCACCCCACATTCTATATTTGTAAATAGGTTGGAATTCTAAGGGATATAATTGCATGATTATTGATTTAAATTAAGATTTAGTTAATAATTAGTCTTGCGTTTTGTTTTCAAACAACTGAGTATTCTTCTTTGTACCACCTTGTTGATTTTTACCACGTTTCCATTTGATAGTTCGTTGCCTCTTATTTGCCATGGCAATTTCAATTTTCATCCATTCATCTAAGAATTCAATATCATCCTTTTTATTGAAAGCAGGTAACACATAATCTTTTGTTGAAATCATATGTTGCTTTAATTCTTTTCTCAATTGATCGAGGATATCCCTATATAAAGGATCGTCAATTAGGTTGTTTAAAGCATGAGGATCATTCTCATAATCATATAATTCTTCAATTGTTCTATAATTCCAATGATCAAATCTCTTTTTAACCTCTTCATTATTAAGAGCCATTTTCGTCATAGCTTTATAGGTTGAATGAGATGCTGAGGCCGATTTAAAAACTCTTTTACCTGTGGCCCATGGGTTAAAAATGTATCCATATTTTTCACCAATAACTGTTCTTGAAGGTCTAGGAATGCCACCAGCATTTTCATCAAATTGAGCAAATACATATTTACCAACCTTCGCTTCTTTTTTTGTTAAGACGGAATAAAATGATTGACCTGCCATTTCATCTGGAACAGAATTTCCTGTCATTTCAAGTATTGTTGGTGCAATGTCTATAGAAGATACCATAGACTCTTCCTCTATTGATGGTTCAAATTTAGACGGGTACAAAACAATCAAAGGTGTTTTTACGCCATTCTGATACACTGAAGATTTTGCAAAAGGGAAAGGTGCGCCGTGATCTGATAGTAATATAACTATTGTGTTTTCTGAAAACTTTGAATTTCTCAGAGCATTAATAATTTCACCTACGCAATCATCACCTCTTTTTACAGAATTATAGTAATTAAGAACATCTTTTTTTATCCTTGGGTTGTTTGGCAAGTATCCAGGGATTTCAATATCCTTTTGTGTATAAATTTTAGAGGGTGCAAATTCATCAAAACCCTTTTTAATTGAAGAAGGATCATTAAAAAATGGTTTATGAGGATCTGCCACATTTACTACACAATAAAATGGTTTACCCTCCTTATCTGTTTTGTGTAAAAATCCCTCTAATAAATCAAAATAATTTTTTGCTGACCTCTTCATTGCACCTTTAATACTAGTTCTTACATTCCAGTAGCTCCCAAAATCTGGATTTAAACTCGTATCGGCTGGCTTATTTAAAACCCCTGTAAAATATCCATCGCCTTTTAAAATCTCTGGTAATGTATTAAAGTTATCTTTTACATAATAGAAACCTCTCATTCCCGTCTGATGAGGATATAGACCTGTTTGTATTACTACACGCGAGGGAGAACAATTTGGCGCTTGCACATAGGCATTTTCAAATAGTACCCCTTCTTTGGAAAGCGCATCAATATTTGGTGTCAAATCTGGAATTATACCACCATATACTCCTGGTGAATCCCAATTCATATCATCTAATGTAATGAGTAAAATATTAGGTTTAGTATTTGTCGTCTTTTGAGCATCGATATGTGCATCTTGCGCGGTAATACAAGAAACACAGATAAAGCATAAACCAACTATAGTGTAAAATATATTTTTCATGATTATTCTTTCACATTTTTACTTGACTCTAGTCCACCGAAATCCGTATCTGAAATCTTTCTAAGTTCTTCTAAACTTAGTTTGTTCCTATACTCATTTTCCTTTAGTTTATAGAGGTCTTTTTTTAATTCTTCAATAAGAGTTTTATGCTCTTTAGAAGCAATTAAATTGTTTAGTTCTTGAGGATCCTTTTCCAAATCATAGAATTCCCAAACATCAATATCATAATAAAAGTGTATAAGTTTATAGCGTTCGGTTCTTATTCCATAATGTGGCTGAACATGATGCCAAAAGGGATATTCATAATAATGATAGTACATTGATTGCCTCCAATCTTTAGACTCATTTTCTGAAAATAGTTTAACGAAACTTTTTCCTTGAATTTCTTCTGGAATGTCAATTCCAGCGAAATCTAACATGGTTGGGGCAATATCTATATTAGATATAACATCATCAATTTTTGTATTCGGTTTAATAAGTCGCGGATACTTTATCACAAATGGCATCCTCATTGATTCTTCATACATCCAACGTTTATCAAACCAACCATGTTCACCTAAAAAGAACCCTTGATCTGATGCATAAATAATAATCGTATTCTCTTCAAGATCGTTTTCCTTTAAATAATCCAAAACACGACCAATATTATCGTCAACAGATCTTATGGTTGCCAAATAGTCTTTGATATATCTCTGAAATTTCCATTCTCTTAATTCTTCCTCAGATAAATTTAGATCTGGCGCCGAGATTTGTCCTGGCTTATTTCCATAGTCCAACCATTTTCTTTGTTGTTTTTTGTTAAGACTATCAGGCGGACTTAATTTTAAATCTCTTCTATTAAGATAATCCATGGTCATATGAGTGTCACCAGCAGTTATCTCTCTCCCAGAATAATCATCATTAAATGTTTCAGGAAAAGGAATCTCTTTTCCTTTAAATAATGTCTTGTACTTTTCATCTGGCGACCATTCTCTATGTGGAGCTTTATACTGAAGTAATAATGCAAAAGGTTCTTCTTTATTTGATTTCTTTAGCCACTCCAATGCAAAGTCAGTGGTAAGATTAGTTGCATAACCTTCTTCGTTTACTTTTGTACCATTAACATTATATGTTGGATTCCAATAAACACCTTGTTCACCATGGTCAATATGGTATTTATAGTAATCAAATCCTTGAGGTTCAGACGCAAGATGCCACTTACCAATTAATGCAGTGTTATATCCATTTTTCTTTAATTCTTTAGGATAAGTCCACTGATCTCCATTGAAATAACCACCTTTATAATTTTTATAATATCCGTTCTTGTGACTGTACTTACCTGTGATAATTGATGCTCTGCTCGGGCCACAAATTGCGTTGGTACTAAAAGCATTAGTTAAAATAGCGCCTTCCTTAGCAATTTTATCAATATTTGGAGTAGGAGATATATTTATAAATCGATCACTATACGCCGTAATAGCATTTGTTGAATGATCATCGGAGAGAATGAAAATTATATTAGGTTTCTTTTTTTGTCCCTTATCATTTTGCCCAAATGACTTAGTGACAAAAAAAATAAGACATACAATAAAAATGTGTTTCATATCAAAAATACTTGGTTCAAAAATACACTTCATACCACATATTTAAGTTTGCTTTTTGAGCAATTTAGTTTTTATTCAGTTCAATTCTTAAAATCATAAAGAAAGTTTATTCAACATGAATTCTATTGTAAATGTTGATGTTAATTGACATGACCATATATTCTATCATTATGACCGATTTCAAAACCTTCTATTTGAGACATCCATTTATTATTGTATAAAGAAATCGATATAATTCATCAAATACGTAATTAAATGAAACTAACAAAATTTGAAGGAAATCCTATTTTAACACCACATGCCAACAATCATTGGGAAAACCTTGTTGTATGTAACCCAGGTGTTTATTATGACAATGGAAAATTTTATATGCTTTACAGAGCTGCTGGGGACGATAAAGAACACATAATCAGATTTGGTTTGGCGGTAAGTGATGATGGATACAATTTTGAAAGAGTGTCTGACCAACCTGTATTAGGTCCAAGTTCACAAGGTCCTGACATGGGTTGCATAGAGGATGCTAGAATTATAAAATTTGATGATTACTTTTATGTGACTTATGCATTTAGACCTTTCCCACCAGGACAATATTGGAAATTTGCACATGATGAAGTATTAACCTCCGATCATGGATCTCATGCCCCTCTTTTTGTGAAAAATAATATAGCAAATTCTGCATTGGCAATGACTAAGGATTTCAAAGATTGGATAAAACTAGGCAGAATTACAGACTCTAATTTAGATGATAGAGATGTTATTTTATTTCCAGAAAAAATCAATGGAAAATATGCAATGCTACACAGACCAAAAGAATGGATTGGCGACACTTATGGTGTTTCTAAACCTGCGGTTTGGATAAGGTTTAGTGAAGACTTATTAGTATGGAATGAACCAAGCACAATGATTATCGGTGGTGTTGATGGCGGTTGGGAAGAAAAAGTTGGAGGAAGTACACCACCTCTAAGAACCGATAAAGGTTGGTTAGTATTATATCATGGAGTTGAAAATGGCGGTCTAGGTTATTACAGGGTTGGCGCTGTTATGCTAGATCTTGAGGATCCAACCAAAGTGATTGGAAGAACAAAAGATTACATCATGGAGCCAGAATTTGATTATGAAATTGAAGGATATTACAAAGGATGTGTGTTTCCTACTGGGAATATGATTATTGATGATACGCTATATGTATACTATGGTGGTGCAGATAAATATATTGGTTTAGCAACCTGTGATGTCAATGAGTTAATTGACTTCACTTTAAGTACAGAGCAAAATCAAAATTAATCCAGATGCAATCAACTAATTTTATAACTGATGGCCCAAGTTGGGTTAATGGCCTTTCTTGGGCTGATATTTTAATCATTGGATTATACTTCATTTTCATAGTATATCTTGGAATAAAATTTAGTAAAAGTAAAGATGAAAAATCCTATTTCCTGGCAGGACGAGGCATTGGTTGGCCAATAATAGGATTCTCATTATTTGCGGCTAGTATTTCAAGTTCTACTTTAATTGGGCAGGCTGGGGATGCCTACAGTACAGGGATAGCGGTATTCAATTACAACTCGGTATCAGTTGTTGTAATGATCTTTTTTGCTTGGTTTATTTTACCATTCTATATAAAGTCTAAAATATTTACAATTCCAGAATTTCTAGAAAAAAGATTCAATGTCGCTTCAAGATATTACTTTTCTGCCATAACGATTATCGTAAATATTTTCCTTGATGCAGCAGGTTCATTATACGCAGCAGCTATGGTAATGAAATTAGTATTCCCTGAGGCATCAATTTTCATGCTTTCTGTTGTGTTTGCATTAATTGTCGCTGCATACACAATACCTGGTGGGTTGTCGGCAGCTATTCGAGTTGATTTAATGCAAGGTATATTTCTTCTAATTGGTTCAATCGTATTAACATTTTATGCGGCTTATAATGGTGGTGCTGATTATGTTAAGGAACTACTCGCAGATGGCGATATTCTTATGAAATTGGTGAGACCGAATGATGATTCTTCTGTACCATGGCTTGGCATGATAGTAGGAATACCAATCCTTGGAATGTTTTTCTGGGGTAATAATCAACAGTTAGTGCAACGCGTGCTTACTGCAAAATCCATTGATGAAGGTCGGAAAGGTGTTTTATTAGTTGGCTTTTTAACTATGTTAACTCTATTTGTTATAATCATTCCTGGTGTTATGTCAATAAAACTATTCCCAGATTTACCTAAACCAGATATGGTTTATCCGAACTTAATCATGGAACTTTTACCTAATATTTTAATAGGCTTTATGATAGCGGCAATGGTAGCAGCGCTTACATCATCATTGAGTGGACTGTTGAATTCTGTCGCAACACTATTTACTATGGATTTTTACACCAAAATAAATCCTGACAGTTCGTCCAAAAAGAAAGTTTTAATTGGTAAGAGCGCCTCCATTGTGGTTTTAGTTATAGCAGTATTCTGGGCACCACAAATCGGCAAGCAATTTGGAACATTACTAAAGTATTATCAAGAAATGTTATCAATTATGGCTCCACCAATAGTAGCTGCTTTTATACTTGGAATATTCTGGAAAAGAACAAATGCTGTTGGTGCATTTTCAGGACTTATTGCTGGCATTTTGCTTGGTATTACCAATATTCTATCAAAAGTTTATTTAGGTAAATCCATATTTGGCGACATACATTTCTTAATAACTGTACCATTCTATTTTATTTGGAGTGCATTAGTTATGATTATTGTTAGCTTATTTACTAAGAAACCACCATTAGAAAAAACGGAAGGTCTTACCTTCTCTATGGATGAATTTAAAATAGAAACTCACAATTTAAAACAACAGCCAATTTATAAGAGTTATAGGTTCTGGTCGTATTTATTACTAGCCTTTTGCCTAATCATTTTGGTTCTATTCTGGTAATAAACTCCATTGAAATGAAAAAAAAGAATAAATGTAACAGTATTAATTTACTCTTAATTACGTACTCAAGCCTTGCAGTAATTTCTATAATACTGTTATTTGGATGCAAAAATAAAGATGAAAAAGTAACAACAAAACCACCTAACTTTCTTTTTGTACTCGTTGATGATCAGCCGTATGATGCTCTTGAAGCAAGTGGAAGATATCCATTTCTTAAGACTCCTAATATGCAGCGATTAATTGACGAAGGTGCAATGTTTCAAAATTACTTTGTCACCCAATCTATATGCTCACCATCAAGAGCTAGTTTTTTAACAGGTACATATCCGCATATTCATGGTGTCAACCAAAATAATAAACATGTAGATCCAGATTGGGAAAGTTATCAACCATACAACCAACATTTACAGAGAAATGGTTATCAGACAGCACATGTTGGTAAAATTCATATGGCGCATTATAGAAATGAAAAACATATAAGACCAGGATTTGATTATTGGTACAGTTTTATTGGTCAAGGTGAATATTTTGACCCTATGGTCAATGATAATGGTAAGGAATATAAAGAAACTGGCTATATGACAGACATCTTAACTGATAAGGCAGTTAATTGGTTAAAGGAAAAGAGAGATCCTAATAAGCCATTTAGCTTAAACTTATGGCATAAGGCTGTTCACGAAGATCATTCACCAGCACCACGTCATAAAGGTCAGTTTAAGAATGATCCACTGCCTGTTCCTCCTTATGACACTCACTTAGAGAACTTCGACAGAAAACCAGAATGGCAAAGAATCAAAGCTTGGGATTCTAAATGGAAAGAATATGTTTCAACAGATACAATTCCTCCAAAACCTTGGCCTATCAAAGGCTATAAGTTTAAGAAGTTATTAGAATGTCTGCTTGCGGTTGATGAATCTCTAGGTAAGGTTTTACGAACTTTAGAGGAAATTGGAGAGTTAGACAATACAGTTATTATCTATAGCAGTGATAATGGTTACTTCATGGGAGAACATGGTTATTGGGATAAGAGAATCGCCTACGAAAACTCAATGAGAATCCCTATGCTAATTAGGTATCCTAAATTAATTGAAGGTGGTACAGTTATCAATGAAAATGCATTAAATATAGATTTGGCGCCTACAATTCTTGACCTCGCAGAATTAAAAACACCCGATTACATGCAAGGTAAGTCCATGGTAGGGTTACTTAACAAAAAAAATAACAATGAAAAATGGCGAGAATCATTTATGTTTGAATATTACGTAGATGACGCATATCCATATGCAGGTCCAAACATGCTGGCAATAAGAACTGAAAGGTATAAACTAGTTGATGCATTCTTAGACAATGATATCGACGAACTATATGATCTTAAAAATGACCCAGGAGAAATGAAAAATCTCATTGACGACCCTAAGTTTGATAATGTAGAGAGTGAACTTAGACAAGAACTTGAAAAATTAAAATCTAAATATAACTATAATACAGATAGAGATTGGTGGCTTAAAACCCAAATTCCTGCAAAACACTAATTCAATGACCCAGTGGATAAAACCACTGGGTTTTATTTTTCAATTCGGAAAAATCAAAAACTAATCATAACTTTAGCTCTATGAATAATTTTTTAAAACTTTTATTCTCTGCCTTAAGTCTTTTCTTTATTTCGTCTAAAGTTATTTATGCACAACAAATAATTCATTTAGATGGTAGTGATGGGTTAATCAATGGAACCATTAATACATTTGAAAAAGATAGTCTTGGCTATATGTGGATAGGGACTGACCAAGGTCTAAATAGGTATTCGGGTTCTGAGTTCAAGAACTATGATTTAACAAAAGTTGACCAAGTTAGACAAAAAGGTATCATTGACTTATTAAATCTTAATGGGGATTTGTATGCTATTAACTCAGAAAGCTCTCTCTTTAAATACAACTACGAATCTGATAGATTTGAAGAATTATACACACATAATAAAGAAAGAATCTTTTCTTTAACTTATTTGAATGATTCACAATTGCTTTTAGGATTATCTCGTGGTTTTTTAGTTTTTGACTTAGATTCAAATGAAGCATCCGACATTCAACACACTGAATTATTTATAAATAGACATGTTGTATTTTATAATAATTTAATTTATTCAGCAACCCCAAAAGGGTTATACAGTTTTACATATTCTAGAGACACGAAAACCTTAGTACAAAAAGACATTTTCCTTAAGGGTAAAGATATCTTACATTTTGATTTTGATCATCTAGGTAGGATTTGGGTTGGAACAGAAGTTGAAGGATTATTTGTAATTAACAATAACTTTACAGAAAACATACCCATAGGTAAAGCTCTTACCAAGACCTATGCAATTAGAAAAATCTCTTTTGATAAAAACAATAATGCACTGGTGGCTGTTGACAGACTAGGGTTGTTTGTCTTAGATAGTGATTTTGAAATTATTAAGTCTTATAGTCATGACCCTGATAAGGATAATTCAATTAGCCAAAATAGCATCTATGCTTGTTATGTAGATAATATCAACGCATATTGGTTAGGCGTAAGAGAAGGAGGTATTAATATCGTTTACCAAGAAGATAATGTATTCACTAATATAAGTCACATTAAAAATGTAACAAATAGTATTAACAACAACAACATTAGATCAATATTTGAAGCAGATAACGGTGACTTATGGTTCGGTACTGAAAATGGAGTGAGTAAGTTTTCAAACAATAAATGGGAAAATTACGGTAAAAATTCAAAGCTATTTAATACTGCTGTTTTATCTATAAATGAATACAAAAAAAGAATAATTCTAGGAACTTATGGTGAGGGTTTATTATCTATCAATTCAGATAATGGTAACATTCTACCTTTAAAACTTAATACAGAAAACAAATTAAAATTTGTCTTTAATATTAGCACTTTTGACAGTAATTTATGGATTAGCGGAAGTGACGGTCCTCTCACCTATTATCACGATAGTAAATTAATTAGTACTTATCCATTAGGACTTGTTAGATCAATTGTTCAAGGTTATGATGAGATTATCTATGCTATTTCAGACAGTGGTTTTTACGAGATTAATAAAAGAAATGGGGGTGTTAGGAGAATACAGGAGGAGGTTTTTAATACCACGAATAGAGGTTTTAATCTCAATTTTGATCAACTTAATAATTGTATTTGGATTGGAAGCAAAAATGGACTTTATAGATATAACTTAAGTGATGAATCATTGGAAAGTTTCAATGATCTAGTGAACCAAGAAATTGGAACTGTATTTTCAATCGAACGGGACAATATGCAAAATCTCTACCTAGCTTCAATTTCTGGTTTATGGCGCTATAACATAAAGAAGAAGATTTTTAGAAAATTTGACAGTCAAGACGGACTATACATTGATGAATTTGGTCCTGGAGCTTCATTGAAATTTAAGGATGGTCGGTTAGGTTTTGGAGGTCCAAAAGGCGCTGTTATCTTCAATCCAGTCGATTTGGTTAAGGACGAGACCATTTCCAATATATATATCACAAATCTAAAGATTAATGGAAAGTCCTTAGACAGTACAATTCTTTCAAAGAATATTAATTATACTAAAAACATTCAACTTAATTACGATAAAAATTCTATTTCATTTAATTATGAGACTATTAAATTTCATGGTTCAAAACGAAATTTATTCGAATGGAAACTTGAAGGTTATGATACGGCAATGGCAAGTATTTATGGTAATAAAGAAATCACTTATTCAAATCTCAGTCCTGGTGAATATACTCTAAAATATTCAGGTTATAACGCAGATGGTGTTAAAGGAAATGACAATACCGTAGAAATCAGCATTAAAAATCCTTTTTGGAAAACATGGTGGGCATATGGAATTTACTCATTATTAATTTCTTTTATAGTTTATTTGATTTTCAAAATCTCAAAAGCGAACAATCAGAAAAGATTTGATGAAAATAGAATTAAGTTTTTTATCGAAGTAGCGCATGATATTAGAACACCTGTATCATTAATACAGCTACTTGTTAAGCAATTGGCCAACCAAGAAAATGTAGAAAAATCAATTGAACTTATTCAAAGAAATTCTCAAAACCTTAATGAATATGTCAGCCAACTTTTAGACTTTCAAAAAATTGACAAAAAACAACTTAAACTTGCCGTAAGTAAGGTTGATCTAAAAGACTGTCTATCAAAAATAATAAGTGACTTTACACCTATCCTACAAGAGAGATCTATAGATATTGTTTTAGACATGAAACATATGCCAGTATGGTTTGATGTACCTAAAATGAACCGCATTTTTTACAACCTTATTTCCAATGCAATAAAATACAGTAATGAAGGTGGGGAAATTAAAATTAGAGCCTTCTTAGATGATAAAATTTTGAAAATTGATTTTATTGATAATGGGATAGGAATACCTGAGAAACAGCAAGAACTTATTTTCAAACGCTTTACGAGGGGAACAAACGTATCTAATAAAGGAATTCCTGGTACCGGAATAGGTCTAATGCTTTCAAAGAAAATAGTTGAGCTACATGGAGGTAAGATTACATTAGAGAGTAAGGAGAATATTGGTTCTAAATTTACAATTGAACTTCCAAGTGGTAGTGAACAATATACAAGCGAGGAATTATATACAAAACCTGAAGTTGAAGAGGAAAAAAATAATATTGACGACTTAATTATACAGGAAAAATTAATTCTATTAGTTGAAGATAATGAAGAATTGAGACAAGCAATTAAAAACGAACTTGAAAAAAAATTCAAAATCATTGAAGCTCCCAACGGTAAAGAAGGGTTACTCCTTGCCCTTTCCAAAAACCCAGATGTAATCATAACTGATGTAATGATGCCTAAAATGGATGGTAAAGAGTTATGCCATTTAATTAAAACCAATTTTAAAACAAGTCATATCCCAGTAATCATGCTAACTGCATTGGCTGACGTAGATGATAAAATAAAAGGGTTAGAAACAGGAGCTGATGCTTATGTTGAAAAACCATTTAACGTTTCTATTTTAAATGCTACAATAAACAATTTAATAAAATCTAGAGAAAATGTTTCAAGGTTATTAGAAGATAAAGAAGTAAATAAGCAGC
This sequence comes from uncultured Flavobacteriaceae bacterium, assembly GCA_964517835.1. Taxonomy (GTDB): domain Bacteria; phylum Bacteroidota; class Bacteroidia; order Flavobacteriales; family Flavobacteriaceae; genus Winogradskyella. The sequence continues at coordinate 29,442 of CAZFEV010000020.1, read as the reverse complement.
TCACACCAGATGAAAGTTTTCTATCTGATGTTATAAAAGTTATTAAAGACAATTTAACCGAAAGAGATTTTTCGATAGATTCGTTATGCGAAACAATGGGTCTAAGTAGATCTAATTTGTTCAGAAAATTAAAAGGGCTTATACAAATGTCGCCATCAGATTTAATAATTAAAATTAAACTGACGCATGCCGAAGAATTAATGAAGAAAAAAGTTCATCAACGCATCTCGGATATTGCCTATGAATCTGGCTTTCATGACCCAAAATATTTTAGTACGCTTTTCAAAAAACACTACTCGAAAACACCTAAAGAATATATTGACAGCCTATAGAGCTATATATAGTAGACTGATAAAAAAAAGAACATGTGTACTGAAGCTTATCGTTTGTATTTTAACATCCAGTTCATAACATCTTCATTAAACACATCACCTATTTGATTGGCTTCCCAAAGTTCACGGTAATACACACCAAAGTCAATACGATGATAGCCTCGTTCATGATATTCAGGATCGTTCTGTGTAAACACTGTAAGCTTTTGATGTTGTTGTTCTGGATAAACATTTCTAAATCTATTGGCGACATTAATACTTCTATTTACATTGACAGCACCATCTAGCTGACCATGCAAAAGCCAGAAAGGCATGAATTTTAAGGATTCTACATCGCTACCACTATCTTCTCCTGCCCCAGCCATTGTAACTACTGCGGCAACCAAACTATTGTCGTAGCCATAATAGTCTAGATAACTCCAAGTACCAAATCCTCCCATGCTGAATCCAGAAAGATAAATTCTATCGAGATTTATAGAATCTGGATAAGTATCAATTATATACTGAATGAAAGCTTGAACTGATTCTGGTTGCCAATTTATACCTGTAGGGCACTGTGGTGCAATAATAGGTAAGGCAACCTGAGGTGACCAATAACCGTTTTTAATACTACCCATTCCACCTCCGGTATCAGCTTTATTAATATCGGAAGGAGTTACATCACTATCGCCTCTTTGTCCTGAACCGTGCAAGTATATCAAAATAGGATACTTATTACCATCCGTTCCAAATCCCTCTGGTCTTCTAATGACATAACCATACGGCGATGGATTCTGTCCTTTCAAACTTTGCTCTTTCACATAATTAGCAGAGACAGGAAGATTCATCAAATCTTCATTACTACTCTCTTCAGCTAGTTGTATAATTGGTTCTTCAACATCCATGCTTATATCTTCTTGTTCGTCTTTATTAGACTGACAATTGTAACATAAAACACAACATACTAAAAAACATAATATTGTTTTTGACAGATTTTTAATAAGGCTCATAATTATCGTTTTAAATAACTCTAAAATACTACCTTATGTTAATGTAAACAGTCAATAACTAACCAATACAGTTTAAACTCTGGTAGGCAAAGAGTTCTCAAATTAAACCCCAAAAACAGCACAATTAACAACGGCTTGACTATTATTTAAACCATCTTGATTTATAGATAAACCTTTATAAGTGATGTTTTAACGAAATTGCTACATGTAAAATCTGAATGCAATTATGATTAGAAATAATGTTTTAAAATCCGGATCGAGAGTGGTTCTTTTAGTATTGCTAGTTTATGTACTAATTAGTTCAGCTCAAGTAATTCAATCAAAAGAGAATATTGTAGGTAATAATGCAATAAAAGATTTTAATTATGCCATTGGTACTCAAACTGTTGGATCAAAATATAAATTTACTGATAAATCCATGCTAGTTGAAACGGCCTTAAGAATTAAAGAAATGGGTTCGAACCTGTTGAAATTCTCCATGCATCCAAGATACTGTTCAGAAAATTATGGTCTTCCTAAAAACGATGCGATAAACTCCTTAACTAAACTTGCTACAATAGAGCCATCTGTTAAGGAGGTACTAGATATGGATTTTAAATTCTACCACATTTGGGTTTATGGTTTTTCTCAGTACACACCAGAACCCCCAGGAGAGAAGGATGATACTGCACAGATAAAGTTTATAAATGGGTATGATAAAGTATATGAAGAAGCTTTATATAAAGAACTTTATGATTTTACCACCTACTTACTTAAAACTTATAGTGGATCTGGTAAAGTCTTTTATTTAGGTAACTGGGAAGGTGATTGGCACTTAAGACCAGATTATGACAGAAATAAACCTGTAAATATTAAAACCTTAGAAGGAATGACACGTTGGGCTAAAGTAAGACAAAAGGCTATAGATGATGCCAAAAGAGATACCAAATATAAAAATGTATCTGTTTACCATTATATTGAGGTGAATCTGGTTAGAAAGGCAATAAATGAACCAAATTCAAAAGTCGTATCAAATAGTATTTTAAAAGAAGTAAATCCTGATTATGTTTCCTATTCTTCTTACGATGCAACGAATCCATTCAAAACTGAAGAAGATATAAGAATTAACCTTCAAGAATCACTAGATTTTCTTGAATCCCAATTAAATCCAAAACCAGACTTACCTCAAGGTAAAAGAGTTTGGGTTGGAGAGTATGGTAACCCGAGCATCCATCATAATGACGAAATGCAAAACCTAAGATCGATTTGGACCATCAAATCAGCTCTAGAATGGGGTACACCATTCATTCTCTATTGGGAAATGTATAATAACGAAATTAAGGCTAAAACAGGCGAACAAGTGGGCTATTGGTTAATTGACGACACTAATAAAAAACAACCTATTTGGCATACTCACAACTCATTTTACAAAGAATCAGAAAACTATCTAAAATCATATTTTGAAAGCAATAATTGCTTACCAACTTTTGATACTTTTAGAAGAAAGGCGCTTACCTTTAAAAGTTTAAACCCATAATTATAGAGCATGAAAAACTTTCTATACATAGCAATTATTGCACTATCTGGATTATTATACAGTCAAAAGCCATCATTTGACCCTATTTCGCCATTAGAGGATTATAATTTTGTACTTGGAACTAATAATATAGGTGGTGGTTATCAATTCACAGATTCCAAACTTATTGAACAAACTAAACATGTTCGAGGCATGGGCTCTAATATTTTAAAGATTTCTTTGGGTAGAAATGCGCCCAAATCTTATAACATGAAATCAGTAAGTGCTAACACTACCCTCGAACTATTTAAAGCTATTCCTGAGTTTAAAAAGTCCTTTGACATGGATTTTAAATACATTTTCGCATGGGTTCACACCCTTACTGATGTGAAATGGAAACAAAGTATAAACAAAATAGAGGAACAAAAGCTCTATAACGAAATGTATGAGTTTGCTGAATATTTATTGACTGAATACAATAATACTGGTAAAACTTTTATGATAGGGAATTGGGAAGGTGATTGGTTGTTACATAGTGGATTTAATCGTAACATCACACCTCCTAAAATTCATGTTGATAATATGACGAAATGGTTACAAATAAGACAACGCGCAATTGACGATGCTAAGCAAAAAGTTGAACATAATAATGTAGAACTATATCATTACTTAGAATTAAACTTAGCTTTAAAAGGGATGGCTGGTAATGTGTCTGTAGCGAGTCATGTTTTACCAAATGTGAATGTAGATTTTATTTCATATTCAAGCTATGAATCTATCAAGAACAAAAGATATATTGAGAAAAAAATTATTCTCAGGGAGATTTTCGAATATTTAGAGAGCCAGTTGCAACCAAAAGAAGGACTACCATTTAAAAGAAGGGTTTTTCTAGGAGAATATGGATATCAAGCTAATCGAAAATACCCAAAATCACTAAAAAAACAATACACTGAAACAAAGGATATCATGCAAATTTCATTAGAATTAAATCTGCCATTTGCATTGCATTGGCAAATGTATAATAATGAATATGATAAGAAAAGTAACAGATCTAAAGAGATGTCTTTAATTAGCGAGGATGGAGAAAAAAGACCTATCTATTTTTTACATCAAAACTATTACAAAGCGATGAATACTTATTTAGAGAACTATAAAGAAAATAATAAGAAATATCCATCCGAAATAGAATTCAATAAGAAAGCTATTGAAGTCCTCAAAGCTATCTAAATAATTAAAGCCCCAATCAAAAAAATGAAAAAGATGAAAAACACTATTAGATTTAATGAAAGAAAACTAGTATTAACTATACTTTGCTTCTACTTGGCGGTTTCCAAATCTTACTGCCAATTGCCTTTAGTGAGTGATCAACAAATTGATTTTACTAATGCCGTGAGTACAGTTTCTAGTGGGGACTGGAGTAATCCGTTTATCTGGAGCAATGGTATAGTTCCTGATGCAAGTACCGATGTTATTATTAACGACAACCATATAATATATATAGATGTTCAAGGAGCCACCTCAGGAGCTATTGTAGATTTATGTAGAAATATTAATATTAAGGAATCTGCTGTGCTAAGGATGGGACATGACACACCTAACTATGCAAAAGATTTAAGAATAAATGGAAGTATTCTGTGCAATGGTACTTTTTCCTCTGGCAGAAATCAACCAGGAAATTCTGGTGATGGCTCTATTTATAATTTCAACAGTAGGATATTTTTGAGGCTATTAGAAAATGACACTTACATTTCTGGTTCAGGTTTTTTTAATCCTTTATCACTTAATGTTTCTAGTCCAGTTGCCAATAGAAATTTAATAATAGACCATTATAATATTGTTATAGACAACAATTTTGCAATAAAATCTAACAATCGTGTAAATGCAACTATAAAGTATTATTCTTACGTACATGTTAAAGGCTCCTTAGGTTTAACTGGGAGTACTTTTCAATTCAGTTCTCCAACAGCAAAAGCTGATCTTACCATTGAAGGGATTGTAGTGGCAGATAATGTCAGCTTATTTACTAAAAATCCAACACCAGGTGATTCATCTTCTTTAACAATTGCTGAAAAAGGAAGTCTATTTGTTAAGTCAATTAATGGTGGAGACTTAAATGTCACGAGTGAGTCTGGTGGGTTTAACCTAAATATTGAAAATAATGGACTATTTAGACTCGGTGAAGGGATTGATTTCAATAATTTAACACAAGGTAATTCTAATTTCACTTATAATAATAATGGTGAACTAAGGGAGCATTATTCTAATACATCCATGACCAAAGCCCAAATAAATGCTGCAATAGATGCCTACGATCCTAATCTTGGTGTAGACGTAAGTCAAATTCAAGATATTTTTGGTGCAAGTCATATAGCTGGGTGGTATAATTTTACAGACAGACCTTATTTGCTAGAAGGATTAGATTATTATCAAAATTTTGGAGCCACCTCGATTAAAACGACCTTAACTGCTATAAATGGTAAAATGTTTAGTGCTTACCCATTTAACCATACTTGGCCAAATTTTCAAACTATTGAACAAGTTGCTCAACATGAAATGGTTGACTCACTTTTTCAAAGAACTCACATCAAAACTCACACTTTTTGGACAACTACTAAGAACAAAGGTGATTGGAAGGAAGGTCCAGATTTCTTACACGACAGTTATATAAATGAAGAACAACAATTTTTTGATTTAACTACTCACCTACTCCAGACATATGGTGCAATGGATAAAACATTTGTTTACCAAAATTGGGAAGGAGACTGGATGCTTAGAGGAACTGGTAATAATTGGGAACAAAACCCTGCTCTTATTCCAGATAATATAGAATGGGATATTGAAGGTATGGCGCGATTGTTTAGAGCTAGACAGAGAGGTACGGAAAGAGCTAGAGAACAATTTCCTAATGCAACTGCTAAAGTATATCATGGTATAGAATTTAACAAATTATGGTGGAATGACAATGGAACTTATATGACTATGATGGATAATGATACGCCTTCTGTAATAGCTGATGTGGTTTCTAAATCTAGGATTGATTTATCCTCCTGGTCTGCATACGATGGAGGTTGGAAGAATAGCGCAAATCCTCATGGTCATGCCATGTGGCGTGGTTTACAAATAGCAAGATATTTTACTACAGAAACAGGTGCTTTACCATTTAGTTTCCCTGTTCAAATTGGTGAGTTTGCCATTAATGAAAATCCACCATATAACTTTAATAATACCGAAAATGTGATTAGAGAACGGTACGGAAGATATATAGGTGTTGCTCTTGGTCTTGATATTCCAAATTTTTATTTATGGAATTTATATTGCTCTGGTCAGCAAGGTGGACCAGAAGGTTTTGAGTGGGAAAAAGGAGTACAATATGACGAGGCATTTCTATATCAATGGATGGATGGTAAATGGCTTCTAGAACCAGATGGATCATGGGGACATGCAGCAAATTTTTTAATGGAACAGTGGGTTAACACATTATCATCTGAAGATGAATATCTTGAGAAATCTATTAAGATTTTTCCAAATCCAGTTAATAAGTATATCGAAATAAAGAATCTTAATGTTTTTGCAGTCTTAACATTAATGGATTTAAAAGGTAGAATCATTAAACAGATAAATTACCACCCTAACTCTCAAATAAATATCGAACACCTTGAAAAAGGCACATATCTTTTAAATATAAATGCTAACGAAGAACTAAATACTACAAAAAAACTAGTCATAAATTAACTAATTCAACAAATTAAAACTAAATCAATTATATGAGACTTTTAACAATTCTTCTTCTCATAATACCTTTATCTGTGATGTCACAACAAATCACAATCAAAGGAACTATAATAGAAGAGCAAAGTAGCCAGCCTTTACCAGCTGTGTCGGTGTTTATTAAAGGTACCTCCAAAGGAACCTCTACAGACTTTGATGGTAAGTACGAGATAATCGCCAATAAAGATGATATTTTAGTCTTCAGCTATGTCGGCATGAAAACTCAAGAAATTAAAGTTACTACATCAACAACTTTAAATGTAATTATGAAATTAGGCATAGCTCAATTAGACGAAGTAATTGTAAGTGCAGGCTTTTTTGATGTAAATAAAAAAGATGTTTCAGGTTCTATTACACAAGTCACATCCGAAACACTTGAGAAACAAAGAACCCAAACAGTAGAACAGCTACTTCAAGGTCAAATAGCTGGTGTAATTGTCACGGAAAACGGGGAACCAGGAGGCGGAATAGCTGTATCAATCAGAGGTACCAATTCATTTCTAGGTGGCACACAACCTCTTTATATTGTAGATGGTCTCCCTGTAGATCCAGTACAAGATGCACAGGGTAATTTTAATTCGGGTGGATCTCAAAATTCATTAAGCTTTTTAAATCCAAATGATATAGAAAAAGTTGAAGTATTAAAGGATGCAGCCGCAACTGCCGTCTATGGTGCAAGAGGTGCAAATGGAGTTATATTAATAACAACTAAAACAGGAGGCAAAGAAGATGGCAAAAGCAATATAACATTCACTTCTGATGTATTTATAACTAACGTAACTAATACAATTGATGTATTAGATGGTCCTGGATTTGAGAACTACATGAATCGCAGATCACTAAATCAATTATATATTAATATTACAAATCCAGAGACAAATAGTGACCCATTTGACGGAACTCAGGCTTTAACACCAGATAATTATAGCCAATTAGCTGGTTTTAGCGTTCCATTCCCAACATCTACTGGCGTAAATACTGATTGGCAAGACGTTGTCTTTCGTCGAGCAATTTCCAACTCTTACAATCTATCATACCGCGGTGGAACAGCGAAAAATAATTTACTAATAAGCTTGGGAATACTAGATACTGAAGGTGTAATTATAAATACAAACAATAGAAGACTAACTTTAAATATTAACGGACGCAAAAAAGCATTTAATGATAAAGTTGATATTTTTACTAAAACAAATCTTTCACATAACAAAGGTAATGCAGGTTCTATAGGAAATGGTACATTACTTTTAAACCGAAGTGTAACCTCTCAGGCATTGCAATTTCAACCTATTTATTCTTTATTAGAACCTGGTGAAGACGATGATGTTTATGCTGGACTAAACGAAGATAATCTTGTCTCAAATCCGTTTACACTTGCAAATGACGTTACAGATTTAAAAGAAAACTTCAACCTTATTCAAAACCTCACTATAACCAGTAAATTGACGCCAAAATTAACAGCGATTGTTAGAGGTGCATTCAATCTTCAAAATAATAATAGAGATATTTATTACCCAACAAATACAACCAGAGGTAGACGAAATAATGGGGAGGCAACACAGGCGTCTAGACAATATAGAAAACTCTATGGCGAAGTTAATTTTAGATACCGAAACAAATTTGGCCATCACAGAATAGATGCGGTAGCAGTAGGTACAGTTGAAGACGTAAATATAAGAACCATGTTTAATAGAGCTTTTGGATTTGGGACTGACGTATTTTCATTTTATGACCTAAGTGCTGCTACAGATATTTTACCACCAGAATCTGATTTTATAAATTTTAGACTAGCTTCAGGAATCGCAAGAGTTGGATATAACTATAAAAGAAAATATTTTGTTGATGTAAATGCCAGAGTTGATGCTTCATCTAAACTATCCAAAGGAAACAAAGCAAGCTTTTTTCCTTCTTTAGCATTGGCTTGGACGGCATCAGAGGAACCTTTCCTAAAGAATTCAAATACAATTTCTAACTTAAAGTTTAGACTTTCATATGGTCGCGTTGGTAACGACGCCATCCCACCTTTTCAATCACTGCCATTAGGAGAAGCTATAAGGTATAACTTTGATGGTCAGATTGCAACAGGAATTATAGAATCTAACTTACCAAATCCAAACTTAACTTGGGAAAAAACGGATCAATTTAATTTTGGTATTGATCTAGGTCTCAAAGAAGATAATATAAAATTAACGGTAGACACCTATTACAAGCTTACTAGTGATTTATTGCAAAACGTAATCCTACCTGCGTCAAATGGTTTTGTAAGAATAGCTGATAATTTTGGTGAGGTAGAAAATTACGGTTTTGAAATAGGTCTTCAGGCAAACATTATCGACAATCCCGATTTTCAGTGGAATTTTGGCACTAATTTCACCTTGAACAGAAACAACCTTAAGAGTTTAAATTCTAATTTAGATTTTCAATTAGGACCTAATGTAGGGTTTGCTCAAGAAAATCCTATTCTATTTCAGGTAGGTAGTCCTTTAGGTATTTTCTGGGGTGCACAAACCGACGGTATTTATGAAACATGGGAAGAAGCTAATGCCTCAGGTCTGACAACTGCAGCACCTGGGGAAATAAGATACATTAATAATTCTATTGATTTAGATGAAAACGGAAACCCATTGCCAGAACAAGTTATAAATTTTGATGATTATGTTCAAATTGGTGATCCAAATCCAGATTTCAATATTGCAATTACAAATAATTTTAAATATAAAAACTGGGATTTAAGCACACTTGTAACAGCTCAGAAAGGTGGAGATATTTTTTGGGTAGACTCATGGCCAATAACTGGCTTAACTAACAGTAGAAATGTATATGAACCAGCATTTGAAGACTCCTGGCAAGCGCCACTAGACATTGACGAAAACGGACAAGTTTTTTTCGCACCAGAATTAGGAACCACGTCTGGTGTCGGAAATCCTGCAGCTATGGTGGAGTCTAATGGTCCAAGAGCAATTTCTGCTGATAGAAATGTTTATGATGGTTCCTTTATTAGACTAAAGAATGTAAATCTAGGGTACACATTTAAATTCAAAAAAAGAGCGACATTGAGAGTATATGCTACTGCTCAGAATTTAATAACTATTACGGACTATCCTGGTTTTGACCCTGAAGTTTCTACTTTTAATAAAGACCCTCAACGCCGAGGAGTAGATTTTGGAGGTTATCCTGGCGTACAAACTTATTCATTTGGACTAAATTTCAATTATTAAAATAAGAGCAATGAAAACTATATATAAATCAGCATTTAGAATATTTTATACAGTTCTATTTTCCTTAGTAGCTTTTACTAGTTGCGAAGATTTTTTAGAAGAAGAACCAAGAACTGAAGTAAATATAAATTCATTTTATCAAAACGAATCAGACGCATTAGCAGGGCTAACAGGTGCATATGCACAACTCAAAACTGGAAATGGTTATTATAGACAGCAATTTTTATCAAATATGTTTGCTGCGTCAGATCAAGGTCAAAGTAGTTTTAATCATCGTGATTTTAGATTTGGCACTATAACTAATGCAAATCCAATGATAGAACAATCCTGGATATTTATTTACATCGCAATTAAAGAAGCAAATAGTGTAATTGCTAGAGTCCCTGGGGTTCCTGAGATGGATGAAGAACTGAGATCTAGAATACTTGGTGAAGCCCGTTTTTTGAGAGCTTTACACTACTTTAATTTAGTGAGATGTTACGGTGAAGTACCTTTAAGAACTTCCCCTGTAGAACCAGGTGAAGATGGTTTACCAGTATCACCACTATCTGATATTTTTGATGTTATTATTGAAGATTTAGAATTTGCTGCTGCAAACTGTTGGGGTTTTAACGAAAACAGAAACGGTTATACAAATAATATTGGTCGCGCAACCAAAGCTGCTTCGCATGCATTGCTTGCTAAGGTTTATGTGCAAATGGCATCATCTTTAAGAACCGCCCAAGAAGGACAGGCGGGTAATGCTAAATACCTTACGCTTTCAAATACACCAGACTTTTATTATCAACAAGCTATAGAGCAAGCCAATCTAGCCTTGCAGGAACCTTCTTATTCGCTTGTAAGTGGCTTAAGCGAATATGAAACTATTTTTGACGCCACTAATGGTAATAATCCTGAAATGCTATTTGACATTCAGGGTTCATCTATAGCAGGTCAAGGCACAGCTGTATCAAATCTTTTCAGTCCGAGAAACTCTGGATTAGCTGGTGGTGGATTTGGTGGAACTAATAGGTTACAAGGTCAATTTATTAATGGAAGTATTAACAAGTTAGATCCAAGATTTAGTAGTTCAATAATAGATTTTTATCAAGACGAGACAAGAACCTATGTTCTTACCCCAGCACTAACTGGATACTTTAGAACCATAACTGCTACTGGAGCATCAAACGGAACATTGTTTAGAGTCTTTACATCTAAATACATAGATACAGAAGCAACTACGGAATATACAAGTCAGCAAAATTGGCATGTTATTAGACTAGCAGATGTCTACTTACTACGTGCTGAAGCATTGGCAGAACTCAATCAAAATCCTGCTTTGGCCAATGATGATTTTAATATTCTGAGAGCGCGTGTTGAAATGACCGATTTGTTCGACGGTACTGGGATGTCAATGGATGAATTTAGAGAAAATTTATTAGCTGAACGCGGTGTTGAATTCTTTGCTGAGGGTAATCGTTTTTTCGATTTAACACGAATGGGAGTTTATGATGAGTACTGTAGAGTTACTTATGGAAACTCAACAGGCGCTAGAGGACCTGAAGACTATACTTGGCCGATACCACTTATTGAGTCTTCTGCTAACCCTAATATTGATTAAATACCTCGCAATTTTATGATAAAACATAAATTCTTCATCTATACAGTAATATTTTGTTTTGCATTAGCTAAAGCACAAAATACTGACAACAGACCGAATATTGTTTTTATAATATCAGATCAGCACAAATATGAGTTTACTGGCGCATATGGAAGTGATATAGCCATTACTCCTAACATTGATAAACTAGCTAAGACTGGTATAATTTTTACAAATGCTTACACTCCAGCACCTGTTTGTGCTCCTGCGAGAGCATCCTACATCACTGGGATGTATCCCTATGCTAATGGCGCCATTTATCATAAAGCTCCTGTTTTAATGCCAAATGGTAAAGTGAAAAATTTAGGTAGTGGATATTTACGTAAAACAGGATACCATGAAGGTATTGAAACGCTTGCCGATGTCTTTAGAAATGAAAACTACATTACGGCGTCACCAGGTAAAATGCATGTACATGGTGAATTACAAAAAAATATCGATGAAGACTTTCCTGAAGGAAATGATTTAGGTTTTGACGAAACAAGTGTGAGATATTACACCTATTTTCCGGGTGGTCACTATGCAGATGAAGTGGGTGAAGACACGTATATGCGCTACAGACAATTCAAAAAATATAAAAATGCATATCCAAAAGGTTCGATGCATGTAAACAAAGAATACCTTCCAACCCTTGTTGTGGAAGACGAGGATAATTTTGACATGGTGGTTACTAAGAAGAGTGTTGAATTCATCAATAGAAGAGGCAAAGACAGAAAACCATTCTTTTTGCATGTAGGTTTAGAAAAACCACATCCACCTTTTACAACTGCCCAAAGGTATCTAGATATGTATAATCCAAAAGATTTTAAGTTACCAGACACTTACGATGATTGGTACAAAAAAGGAAAATATCCATGGTCTCCAAATTGGGTGCATTCAGGTATACCAAAAAAATTAGAAAATGCTCAAAATGTTATGGCATCATATAACGCTTGTATTACTCAAGTCGATGATATGGTTGGTAGAGTTGTACAGGCATTAAAAGACAATGATCTTTATGACAATACAATAATAGTTTATACAACTGACCATGGAGAGCACCTTTTTGAGCATGGCTTGCGAGGAAAACACAACATGTATGATGCTTCAGTAAAAATACCTTTTATTATATCTTATCCTAAACTATTTAAGCAAAATACAACTAATCAAACCACCATTAGTTTAATTGATATGATGCCTACATTCGCTGATCTAATAAATGGAAAAACACCTGAAACTGCTCAAGGAATTTCTTTAGCTGATGTATTTATAAACGGTACAGAAATAAAAGATAGAGTTGTCTATTCTGAATTTAGAGGAGGTGATTACAAATTATTACCTGGAGCTCAAAATGTACCTTCTAGAATGATGGTTAAAGGAGACTTTAAGTTTATTTACACCCATGGGATTATTGATCAATTATATAATATGAAAGAGGATCCTGACGAAATAAATAACTTAATCTTTAGTAAGGATCATAAGGAAATCTATCAGAAAATGTACTTACAAACTTTAGCAGATTGGCGCTTCCAAAAATACAGCCCATTAAAAGTAAAGCTAAAAACAAATAAACTCGAATGGTCGAATTCTGATAAGTTTTTAAGTTATACAATCTATTATTCCAACACCAGTGATTTTATGAATGCTGAAGTATTAGAAAGTGATATCACAGAGAATCAATTCATAATAAAAGAAAAAGGTTATTATTGGGTTACTGCCAGACAAAATTTAACTAAAACTTCAAAATTTTACGGTGATAAGATTCCAGTAGCAGTTGAAAATTATAATAAGACTTTACCAATATCTGAAATTCAAGTTTTCAAATAATCATTGAGTTTTTTATTAACCAGTAGCACATCGATGAACTAATTAACAAGTTAATTGATGTGCTTCTTTTTTTGTTAATTCTCATTAAAGTAAAACATCGCTAATGCACATACCATCTTTTAAAGTTTTCTGATCGAATTATTTAAATAATCAAAAAACTTGATTTAAGGTATTTTTCATAAGAATTCATAGTATTAATCTATTTTGAACAGAATTTAAACCTCTTAGAATTAATTTTCAACACTATCAAGAATTCTTAGCTGTAGATTCACACCAACTAATTAAATAAATAACTATGAGATTAAGAGACATATTGTGCTTTCTTATATTTTCTTGTGCTCTTCAAGCACAAACAGTCAGCATTAACGGCACCACTTATGCAAGCATCACTGCAGCGGTTTCCGCAGCCTCAAATGGTGATGTTATTGATATAACTGGTACACATAATGAAAACCTATCTTGGAATGATAAAAATCTTACCATTAGAGGTACAAATCCAGCAACAGATATCATTGATGGTGGAGGTACTGATAGTGTTTTCAACTTTTCTGTACCTGCTTCTGGAATACTTAATATTACTTTAGAAAATATATCCATTACTAATGGCGGTGGTGTTACAAGAGGAGGAGGTGTATTTTATGATGTTGGACCCTCAGGCTCAGGTACTTTAACTTTGAATAATGTAATTGTTCAGAGTAATTCAGCAACTAATGAAGGTGGTGGTATCGCTACTCTAGGTGGTAGTTTAACTCTTAATAATTGTTCATTTTTGAGTAATACATCAATAAATGATGGAGGAGGAATTATTGTTACTTCAAAGAATGATCAAGCTATAGACATAAATATCAACAATTCCCTTTTTCAAGGAAATTCAGGCCGTAATGGAGGTGGAATATATCTAAATGGAAATGGTGGTACTACTTCAACGCAAGATGTTGATATTGTAAATTCTACCTTCTTTGGAAATTCAGCCACCAGCCCATCTGGTGGAGGTGGTGGAGGTGCTATTTGGAGTAAGGCAAAGAATGACGATCCTAACGTTACTTTAACACTGGTGCATGTAACTTTAGATAATAACAGTCATGCTTCAAGTGCTAAGAATGGTCTAGCTTTTTCAGCAAGTAATTCATGGACAAATATAGATATATATAATTCATTGATCCTTAATGGAGATGATTTAAACCAGAAAGCAATTAAATGGGGCAATTCCAAAGTTTCTAATGTTGTCAATACAATTTTCGGAGGTATAATTGATGGTAATACGAACGTTGATGGTGTAACTGCCAACTCAATTTTAAATGACGGTACCAAAAATAATACAACAAATGTTACTAGAACTTCAGCAGGTCTAGCTACAACATTATCTAGTTCAGGTGGAAGTAATCAAGTGTTAACTATTCCAGCTAGTAGTATACCAGAAGATTATTGTACTGTTGCTACTGGAGCAACTATTCCCAATACAGATCAACGAGGGTATTATAGAGTAGGAACTTACGATGCAGGTGCCTATGAAGTTGATGGTGCAGACCCAACAGGCCCAACAGTTTTCATTGAAACTACCTATTACTCATCTATTGCAAATGCTATTGCGGCCTCTTCTAACGGTGATATAGTGTTAATTTCTGGAACGCATAGCGAAAATTTGAGTTGGAACAACAAAAACATAACACTAAGAGGAACAGATCCATCTTCTGATATCATTGATGGAGGGACATCTGGTCAGGTAATTTCAATGTTTGGTGGAACAGCGCAAGAAGTTACTTTTGAGAATTTAACACTTAAAAATGGCGCTCAAACAGGAAATGGAGGAGCTATTTATTATGATATAGGTTCTGGTGGAACTTCTGGTACCATAACCTTAACAAGATGTATAATTGAAGACAATACAGCAACTTCAAATGGTGGAGCAATTGCTATGTTAGGTGGAAATTTAACAATTAATAACTGTATTATTAGAAACAATACAGCTACAGCAAATGCAGGAGGAATTATGTTTGCCAATAAAGGAGTTACTGTAACCACAATGAATATTACCAATACTTTGATTCAAGGGAACTCAGGACCTAATGGAGGTGGAATATATATTAATGCCAATGTTACTACTAGAGATATTGACATTAATATTACCAATACGACTATTGCATCTAATACAGCTACATCAGGTGGTTCAGGTGACGCTGGAGGAGGTGCAATATGGTCAAAAGCAGCGAATAACAGTTCTAATGTAGATTTGAGCCTTGTTCATGTTACAACCTACGGAAATTCTCATACCGGATCTGATGGGAAAAACGGAATTTCTTGTACTGGAGGAGGTACCGCATTTACTAATTTTTCTATTTACAACTCAATTCTTGCGGGTACAGATGATCTTACTCAGAAGGCGGTAAATTGGGTTAAAGCAAAACCCATAGATATCGTTAATTCTATTTTAGGTGGGCTAAATGCTGCAGGAACAGATGTAGATGGCGTAAATGCTAACACTTTTTTAGACGATGGAGCTAAAAATAATCAAAAAGGTAGAACAGCAACTCAAGCCGGATTAACTGGTACTTTGACTGATAAAGGAGGTTTCTCGAATGTAATTCCAATTACAGAAAGTAGTGCTGCAGACGATTTTTGTTCGGTTGCTACTGGTATTACATTACCTACTAGTGATCAACGTGGTTTTGCGAGAGGCACACCACCAGATGCTGGCGCCTTTGAATACAATAGTTCCGTAACATGGTCAGGTGCTACAAATACCGATTGGGCCACTTCAAGTAATTGGGACTATGGAGTTCCTGTTGAAGGACAGGATGTCACAATTGCAGATATGACAAATGCCCCTGTAATTTCTTCAGCAACTAGTATTACCTTAAATGACCTAAATATCACTGAACCAGATGGTCTTACAATTAATTCTGGGGGAAGCTTAATTGTAAATGGAAGTTCATCTGGAGATCTAAACTATGTTAGAACATTAGATACAGATAATTGGTATTTGGTTTCAAGTCCCGTAATTGGTCAAGATATAGATGCATTTGCTCTTTCTGAAAATTTAGAAGAAGGTACAGGTAATCTTTTCGGTCTTGCCCCATATAATAATGATGGTACGGATTGGGAATATTACATCGGAGGTTCTAGTGGCAGTGGCGCGTTTACTCCTGGTAAAGGATATTCAGTACTACTTGACGCTCCTTCTAATATAATGTTTACAGGCAATATGCCCACTAGTGATTATACTAGCCTGACACTTACCGATAATAGTGGTGCATCTGGTAATGGATTTAACTTAATGGGCAATCCATATCCGTCTTATATAGCCCTAAACAATTCTGCAAATGGCAGTGCTAATTTATTAGACAATAATGCATCCTTACTTGCACAAGAAACTGTTTGGTTGTGGAATCAAGATACAAGTTCTTATGACATATATAATCAAGCTACCGGTGCATTTCATATTGCTCCTGGTCAAGGTTTCTTTGTACTAGCAAATGGCAATTCATCCTCTTTTGCAATTACAGAAGCCATGCAATCTCATCAGTCAGATACTTTTCAAAGGAATTCAACCACAAATCCTCAAGTAGAACTCGTAGTATCTAACAATAGTTTTGAAAGATCTACAAAGCTATTCTATATTGATGGCACTACTACTGATTTTGACAATGGTTATGATAGTTCAATTTTTGAAGGTGTTGACCAAGATTTTATAGTTTATTCACATTGTGCAGATAACGTGGATTCTAGAAATTTAGGTATTCAATCATTACCACCATCAGGTACTGAAAATATCGGGATTCCAATTGGTATAAAGGCTTCGAGTGGAACATCATTAACTTTTAATACAATCACTTCTAACATAGATGATAATATGCTCATCTATTTAGAAGATACATCACTTGGAATACTGACTGATTTAACTAACAATAACGAAACTTATTCCGTGTATTTAACAGAAGATATGGATGGAATAGGAAGATTCTATCTCATAGTTACACCTCAAGTTTTAAGTACAGTAGATAATCAATTAAACAATATAGGAATATTTACCACAAGAGATCCTAATGAACTTAAAATAATTGGTGTATTAAATGGTAAAACCGAAATCTCTATTTATAATATAAACGGACAAAAGTTATTAAATACTTTCATTCAAAGTAATGATAGTATAAACTATATTTCATGTCCTAAAATGGAAACTGGTATATATATAGCTCAACTTAAAAACCAGGATGGTCAACTAACAAAAAAAGTCATTATCAATAATTAAATCACAAGTATTTTGGACAAGAATAAAAACAAAAAAGAATCAAACTTCTCGAATAAAATGACTCGTGAAGAAGCTATAAAAAAAATGGGGAAATATGCAGCGATGACTGCACTTGGTACATTTGTTATCTTAAATCCACAAAAGGCTCAAGCCTCTTCCCCACCAGGTCCAGGTGGAGGTTTTGACGAATTATTTGATTAAATCAAATTATCCTTGTTAAAACCCACTAGGTCAACTACCAGAACTAAAATTAAACTTTTATGAACGGTATTTAGACTAAAAAATATTTAAATACAATTACCTTAGTTCTAATACTTAACTAAATAAAATATGAAAACAACAAAATCAATTACACTTTTATTATTTCTATTTCTTTTTAGTATTTCTTTCGCTCAACAACCTGCGAAAAAAGCACAAAAAATTACTGATGAAATGACAGAAGTTTTAGATCTCGACAAAAAAGAATCAAAGGCTATTTACAAAATACAATTTGAAAGGTTTAAAGAAGGTAAATCTATTAGACAAGAATACTCAGATCAACCTGAGATTAGAAAAGAAAAGCTTAATAAACTTGGTAGTAAAGTTTATAATCAATTGAAAGAATTATTAGGAATGGAGCGCTTAAAAAAATGGAAAGCACACAACAAAGCAAAAAAATAACTAACTAATCTACAAATCCATATGAAATTAAAAATTACTCTTTTATTATTTACATTTTTTGTAGCAGTGATATCTGCACAAACCGTAAACATTCAAGGCAACCCGTACGGTGGTAATCCTTATCCAGGTATACAATCTGCAATTGACGCATCAAACAGTGGTGACATTATTTTGATATCAGGTACGCATGATATTACTGCAGCTTTAGCTATACCTGATAAAAATATTACGCTTAGAGGATCAGATCCTACAACAGATGTTATTCAAGCAGGTCTAACACCAGGAAGTGGAGCGTCAAGGGTTATATCTTTATTTCAGCCAGGTTCTCAAGCAGTTAATCTTGTTATAGAAAATTTAGGTATTAAAAATGGAAATTCGACATCTTTAGGTATAACTAGAGGTGGTGGTATTTACATTGATGGAAATTATAATGGTTTGGTAACACTAACTAATTGTATCATTGAAGGAAATAATGGAAACGAAGGTGGTGCAATTGCATCTCTAGGAACTGATCTCAATATTACAGATTGTACAATTAAAAATAATTCTGGTACTAGCGGTGGTGCTTTACTTGTTACTGTAAATGATAACAATAGTGATATGGTAATTAATATTTCCAAATCATTATTTACAGGCAATACGGCTAATAACGGTGGAGGGATTTATATTAATGGAAATAATGGCTCTTCCTCGTCAATAGATGTAAATATTGAAAACTCTACCTTAACACTGAACTCCGCTGTAAGTGGTACATCAGGCGCGGGAGGCGGAGCAATTTGGGGAAAAGCTAGAAATAATGGTTCTAATATTAATCTAGAATTAGTTCATGTCACTATAGACAATAACTCACACACTTCTGCTGTAAAAAACGGTTTAGCATTTTCTGGAGGTGGTTCTGCATTCAGTAATGTTTCTATTTACAACTCCATTATTACCAATGGTGATGATGTTGCTCAAAAATCTATTAATTGGCCAAAAGCTAAACCGTTAGAAATTATTAATTCCATACTAGGTGGAAGTAATGCCGCTGGGGCAGCAGTCGATGGAGTAACAGCTAATGACTTTTTAGACAATGGAGCAAAAAATAATCTGAAAGGCAGAACAGCGACACAAGCAGGACTAGCGACTTCACTAACAAGTGAAGGTGGAAATACACAAGTACTGGTAATTAGTGGATCAAGTTCTGCAGATGATTACTGCACAGCTGCAACAGGTATTTCTCTTCCTAATGTAGATCAAAGAGGATATGACAGAGAAGGTACTGTTGACGCAGGAGCTTATGAAATTGGTGGAACATTAAGTATTCCTGATGTTACAAATAACTTGAAATTAAGTATCTATCCAAATCCGACAAATGAATACTTTTATATTTCAGATGTAAGTGATATTCAATCTATCAAAATTTACTCTGTTTTAGGTAGTTTACAGCAAACTACAATCAATAATAATAGAGTTGATGTAACTTCCTTAAAAGAAGGCGTTTACTTAGTTACTATTAATACTATCAATTCTTTAATAAACAAAAGGCTAGTTATTAAAAAATAAATAATTTGATTAGTAATTCATAATCCTAAAGTAGCTATACTACTATAAAAAAATAATGTTTTAATTATAGACCCGTTTAAAATAAAAAAGTTTCATATTTCTTTAGTTTTGTCTACAATTGTAACACTATTAAAGTGTAGCTATTAGGATTATGCATAATCAGAACTATAAATCACTTCTTTATTTCTTTGTTGCAGTGACTCTATTATCATGTAAAGAAAGGAATAATCAAATCCCAGATGTTTCAAAACAGAAATCTCAAGAAACACAATCTCAGCATCAAGAGCCAGAAGGTATGATATACATAGAAGACAAAGTCTTCATACAAGGTGCGAAGGATAAGGATGAATTTGCCATGCATAGAGAAAAACCTTCTCACTTTGTGAAGGTAGATGGCTTTTTTATAGATATCACAGAAGTTACGAATAAAAAGTACAAAGAATTCATAGATGCCACAGGCTATATAACTGTAGCCGAAAGACCAATAATTTGGGAAGAAATGAAAAAACAAGTCCCAAAGGGAACTCCAAAACCTCATGATTCTTTATTGCAACCTGGTAGTTTGATTTTTAATAAAAATGTAAACGCAGTTGTTAACATGCAAAATTATGGCCAATGGTGGACTTGGAAGGCTGGTGCTAACTGGAGACACCCACAAGGTCCTAATTCTTCAATTGAAGGTAAAGATGATTATCCTGTTGTACATATTACTTTTGAAGATGCTCTCGCCTACTGTAAATGGGCGAATAGACGATTACCAACAGAGGCTGAATGGGAAGCTGCTGCCCAAGGAAAAAACAGTGATGCTATTTTTACCTGGGGAAATGACGCAGAACTACTGAGTGAAAAAGCCAACACATGGCAGGGTATATTTCCAACGCTTAATAATCCAATTGATGGGTTTAAATATATTTCTCCAGTAAAATCTTTTGAACCAAATTCAATTGGTCTTTATGACATGTCCGGAAATGTTTGGGAAATCACAAGCGATCTTTTTAATGTTAATTATTATAAAGAAATAAGTACCATGAAAACTATACAAAACCCACAAGGTCCATCAACTTCTTATAATCCAGATAATCCATACCAACAGGAATATGTTATTAAAGGTGGCTCCTTTTTATGCCATGCCTCTTACTGTGCTAGCTTTAGAATATCTGCACGTATGGGTATGACCCCAGATTCTTCATCAGATCATACTGGATTTCGTACTGTTGTAACAAAAGATATGCTTGATAATAAAAATTAATATTTTTAGATCGCATCGGAGTTTTATTTAGTTAAATGTTATTTTTGGACTGAAATACTCAAATAACGCTTTACATAATTATTCATGTCAATCTTTAATTCAGTATTTAGGTGAAAACTGTAAGCAATATTTTTATAGTCATTTTGTTTTGTTTTCATTACTCATAGTAATTTTTTCACTTTACATAAATACAATTTCTTTGGTAAACATATCAAAATACGGGTATTTCCCCATAACATCTGGCGTACCGTTTTTAATTCTGTGATATCGTAATTGTAGTGTTTCAATCAACATATTTAAATCCTTAACTGTCGCTGGTTTATTTTCATTTTTCGTGAAATATGACTTTAATGTGTCAGCTATCAAACTTCCGGCAGTCGCATTTCCTATACCAGCCAACGTCATTTTATCCTTTACATTTGTAGCATTACCCGTTGCAACTTTATCTGTTTGAGTACTTAGATCTGTACCGAGATTTTTTCGTGCATGATGCGCTTTAGAACGGCAAGTATTACTGCAATATTTTTGAACACGTCTTCTTTTAGGTTCAAACTCTTTGTAGCAGTACGCACAAGTATATGATTTGGTATCTTCCATTTTAGCGTCAAATAAACGTTTGTTTGACGCTAAATTACATTATTTTTCGTTGCTTTTCCGTTTTAAGTCCATTTTATTAATGTTAAAAACCATTTGTAATAAGTATGAATCTGCCTCTTCATTTGTTATCAAGACCTTTTTCTTTGGTTTCGGTTTCTCAACCTTTGAGCTAACCTTTTGTTCTTTCTTGAGGGTATTAGCTTTTAGTTTTAAGTTGCGCTCTGAGAAAACACGTTGCAGTTCAATACGCTGTTGCCAATTTCCGAAATGGTGGTAGAGTTCATTTCGGTGTGCTTGGAGCACACGATGTTGCAAATCTAAGGTGCTTTGAATGGCTGGTGTATAATTTAATGTTTCTTCCTTAGCCTTGTCCTTTACCATTTCGGTAATTCTGATATAGGTATCCAATTCTGCAAAATAGCTCTCTAAAAGGTAGCTCATGGCTTTTTGTTGGACTGTATCTTGAATACGCATCAATTCAAATACATTCGTCTTTAATGCCTTCTCTTTATTAAGTAATTTAAATCCTTCTACAGCTCTTGTAATAAGATCTACCTCTCCATTCTCTTTAACTAAGATAAGATGGCTAGTCATACCAACTTTATCAAAAGCACTAAGATCCTGCCCAGATACTTCTTCCATAATACCTCTTGGTAAATAGAAAATAACCTTTCGATTGATTTTATGTAATAGACCTTCTAAAACATTCTGCATTGCTAATCCGTGGTTAATAAATTTGAATAATCTTCTGGTAGCTCGGCATCAATATCTCTAAGATACTTTTCAAGTGTGGACATGTTGGTATGACCTGTAATTTCCATTAATCTACTCTTAGCTTCGTTAACGGAATACACTGTTCTTAATTTGCGATAAAGTTTGGTGATAAAGGTATGTCTAAAGCTGTATAGTGAATAGTTTTGATCAAAACCAAAATGGTCTTTAATGACCTTTTTAAATCGTTTAGAAAAATAATCTCTTCGGTTGATATCTGTTGTATCCCATTTACCGCCTATGCCATCTCTAGTAAAAAGAAAGTCATCAGGGTTCATTGAGCTTAAAGATGGCAGTTCCTTAATAAGTATATCTGGTATTATTTTAGTCTTTAAGTTCTTGGTCTTTGATTGGAAACTTAATTTTTTCTCAGTTAGATTAATATCTTTTATTCTCAAACGACATGCTTCAATTGGTCTAAGCATATTGTAAGAGATAAATTGAATATATAACAACAATAGATGATCTTGTTTCTGTAAATAATGAAAGATGGCTTCTTCTTGAGAGCTCGAATAGGTCTTATGTCGTTTTGGTGTAGATCTAAGTGGTTTAATTGAACTCACAATATTGGTTGAAATGATTTCATTATCCTCTAAGACTTGAAAGATAGCTCGAAGTGCTGTTCTATAATTATTTCTGGTTCTTGAAGAACTTGTTATCTGGATATGGTTTAAAAACTCTAAAACAATCTTTTTTGAAATGTCATTAATGTCCTGTATATCTTGGTGATGTTCTTGCAACCACTTTTTAAACTTATTAAGTCTACTTTGGTAATCTTTTATTGTAACGGTTTTAGCGACATTGGTTTTTAGAAGTAAGGCTTTATCAAATGCGGTTGCATAAGATACCACGGCTTTTGTCGCATTATCATCATAACCATGAGTATCAGTATTCTTAGCTTCTTGGGCTGATTGGGGTACTGGTTGATCAGTTGGTTGCTGTATTGGTTGAAGTGCTGGTTGAGGTGTTGGTTGCTCCTTTGCAACCTCTTGTGGTGTTTGTTTGCGCTTATATAGCTCAGTGTTATCTTCAAAAGGATTATAGCCTTCTTCTAGTAATTTTAGAAGACGTCGTTTATAAATATTAAGAATAGTATAGCGTTCAGATTTGGTTTTAAAACGGTTGGTTATTCCATAGATATTCTTAATACGTTTCATTCTTCCTGTCTTAGGGTTGCGATAGGAAAAATAGACATACCAACGCTTGGTTAAATCACCATCACCATCAAATATTTTAGGCTCAGAATAAAGAGGCTTGTGTTCCAAATCGTGTTCCAATTCGTGTTCATTTTCAAAACCGAAGGTAACTAATTTGTTAATAGATTGCATAAAAAAACGGTTTAGAGTGAACTAAACCGTTGATTTTGGTGCGACTTACGCTTTGTAGCGGGAACTGGACTCGAACCAGTGACCTTCGGGTTATGAGTTCGAATATTAAACTCTTTCCAACCTATTTATTAGGGTTTCCAGCTATATAATTTCTAAAATCGTATGCACTTTCGTATGCAAATCGTATGCAGTTTGCTGTTGCAGTTAAACAATAAATTATCATCAAAGATAATACTTTAATAAAATTTAAATATTAAGTAAAAAGCTTGCAACTTATCATGAATAGATTGAACTGCTTTAATTTATAAAATCAAAAAGAAATTCTTTCAAAACTTATACGGTTACTTTATACAACACTTAAAATATTAGTATTAAGATGACTAAAATCACAATGGTACCATAAGACTTTCTACCATTTAATAAAAAAAGCCAAAACCATTGTCGCACATTCACCACAAACTGACGTGCATAACTATATGCTGCGAATTCTCATCACAAAAACCAAATAAGCTATAATGATCTAGATTTATTGATAACCTTTACTGCTGCTCGTTCGCAACGTTATCTTTAATTAAATCCATGACCATTTCACCCTCAATAGGTGATGTAATTTTCAAGCAACATGATTTCATATTATCACTGATAAGTTTTGCCTTATAAGGTAACTTTGAATTTGCAGCTTCAAATAAGTCTTTACTAGGCCATAAGGCATAAGCCATAAAATTGCCTGTTCGCCCCTTATGCAATCTTGATCCATAACTTCCACAATGGTTATATATGAGATTAGTTAAATCACCCCAATGGTTTATAAACTCCTCTTCCCTTTTGTCTTTTACTTCGAAATTATATACTACTGCAAACATGTAATTTGATAATATGGTGTCGGTTTTAAATTGTTGATTCAATTTCTATATTGTAATTTTAAAATCCCTATAAATATACTTTTTTCCATTTTTTAATTGATTCATAATGAACTTTGTTTCGTCATCTATCTATAAAAGAGTTGCAAAACTAGCAAAATATGAAGGTCTGGATCAAAACCTTATTAATGACAATCTTGTAAATAACACCCTTCTAGAAAAGGACTACTTCCTTCTTGATGATCTCTTCATACTCTATGAACTTGGTGACATACATTTAAATGATGGTTTTCCAGTTAGAGTCGGTCAAGCTCTAACACCAGAAGATTATAGAACTCTTGGACTTTCGTGGAAAACAGTTTGGAAGGCTAAAGATATTTTGCTGCGCTTAATGCGCTTTTTAGTTCTCATTACCAATAAAGGTGAATTTGAACTATTAATAAAAGGTAGCAATACACATTTTATATTAAACAGACCTGTTCATCGTAAAGGTCAAGCTATTTCAAATGAAGTGACTTTTATTATGATTGTCAACATGATAAGAACAGTTACCGACAATACTATTAACCCAATTAAGGTTGATTTTAAACATTCATCTTCATGCAGTCTAGACCATTATACAAATTTCTTTAATGCAGAGGTAAGCTTTAATCAAAACATTAATGCCATTTACTTTAACTCCTCTGATCTTGAAACTCCTTCTATTAAAGCGGACAAAAGTATTCATCATTTTATTTTAGAACGTCTAGAAGAAGAGAAAAAAGGTATTGAAAAGCAATCAAATTTAGTCGTTACTGATATTGAAAACTTAATTCGAGATGCATTACCCAGTGGAATTCCAAGTATAACAGACATAGGAAAACACTTAGGTATGAGCAGAAGAACTCTTTCAAGAAGATTATCAAATTATAACTTAAGCTTCCGAGAACTTATAAAACAAACTCAAGAGTCTATTGCAAAAGACTTACTTCAAAACCAAGATTTAAGTATTGGTGAAATTGCATTTCAATCTGGATTCTCTGAACAAACAGCATTTAACAGAGCCTTCAAGCGTTGGACTGGACAATCGCCATCTGATTTCCGAAAAAATCATTAAATCTTTATTCCTTAAAATCACTTTTTGAAACTAATTTTGCAATTTCTCGTGTTATTTGCGTTGGTGAATTACACCAACAATTCGTTAAGGCGATTACATATATGTCATTATCTGGGAGATACACACCCATAGATTTAAATCCGAAAATTGCACCACCATGTTCATAACTTCTTAAGTCATTTAAAGATTTTAAATGCCATCCGTAGCCGTAATTAGTTTGACTCCCATCTAATAAACTATAATTGTTAAATACCTTTTTGGTAGATTCTAAACTTATTAAAAGAAAATTCTTTATGCCTTCTTGCCACTTTAACATATCATCAACTGTCGACATTATTGAACCCGATGAAAAAGGAACAGAAAAACTAATATATCTTCTATTTACGAGCCGATTGTTTTGTTCATTATAGCCACTAGCCCTATTTGGAATAATTGATTGATGACTGGCATAATAGGAATTGTTCATATTAAGTTTTTCAAAAATCTCTTCAGTCACGAAAGATTCATAACTTTTTCCTGAAATCAACTCAATGACATAACCTAAAAGAATGTATCCAGCATTATTATACTGGAATTGTTCTCCTGGTTGAAATTCCATAGGCGCATTCTTAAAGAAACTAACCATTTCTTCGGTAGTTAGGTCTTCCTTAGCTATTTTATTCAAACCTTTTACTTTAGTAAAATCACTAATACCTGAGGTATGTGTTAACAAATGATGAATAGTAATAATATCACCCTTTGGGTAATTTGGAATATAGGTCGATAAAGCATGATTTACATCGATTTTTCCCTTCTCCATTAATATCATTATTGATATTGCAGTAAATTGTTTCGTAATTGAACCAATCTCAAATACATTATTTGTTTTCATTGGTATATTTAATTCCAAATTTGAAAGTCCAAATGCTTTCTTATAAATCTCTTCTCCTCCTTTGGAGATAAGGTATACTCCGCCAGTGGAATTAGCACTATATTTCTCATTAAGAAGACTATCAATTTCTGACTCGAGATTTTGAGTATATCCTTGCAGAATACTAACCATTACTATACATGAGATGCAGATATATTTAAGTATGGGTATTGTTTTCATATTTATTTTTTTTTAATTCAGTAATCATGACGAATATTTAAATATTAGGTTACTACTAATTGATACTTTGATTACCCAATATTGAATTAGAAATACACTCTAAAAATCCATTAATAAAAACTCTATCTAGTCGGTCATACTCATCTCTGTTGCCCTTGACAGCTTTTTGAAAATAGTGATTCGCTTCATTAAAGATCTTTATTTTATATGTGGTATTTGCATCTAAAAGGGCGTCTTCTAATTTATCTTTGTTTTGAGAAATTGTTACTTGAGTATCTTTCCCACCATAAAGAGCCAATACAGGAATGTTCAGGTTTGATATTGCAGCAGATGGGTTATGATATAAATATGATTCAATTGATGGTAAAGCATAGACTATATTGAACTCTTTTGCTTTATCCTTAGCCATTTTGATTTTAGTAGCCTTACTTTTTGATTTGTGATCTGGATGGACATCTAAAATATTTTTAACATTAAGCTCAAAAGTTCTTAAAACAGCATCTGTATTTTTATCAAGAGCGATAGCTTTCATTAACTGATTATGAGAAGATATTTCTGATTCAATTAAATCCCTTTCTATACCATATTGTTCATAAGCCTGACGCTCTTGAAATAAGATTAAATCAATTAACGGAACTGCAGGTGAAGCCATTAAAACAAGCTGCTTCACTCTACTATCTTGTGCTGCAACATCACCAGATATAATTCCACCCAAACTATGACCAAAAAGAATAAAATTATCAAACTCCTTTATTGTTGACGTCTCAAAATAGTTCATTATTTCAACAAGGTCATTTGAAAAATCGTGAATAGTCGTATTCACAAAATCACCTGTACTTTTACCTATACCTCGATCATCGTAACGAAAAGAAGCTATACCATTTTCTGCCAAGTACTCAGCAATAACTTTAAATATTTTAAAACCATCAAGAGTTTCATCTCTGTCTTGTTGTCCACTGCCCGAACTGAAAATAACTAATGCGTTTGAACTGAACCTAGTAGGCAACAATAATGTTCCTCCTATTTGAATATCTCGAGATTTTATAATGACTTCTTTTGAATCATATATTTGAATGTCCTGAGCATTACTTGTTAAGCAAAAAATCATTATACCAAAAATTAGTAGCCAAATTTTGTTCATCAGTCTTTTCATGAGATTAATTTTTTTCTATTACTATGTTCTTCTTAAGTAAAAAGTGAATTGTTAACGACACTTCACCTATAGCCGCTGTAATACCAACAATCAAAGCTGTATAGAATTCATATCCTGGAAAATTGAAATTTCCAAAGGATTCAATTAAATAACCTATCCCTGCCCCAATCAATAAGACTCCGAAAAGATTTGATACTATTTTAGATCGACATATTAAAACTCCAAGTAATACACAATGAATTCCAAAGAAAGCTCCAGCAATAAGATAACCGAAAGAATGACCATCTAAAAAGAACATTCCTAAAATCTCTGACTGAGAAGAGTCTAAAGCATTCAGAGCATTTCCTTTACTTATTAACTGTAGACCATAGTAATGGTTAAGAAGATTTATGCTACCAATTGCTGGATGAGCAACCAATCTAAATGCTGACATTACTATTGCAAGGCTTTTACCATAACCTTTAAATATTTGGTATAGTAATATAGTGATGATTACATCTAAAATAAAGGCTATCAAATCCAAGGTAATACCAAGTCTGAATAAACTTTTATTCTCTAGAATGTTAGCGACAGATAAGGCAACGTCATTATAAACAATTAATCCACCACGAATGTAGCCTTGACTTGCACCTGCACAAAGAATTACAAGTAGATAAAGAAAACCTGTTAATTTGAAAATATTAGTATTCATTTTGCTTCAATTTCAATTTCTGAAACAAAATTCTAAATTATAGTTATGATAAGATTTGTAGTATGTGCCAAATATTTGGCACTTTGGGACAAAACACTAAAATAAGATTGTTAATTTTAGATGTCGTATTTATTTTCAAAACAAAAGAAATATCTATAAAATAATAGCTTGAAAAGCTAAAGTTAACTTCAGTCTTTTACCTTAGTGGCGATTATTGAAGATACTCGCTACGCTCGTTGGATGAGACTAAGAAACTAGAACAATAACTAACATTTTTTTTAGAATTTTCCTTTTTTGACAACAAATATTTACTAATTAGTTTGAGAATTATAATGCACAACCAAAGGCAAAATCTTTCTTACTTGCATCATTGAAGCGAAAATGGACGCGAACCAATGGGCCATAATGAGTTCAAGAAATCTCCGAAAATTTAACCCAAAAATGGTACTTCGTTACAAAAACGAATATGAATTTTGTACTGTGATTAAACTTTTCTTAACCTATTATATTTAAAATTGGAAACATTAATTAGTTTGATAAGAATAATATAATTATGGAACCATTTATTCTATTTAGCTCCCTAAGCTATACTTCTAATAAGTTCTAATTTATAAAAATCAAAAACCACCCATATAAATAGGTGGTTTTTTAAAAACAATACTTAATTGTAATTTATTTAAAACTAGAACTTCACTCTAAACAATATCTCATTAGTGTTTTGAGCCCTTGCTAGTTCTCTCCTAGAACTAGTTTCATAGGCAAATCCAAAAGTAAATTTCTTCTTAAATGTTATAGATGCAATTGCAGCATAACTATTATCTGTTCGAAAAGTACCTCCGATACTAAATTTATCATTAAAAGATAACATATTATTAAAATCCATTGAAATAGGGGCCCCATCCACATATC
>CAZFEV010000019.1:0-48947 GCA_964517835.1 uncultured Flavobacteriaceae bacterium | reverse complement strand
AACATTATTGATAATAAACGTGTTATGCGCTTTGTCGAAGTTCCTTCGCGCCCACTACCAAATAGATTTCATATCTATTTATACCAGTTATTACGCTAGAGTAAGTGATTAAAAGCCTTTAAAACAAAGGCTTTTTTAATTAATTCTAAAACTTTAGCTAAATGTACGCAGAAAACATCTCTTTTGACACAAGGCTTGACACAATAAAATATTTTGTGCCAATGACTATCTCTATTAAACTTCGTAATTATATAAACAAAGAAGGTTTATCTCCTTTATTTCTTAATGTTACATCTAACGGCAAACGTGAACGCATACCTCTAGACATTCATGTCAAACGTAATTACTGGATAAAAGACAAACAAATTTTAAAAGGTCCAGCTGAACACACAGAAATAGAAAACCTCTTAATTAACAACGTTAAAGCAAAGGTTAATAAAATAAAGGTGTTTTATAAGTTGTCGTTTAAAGACTTAACCTTAACTGCTTTTGTGTCGGAATTTAAAAATAATTTACCAAGAGCTAATTTTGTTAGTTTTTTTAATTGGATGCTTGAAGATAGAAGAGCAACAATTGCAAAGTCTACTTACGCTAAAGAAAAAGCTGTCTGGAATAAATTAAGGGACTATCAGGCTGAAGTATTATTTCACGAGATAGATCAGATGTGGATTTTAAAATACAGAAATCATCTTGCTAGACTTGGAAATATAAAAACAACTAGGAATGGAAATATCAAGATTATAAAGAAATACCTTGGTTTTGCCGAAAAAGCAGGAGTGCAACTACAATTTAATTTAAACGATATTAAACCAGGAACAACAAAAGGAAATAAAAATTATTTAAACGCTTTAGAAATCCAGAAGGTTTATAAATACTATTTAAGTGAATTCATTTCTGAAAATGAAAAAATTGCTCTTGGCTATTTTTTATTTGGATGCTTTACTGGTTTACGATTTTCTGATATTATGGCGCAATCTCGATCAGAATTGCTACGTGGTTATTTTACTTTCACACATGTTAAGACCAAAAAAACACAATCTACCAGGTTGAACAAAAAAGCTTTTATGATCATTAAGGAGTGTGATAAACTATTTGTTAAAAGATATTCTGACATGCACACTAGGCGGTTAATTAAAGAAGTGTGTAAATCTTTAAAAATAAATAAAAATATAGATTTTCATATGAGTAGACATTCTTTTGGGACTAATTATATTTTATTAGGTGGAAACGTTGCTAAACTTCAAATTCTTATGAATCATAGTGACATTAAAGAAACAATGGCCTACGTTCATTTAGCTGAACTCGAAAAAAATGCTGAAGCAGATTTGTTAGATAATCTATTCTAACGTTTCGGTTTCAATCTCAACCTCGAGAATCTCGTCATCTTTGGTTTTACGTGTTAATTTTTTTATTAAATGATACTGCTTGTAAGCGTAGATTATTGAATCTATTTTTAATCCTATCATTGACACATAGTACGTTTTAAAACGCCATATGTAGTTCACTGAGTTAAACAAAAAATTTAACCACTCCTGGTAACTATTAAGATAAATGTTTAAAATAGACATTTCTTCTGATGTGTCTGATGTGTTTAATGAATTAGCATCTAAACCGTCGTAAAACACCAATTGTGTTTTAGAATCGTCATCTAAAAAACCATGAGCCGTTACAACATCTCCTTTTTGCTTTAACGGTAAAGGAATCATTTTTATAGGTATGTCTTGAGCATCATCTGGCCTGTTAAAAGGCGCTAATTGATAGTCGTCTTTTGTGATTAATATTTTGCCGAAATCATAATCTTCAGAGTTGAAATCTGGATATGCTAGAACAAAAGATTTGCCTTTGTTAAAATTTCTTTCAGGTATTTTAGCTTCAAAATCAGACAAATCTAGAGCTTCATTGTTTTGATTTATTATGCTTGTCTTCTTAGAGAGCGTAACAACATTGTCATTAATTGTAAATCCATAGTTTTTTTGAGACAACACCTCTTCAAATAATTCTCCATAGGTTTTTTTAGGAACACACTTTGTTAAATCTATTTGATTAGGCGTCACTAACGTAGGCACCAAGTCACCATTATTATCATACTTTGCTAATTGTGTTATTGTAACATCTAATACCATAGCTGGTTCGTTAGGATCTGATCCTTCAGCTTCAGATATAGAATATTGGTGAGAATCAAAAATTAAAGGTCCTTCATTACCTGTGTAGTCAATATTAAAGTCAATGGTTCTAAATTTCTCTCTATAAAGATTTGGTTGAAAATTGATTCCTACAGATTTAGACCATTTGGTATGACCATTAAACGACAACGATGATGTTCCTTGCCTAAAATAACCATAATTAGTGGTGAAATTCACATAACCAACCGTTTCGGTAACATCATCACTATCTGAAACAGCTGGTGATTTAGTTCTAACTATAGCATTTCCTGCTATTTTATATCTACCTGGTTCTGGTAAGTTAATTTCATGAGTGTATGTTCCAAAATTCTCTTCATTAATTGAATCGTACTCATCGGTAAGTATTTCAACAGTTTCTTGTAATGCAGTGGCGGAATAATAAAACTCTGACAAAGCATATATTGTTGCTTTTTTTAACAAAGGATCTGTGAGCACATCTCCTTCTAAGGTATAGCCTTTTTGCTCTAAACCTACTTTTAAAACATGCAACAAATAAGGCAGAGGCTGTAACACGTTTCGGTTAACATTTTCGTTTGCATTAGAGTCGTATTCGTTTATTAAAAAATCTCCATTTACATAATTGTTTACAATACCTTCAAAATATTGCCATTGTTCTGATTCAGTATCAAACTGATCGGTAATAACTTGCGGAAAATTAAAGTTTACTGCTGGATAAGTTTGCGGTATAATACTTTCTGCATATGTGAAAATAGACTGAAGCAATTCTATTCTTTCTAAAGGCAAATCTGATAATTGAGTAGAATGGTTAGGAAACTCTTCTAAACCATAATGAATTTGCAAGTATGCTTTTTTTCCTATGATTTTTTCAACTTCTAAAATAGCATCATGCTTTTCTTCCATTGTATAAAAATCGACCTCAAAAATTGTTTCCCTATTTGTAGCATTATGATCTGTGATATGATTCAACGCTACAATTTGTTCTGGAGTTAAATCAATTTCGATAGGATACGTGTATTTTGACACTAACTTACCTTTAAAGATGTTATTCTCTTCAACTCTTGTTAACGGAATGTTAGATAAATCTAACTCAAAGGTATTATGTATAACTCTCGTAATCATTGTTTGGGTTTATTTCAAATTCTAACTCGTAAGCATACAATGCTTTATCACTATCTTTTCCTGCTAATTTTTTTGTTTTAGGTATTAAAGCTATTTCTGTAGTGTTCCCTTTTAGAAACAACCAAGCTCTTTGACTATTAATTAATGACTCTACACGTTTTGTATTGTCTTTTAAAATAAAACCTGTATTGCATTTTAACTCTTGAGTTCTAGAAGTGTTTAGCTTTCTTAATGTTTCTAGAAAATCTTTATACTGCAATGTTGTATTGGAATCTATTTCTAAATCAAACCCAATAGAACCTGTGAACTCCAAGCAGTCTAATACACCATACTCGTCTTCCCAACCTATATGATAAGATTCTTTTCCTTTTGGAAACACAAGGTATTTTTGCGATATATAGTTGTCTTCGTTATTTAACCACTCCTCATCTGGTAAAGCGTCTATATTTTTATGCAAGCGTATTTCTATAACATCTCCTTCGTTATAGTTTTCAAACGAATGTTTGTACGAAAACACCCTGTTTAAAACTGGAGAATGAGGAATAGAAGTATCTAAGACACCATTTTTAAACACTCTTATAGTATGAGGTTGCTCTTTATAAAAATTAAATAGCACAACACTGTTAGGTGTTGTTCTTAAAGGCTCTCCATAAAAATTGAGTATTGCCGAATTAGGAAAGGTTTTTTTTGGCTTTCTACCTTTTAAAAACTTTAAGTTTTCAAACGTCGCACTATTATTAAGCTGCTCATCTTGATTATGAACAAATGTAGCTACTAATGTTATAATGGCTGGATTGTAATGATTTTGAATTGGTGATGAAAAATCCCATAAATCTACATAGTTAATCAACTGTAATGTTGTTAACTCTTTCATGATACGTTTTATAGTTTTTCCTATAAAATAGGATGTTGTATTGTTGAAAAAACCTAACTTAAGTCTTAACTCATTATAATTAGCAACTGTGTTTCCGTAATTAAAATAGGTTGTAAGTAACCCTAAATTTAAATGATAATCTTGATCTGCATAAAAGCGAGAAATGGTTGCATAATCATCAGTGAAATTTATAGCTTCTGAAGATGCTCCTATTTGCGTGTTTCCGAAAACAGTATATGATACAGTTACAATATAATCTACACCACCAATTGTAATTACAATGTTACCTAGATACTCTCCAACCGACATATTATTAGATAATACAGGATCTACAATAAGCACTCTATCAACTCCAACAACAGAAGTGTCTAAAGATAAATCTAACCAGGAAGGAGATGTATAAGTTAGCGCTCCTGGACCACTAATGTTAATGTTTTGTGGTTCAGCTTCAGACACGCTTTTAATTGCGGTAAACTCTAAGCCACTTGGCTCTACAGTATTTACAGCAGTTTCAAAAATAGCAACGTCTGCAGACATGTAAGTAATGCCATTATTGCTTATACCTAAGACAGCACTATACACACCTTCTGGTTCATCATTTATAGCTGCTGACAATGATAAGCTTAAAACCTGAGAGTCTGTACCTATATATTCTCGCCAACCATTTAAAACTGTTCCTCCTGTGATGTTTCCTCCAGATAATTCAAGTGTTTCTGGTACGAAAATTAAGAAAGAGCCATTTGAGTGAACATTTAGATCTTGAGCATCTGGAAGTGTGTCGTATAAAATGTGTGAAAAATTAAACGCTGTTGGCTCCACATATACCGAACCTATAAAATTTACTTTTACCTCAAAATTTACATGTTCTATTATCTGGAAAAAAGGAGAATCGTCATTTTTTCCAGATACCGTAAATCTTATATAATTGGTGATGCTTTCCTCATTGTAGATTGAAAAATTTTCAAAGGTTAGCGTTGTTGTTACATTTAAATTTTGCTCTGTTAACAAATAACCTTCTGATGGAGCAGAAGCTATAGCTCCAGATAGTTGACAAATTGGATCTGATCCTTGAAATAAATTGGCTGTGACATAATACTTGTCGTATTGATCTCCCAACAAAGCAATATAATTTTTAATTTGTGTATTAATATCTACAGGATCTGGAACAGCAGCTCCAGCTAGATGATTTATTTCAAGAGGTGATTGTGGGCTAAAGCTCCAGTCTGTTATTTGAGGAGAAACATTGTCTGCATTTGAATACTCTTGAGTAGAACTTATGGTGATGTTATTTGGCATGTTATTTAATTTTTATAGAGATGTCTGATGGATCTTCTAATTGAATACCATTAACTGTGTTTATAGTACCTAAGTCACTTTCGTACCAAAACTCAAAAAAAACACCTTTACGGTTAACTTGAACACGATCTGTTAAATTAAAAGCAGTCGCTTTTATAAGTGCAGGAAGTTCTTTTCTGCAAAACTCAAACACTTCTACATCATTTGTTACAAATGGTATAACTGTTATATCTTCTAAAGATGCACCTTGAAAAATTTTAGCAACAGTTCCTGTTAAACAAAATTTAGTTTGAATTGTGCTTTCACCAAACTCTGAAATTAAAAGCGCTATGATACGATTGCAAACCGTATTAATGTTTTGATCTTTAAATAGTATTGATTTTGTAAATTCTTCGTAAGCCATTATGATGATATAATTGATTTTCTTTTAATTTTATCTAGCCTGTCAAATTCTTTTTGAAGCTTTTCTATAGTTTCAAAATCTTTGTTTAAATACGCAACAACACCTTCTTCTTTTAATGATTTTAACACTTCAATATTTTCTTTTAGAAGTATCATCATTAGAGCAGATGCTTCATTGTTAGAAGAATCTGTTGAATTAGAATCTTGTTTTACACCATCATAAACACCATCTTGATAACCTCTAACTCGACGTATTTCTCTATACAAGGAACTCTTTAAATCTGGATTAAACTTTTTAAGGTCTGGACCATTAATTATGAGTTCTGGAAAGTTTTTTCCTTGCTCTCCCGCTAAAAATACCGTTGGCTTATCTACAAGACCAGAACGACTTTCACCTCCAAACTCAGCATTAAAATGTTTACCATCTTGCTCACGTTGCACAGGAAATAAATTCCCGTAGAAACCAGTTTGATATCCTTTTACTGGTTTGTTTTTAGCAACTGTAGCTATTTGAAGCGCTCCCATTAAACCAACAATACCAGCTAATATAAAATTGGCAGGAGGAGGAGAGCTCGCTAAAGCTTGAGTAACACCTAGCGCAACATTGGCAATAGCAGAAAGTTTGTCGCCTTGCCACTTACGTTTAGCTTGTTTATACTCTAAATCAGCTTTCTTTTTATCAAATTCTTTTTGAAGCTTATCTACACCTGTTTCGTATTGCTTTTTACTTATAAATTGATTGTCTAAACTTTTTTGAAGCGAAGCTTTCTCTCTATTAAAGTTCCTTTCTAAACGTCGCATCTTTTTATTTTCAGATGCTGTAATGTATTTATCATACAAGGCATAAGCTTCTTTAGCAGCTCCTAAAATGTTAGCAACAGCACCAAAGGCAGTTGCAAGAGAGTCAATATTTGTGAAAGTCGCCTCCCATTGCTCAGGCGTCATACCAAGAATGTCAACATTACCAGAAATGCCCATTTCTCCTAAAGCAGCTTGATCTAATTCATGTTGCTCCTTTTTTTCTCCCTTCATATAAGCAAGAAGCGCATTAATTTCTGATAATTTTAAACCTAAAGCAGATAACCTATCTACTACAGCTTGCTTTTGCTCTTCTGATAGAATATCTATATCAAAATCTTCGAACTTAGCATTTTCTAAAACGTCATTTAACTCTTTAATTAATGCTTCTTGATGCGTTTTTTGAAGATCTAATTCTTCTTTATCAAACGCCTTTTGTAGTGCTTTTTTAGCTTTGTCGTTATTACCTAGAGCAGCAAGCTCGTTATTATGTGCTGTTTGACGCTCTTGAGCTTCACGATTGTATTGTTCTTGAAGTTTGTTTATGTGGTTTTCAATTCCTTTTTGCAAGATGTCATTTTGCTTGTCTAGCTTTAATTGTTCCTGTTGATCCCATTGTTTAATTAACTCTTCATTTTTAGCCTGTAATATTGAAGCTAGATTTGTGTCTCCTGCTAATATAGCTTTATCATAAGCTTCTTGGTTTGCTTCAAATTCACGCTCAAGGTCTTGCTGTTTACGAGTAAACATAGCATTATTCATTGCTATTTCACGAGCAAATGCATCTTCAATTAAAGCTATACGAGCATCTTCGGTTTCTCGTTCTAGTTTTAAAAGCGCTGCAGCTTCTTTTTTGGCTTGGTCGATTTTTGATTTTCCAGATGATGATGATGAAGTTTTGTTTGATGTAAAGAATTTTTTCTTTTTTTCTTCAGGCGACCCGTTTTCATCAGTAACAGATAAACTAGGATTTGATTTTAATTGCGCTTTATATAACTCTTCAAGAACTGCTATTTCTTCTTTTGTTGCTGCAATAGATTCACGTTTGTTATTAATAGCAGTCTGAGCGTTTCTCGCTTGAGTTGCAAAGTGCTGACCTCCACTTTTTATACCATTCCATAACTCTTCATACCATTCAATGTTATCTTTTAAAGCAGAGTTCTCTAAATCTGCCAATTCTACAGCTTTCTTTTTAATACGTTCTTGAAGCACATAAGCTACAGCACTTTGCTTTAACGACTCAATGTGTCTATCTAATTTCTTTGTATTTTCTTCTAATTGTACAGTAGCAATAGTTAATTGATTATTATATTCTGGAACCGTACGATTTAGCTCGTCTATAGCATCTTGACGTTGCTTTAATGATAGATTTTCATCTCTAGCCACGTCCAATAACAATTGCTTATTTTTTATAGTTTCTGCTGTGTTCTTATCGGCTTCTGCCATAGCCTTATTAAGTAAGCTTTGTGAGGTAGCTGCTTTTTTTGAAGCATCTGAAAATAAAGCATATGCAGTTACAACTGCAGCTAATAATCCCAATAATAAACCTATTGGATTAAGTTTTGTAGCTGTATTAAAAGCAATCATTGCAACTCTAGCAGCTTTTAACCTTCCAGTTAAAACAAGTTTGGCAATATTCAATAAGTCTATGGCTACTAACTGAGCATAGGTCGAAGCAGTCGAAATTTTCTGAACTAAAGCATATAACCTAGTAGCTTGCCACGCATTAGTTGTCCATAAAGTAGTTAGTTTTAATGCTGTGTTATAGCTTAAAATAGCAACTGTGATTACTAAAACAGTTTTTAAAAAACTAACCAAATTATTTCTAAAACGTGTGACTTCACCATCTCCATCTTCTACAGCACCTATGAATTTGCCAAACCACTCAACAAAAGACGTTAAGCCTTCTACCACTTCATCTGAAGCAAAAATACCACGAATACGACGTTGAATTTTTTCTAAAACAGCTGCTAAATTTTCTTCACGTAATTTTGCTTCAGCTGTTAAAGATGTATTGTCTAACAACGCTTGATTTGCAAGTTCTTGTTTTTTTCTGAGATTATCGATATTTGCTGCCAGTGCAGAAATTGCTTGTTTACCTCTAGTACCACCTAACTCTATTCCATCAAGTCTTGCTTCCATTTCTTCAAGACCAGGATTACCTTTTTTAAGTCCTTCTAAAAACAGAATTAAAGCCTCGTTTGCATCTTCTTCTAGAATTTTAGAAAATTCTTTAACACCAACACCTGCTATTTTTGCAAATTTTTCGGCATTACCAGCCATAGAACCAAAGGTTTTATTAATGGCAGTCGCTGAAATTTCTTGAGATTGCCCAGCTTCATCAAAAGCAGCTGCTAAACCAATCATATCTTGAGCAGCAATATTTGCTATGTCGGAAATACCTCCTGTACGTTTAAGAAAATCTACCAAATAATCTGCTTGATTGGCTCCTGAAGCAGAGACTTCATTAATAGCAGAGCCTACACTTTGAAAGCTCTCTGCAAAGCTTCTGTTATTTTGTTCTCCAACCTTATATATTTTAGCAATTTTTCCTACTTCACGTATTTGCGCATCACTAAGATCATCACCTAACGCTAGTTTAATTTCGTTTGCAGTTTTTACAAACTCCAATACATTAGCTTTGCCTTCAATACCTAATCGTCCAGCTTCTTCAGCAAGTTTTAATAACTCAATACGAGCTGTACGCGTTTTAAATAAGCCAAACTCTTTTGTTAATTCTCTTGTCTCTTTTTTGGTTAAACCAGTTGTTTTTTGAACGTTAGACTGCGCGTCTGCCAATTTACCGTTAAAATCAATCATTTGTTGTAATGACAACACTATGCCAGTACCTGTAGCGATAATAGATGCACCTAACGCTGCATATTTGTTAAAGCCATTAGCGAGTTTAGATAATGAAGATTGTGACGCTTTAGCGCCTAGCCTTAATTTGGTAATTTGCCCATTGACTTGTTTTAGATCTGTTTCTAGTTTTTTATATTTTGCCGAACCAGGCACCATATTTAATAACTGCAAACGTAATTGAGAAGCTCGTTGTTGTAATTGACGCATAGTAAGACCAGTAACTCCAATTTGCGCTTGGAGCTCTTTCATGCGTGATTTATTTTCTTTAAGTTCTTTGTTGTTTTTAGAAATCTCTGCAGAAAGGTTTTTGTATTCTTGGGAGTTTTTTTTTCCTTGTGAAACGAGTTTTGCTTGTTCTGCTCTGTATTCTTTATTAGCAGATGTAAGTGAGTGATTACGTTTTTCTAAATCGTAAAGTTCTTTTTTTGCAGAGTCACCGTTTACAATTACGGTAAATCTCATTTCTTCGTCTACAACACGTTTTGCCATTACAATACTTTTCACGCAATGTAAACACTAGTGTTATTGTTTATCGTGATATGGTTGTAAACGCAAAAAACCAACCCTAAGGCTGGTTAATTTGCTAGTAATCAACATTCATGAAACATATAAGTGAACTCAAATATATGAAAAAATGTTTACATATAGTGAATATTTAGTCGCTAACAAGCACAAAATTTGTTGTGTAAGGTGCAGTAAGATGTTGATCTTGGTCATCTAAAACCATTTCGTCGTTTACTTTAAACCAAAGACTACCTGCATCTACAGGAATGCCTTGATCACTTGTTATATCTACTTTGTTTCTGTACATGTCGAAATATTTAAAGTTGGCAAACCTGAGAAAGCATCATCATTAAACTCATTAATAGCGTTTAAAAAGCGTTTAAGTAAGGATTTGTTAAAGATGACTTCGCGTCTATCTTCTACAATATCTGCAAGGTTGCTGTTTAAATAAGCATTTTCCATCTCGTCTAGAGTAGAGATTTGCTGTTTAAAATCCCATTCTTTTAAGGTTTGAGCCCATTCATGGAGTTTTAGCGCTAAGTGTTGCGCATTACTTGGATTGTTTTGATTTTCTGTGTTTCGCATTAGAAATTTATTTAAATTAATATAATAGGAGCGTAGCTCCCTCTATGTTGCGAAACACACCGAATACCGAAGCATAGGGAATCGAGAGAAACTACGCCTATGATAGTTTAATATAGTCTGAGTTGAAATGCTTCACTTCAGTATGTTTCGCAAAGCAAACATAAAAAAAAATAGTATACAATGTGTGATTGCATACTATAAATATAGGATAATTCACTATAAGTGAATTAATTATGTTGATAAGTTTACTTATTGTGAATATTCTAACAACACATTATATAAATCAATTGTTTTTTTAATAAGACCAACTTCTGAATTATATAGATTAATATCTTTATTGCCTTTAGAGCCACTATACCTTATTTCTAACTTTTCTTTTCCAGTTTTAAATTGACTTAAAAAACTCATTATTTCATCATCCATAACAATCATAGACGATTCATATACTTTAGTACCATAAACTCTTCTGTTTTGATTTGTTAGACTAATTTTTATTGTTTGTTCTGCTGATTTCATGAAAATTTCATCCATAAAAATCCAGCTCGAACCTGAATAATGGAAAAAGATAACAGGTGTTAATATACCATTCTTATATGTTAGTTTTGGATGAATTCTTACACCTCTCATTCCTCCTCTATCTCCAGTAATTGTTTTACTGTCTTCAAACTTATCTTCTGTAATTTTATATTTTTTAAATACTTTTTTAGGAACATCATCAAAGTTTAGTTTAAAAATAGTATTGTAATTAGCAGAGGCTGTTAATGAATCGGTTTGAGCGTTACCTATAAATGTTATCAAAATAATAATTAAAGAGAATTTAAACTTCATGAGTTATGTTTTTAAAATTAGCAAGCTCTAATATATAAAAAAAACAGCCAACAGGCTGTTTAGGTTAGTTTAAAGCGAATTATGAAGTTGTTTACAAAGTATTATAGCCTCTGTTCTTTCTTCGGTATCGCAAGAGTAATCACTTGTTAGATACGCTTCGCAAATTCTAGATAACAGCACTTTCTTTTTAGTAGTTTCATTGGTTTCTTGAGGGTTGGTAAATAACATATAATAAAGGGTATTGATTACATAAAAAACGCTACTAATTAGGGAAAAAATAAAATTTAAGGGTTGCTATTTAAAAGCAAATCTTTCATTTGCTCAGTATATTCAAACGATAATCTTTGTAAAATATTGTTAGCCATACCAAATAGAGGCGCATTATGTATTGGATGAAACGCTTTTTTTTTAACACCTGTTTTGGTTTGGCGTTTTTTCATGTCTATAAAACGCAGCTCTACTGGATGTTTATACTCTGCAATGTTACCAGACACATTAAAGAAACGACCTGTATAAAACTCATTTGTTGTAAAGCCTCTAGAACTCATTAGCTTTACTTGGTTTTGCTCAAATTCTTTTAGCTCTTCGCCTAAAATGCGTGATATGAAGCGCTTTTCTAGAACAGCATCTTGGTTAGGTGATTCTCTTTTGCGTATGATATCAATCATTTAATTGTAGTTTGCCAGCTTTATACAAAAGCTCTAATTTAGTTGAAATTGTAGCC
This sequence comes from uncultured Flavobacteriaceae bacterium, assembly GCA_964517835.1. Classification (GTDB taxonomy): domain Bacteria; phylum Bacteroidota; class Bacteroidia; order Flavobacteriales; family Flavobacteriaceae; genus Winogradskyella. Next base: position 36,811 of record CAZFEV010000019.1, on the reverse strand, counting down.
TTGTGCCTGTACCAATATACATTGTCTTTGGTTAGATTTAATTTTGCTTTTAATGCTTTGTCTTTTAAAATAATTGACACTGCATTATCTATATCATCTTCTGTCATAATATTGCTATTGTCGTGTAATATACGACTTTAAATGTTAGCATCAAAATTAAAAAGTATGTTACAGCCATTACAAGCGCTTAAATTCCAGATAGGTATTATTTGAATACTGTTAACATTTAGTTGTCTTAAGCCATTACAACCTGAACTACTATCGGCCAACATTTTAAGTGAAATTTTTTTTGCTACATCATACGCTTCTTTAAATATCTCATAAAACTCATCGTAATCTATTTCGCTGTATGATGTTTTTTTAAGCACCATTAATTGAGTTGTAAACACTTCTTTGTAATCATCTGCTGATGTGCCTTTACTGCTCACATCTGGAACTACACCAACCAATAACATATTAAAGTCTGATTGATGTGCATCTAAACGTTTTGTGAGTTCTGAGGAATCAATCACCATTTTAGAGCTGTTGATTTCAGAAAATTCATCTTCTAACAAAGTTGTATAATCTTTAAGCCATGTAATAGGGTTCATAGTTTTAGCTAATTAAATGAGTTAAATTTTCGATTCTTGCTCTAATGATTGCTTTTCGGTTTAATGAAAGTGGACTTCGTAGTCTTTTATTAAGTTCTACTAGATCGTTTGATTGCATGACACTTTTAATCCACTCAGGATCTTCATTGTTAATTATGTCTGTGAGTGATTGATTCATTCTTGATTTGTTTTAGCAGCAGCTTCTCTAGCTTTGGCATCTTGATCTTTTTTTCTCATATCATAAAGCAGGAGTAGTATTTCCCAAAGCTTTTCGTTATGCACATCTTTAATGTCACCAATGATATTACTTTCGGAAATAGCAAACGCTAAGCTTTTTACACCTAGTCCTGGTATAGAGCTTTCAAAATCATCATTAGCAGAAGTAAATAGAATAGACATATCTATTACTTTGCCTTCCCATATTACTTTTGATGATGTAATATATTTTTGAAAAGATGAGAAATACAAAAAGAAAGCTTGAACCTTATTAGGATCTACAAACCTTTTAATTAAAGAAGCTCTATTTTTATTTTTATCGGGATTGTAAGGCTTGTTTATTGGTAAGTAATAAATAGCCATAAGCATATTAAGGTGCTTTATATCATTAGATCTATGGTACAAATGAAATACATTTACAGCATCTATGTATTGACCAAAAGTGGTGTTTACAAACCTGTCTTCTGGACCATGCCAAACATTAGCTGTTGGTTTAATGTTTGGTAAAGGATTAGATATAATGTCTAGTTTAATTTGTAAATCTCCTGAGTCTGTTTTTTCGAAAAACGAATCTATACATTCTGATACCTGGTATAAATTAGAATTCATTATTTCTAGCTCCATATCGTTTATAGTGCGCTTACCTCTTTTTAAATTTAAAAAGTAATACACTGCTTGAACGCGTAGCTCTATATAGTCTATAACTTTGGTTTGCCATTGTAATAACAAACCACTCATAGTTACAAACTCATCGGCATTACAGAAAGCTAATTCTTTTGGAATGTATTTAGTAATTTCTCTTTCAGGAATTTCTATGATATGATGCGTGTCTTTTAGCATTACGAAAACAGGTGTTCAAATTTGATATTAAGATTGTTCATGCGTGTTTCGAACTTAGCACAAACAGCTGTTTTTACTTCTTCCTTATTTTTAAAATCTTTAGGAATGTATTTTGAATTCGCATTAATACCAAAATATTCCTTCAGGAATGCATTTACATCTGCACGCAAGGCTTTTCTGCCATTGATTTGCTTGTTTACAGCAGCTTCCATTTTAACCGAAGCTCTTGCTATTAAAAGTCTGCGTTTAAATTTTTTCCAAAGCTTTATGAGCCATTTAATTAATTTCATAGTTAAGTATTTACAAAGTTGTCGGTTTCTTCAAAGCCATAAGTTTCAGTATCTGTTGGCTCTGTTGTTGTTATTTCTGGAGGAAACATTTTTTTATGTAATGCTTCTATTTTAAGTAGTGCTTTTTCAGAATCTGACTTGTATAATTCTGAAACCGCTTTCACTTCATTGAACTGCGGAACCATTCTTCCTTTAAGATTGGTTCTATCTCCTCGAACAGCTTGCAAAATGCCTTCTGGAAATAAGTTTAGTTGCAATCTAGGTATGCCATGATACAACGCATGATAAGAGCAAGCTTCTTTTATTAAGTGAATCATTTGTTTCTGCTCAGGTGAAATTGTTACACCTGTTCCCGATGGTGTTTTAGCTAATTCTATATTTTTAGCTAACAACACATCAAATTGTTCTTGACCTATTCTTGGTATAATTTTGTCTATTTGACATGCTTTAATTCCTGGCTGCAATTTTATGAGTAAGTATCTTGAATCTAACTGATAGAACATTTCAAAGTCTTCTAATGTTCTAACAAATAATTGCGACGAAGCATTGAATTTCTCTGATGTTTGCCATGATTCAAAATTTGAATCCATATACACTAGAAGAGAATTAATTGCCTTATATGATCTCTTATGTAGATTATCGTCGTCTTTATCAATCATCCAAGGGAAAGGTGTTTTTTCATCGTCTGATGAACGCATTCTTCTTCCGTTTGGTGTGTGTGCTAAATCTGTGGCAGAAGCATATGATATATAAGCCATGCGACCAAGTGCCACTTTAAACAATCTTGTTAATGTTGTGTTTTGATATGGTGCAGTTGCGTCATCACTTCCTTCAATGTTTAATTTATAATTAGCAATTAAAGCATCATATGTAGGTTTTCCTATAATTTTAATAAGATCTTGTGCGGCATCATCAAGCTCTGGTAAATACTTTCTTTTAGGTATATCTGAATCTACAAAGCCAAGTGATTGTTTAAGATCTAAAGCAAATGCTTTATCCGTGTCAATATCGAAAGGTATTTCCATTATACTTGATTTTTTGGTCTGTCTTTTTCAGTTATATCTTCTTCTTTTTGTGGCACCATATGATAGAAACCTAGTTTTAAATCTTTAGTAGGAAAGTTTAATTTAAGCGCATAGTTAATTGGTTTCATTATAATGGTTTCTGGAATGTCTATTCCAGTTAAAAGGTAATTTTTGAGAGCGTAAAGTTGTTCTGATCCAGAATCTGCTCTACCTGATTCACCTGCACCACCTAGAGCTGGATGCATACCAACACTTGCACCAACCATTCTGTTAGAATGTTCACTAATTTCAATTTGTGCTTTTACGAAATCTTTTATGTTTTGCTTGATTTCTTTGATTTCCCAGCCTTCTTCGAATATTTTATGCCCTTCTACTGTAACATACTTTATAGAATGCCAAAACTTACCAGTGTTTTCTGCTCCCGAAAGAACCTTTGAGACTTTTCTTAAATAATCTGATTTAAATTTCACTAATTGTTTAGCGTCGTATTTTTCTCCTTTATCTTGCGCTTCTTTTTCTAGCTCTTCTTTTTTCTTTTCCCAAAAACGAGCAGGTGATATTACATGATACTTTAGATTTATACTGTTTTTAGACAAAGCTTTTATGATAAGTGGAATTGCAGTAGAACGTCTAATCCACTCTAATGAACCGTATAGATCTGGTATCGTGTAGTAGTCTGAACAGAAACTATACATGTTACTATATAACACTGATGTTCTACTTTTAAAAGGATTAAGAAAATCAAATAAATTATATACTGTATAATCTAATGAATTTAGCCTGCTGAATGTCCAATCTGTAATTATACAGTATTTTGCTTTTGGTTTATAATCTTCGAGATCTGTGGCTAGTCTACCATCTTCTGCCGATATATGTTCAAGGCTCGCTATTGATGGTCTACCTATACGCATGCCTTTAGACATATTAAATTTTGTGAATGTACCTTCTATATGACTATAATCAACAAGACTTTTTAATAAGTAATCTGTGCAGTCCCAACTATCTAACCATTTTTGTACAGCTTTGTCTTGTGTCCAAGTTCTAGTTAGCACACCTTCTTTAATCTCTTCTGTATATAACTGAGGTCCTTTCCCCCATATTAATTGTGACTTCTTCTTTAAAATACCAGGAACTAATGAATTATTACCAACTACATCTTTAATTACTTTTGGTAAATCATTATTAGTACCATAAGGGAATACTCTATAATCGCCTATTTGATAGTCTTGATCTGTCCAGTCCAATGATTGTTGCGGTGAATTGTACTTTTCAAAGTCTCTTGGATTTTCTGCTGACTCGAATGTAAATGATACATCTTCAGTAGACACCAATGCATTACCTCCTAAGTATTCTATTTCTATCATTTTAATGAAACATTATTTAATTCTGTTAACAATGGCAAGTAAAAGAATCCGTTGGTGTCCTTGTCTAAGTCATAGTAAGCTACAAGGGAATTATGTTTACTCGACTTGTCAGATGAGTAGCCTGTACGTAACAGAGCCTTACCAACTCTCTTCTCTCCATCTGAAGCACAAGACTTAATCTTGCATGATATGAATGTAAATGAGAAAGGGATATTGTTATCGCTCATTTTACGCATACTCTTCAGTGCTTCATATATATTCATACGCAATGATAACAACCACATACTGTTTGCATCGTGATATGGTTTAATAAGTTGTTAGATACACCCTCAGCCAAAGCTGTTGGCGTGTGTCAATGCTGTTGGGCGTTGAGCGTCATATTTCTAAGGTTTTGAGCGTGTGCAACTGCATATACGAATCTTAGCGGGTCGGGGAAAGAATCCAAACACAAACACATATAAATTTTATTTATATGGTTTATGTGTTGATTTTTAGCGTTTTAGCTTTTTAGAAGTTATTTAAAGTGGTAACAACTTTAAGTTTTAAGCTTTAAACTTTAGCTATTTAGAATGATTTTAAAATAAATATTTACACGGATATGATATGTTTTCATACACAAAAAAGTTGTGTAGTACTCGATTTATTTGTATATTTATGTATATTAATACATTAAAAATCAGTTAATTATGAAAACAACAACAACAGAGAAAAACGGAAAAACAACAGGTAAAAAAGTTGAAACTAAAAAAACTGCAACTCAACCAAAAGCAGAGAAAAAACAAGCGGATGAAGAGCCAAAAAACAAAGAGCAAGCAAAGCAACGTTTAAACGATATTCTAGTACCTAACGTTAACGCTCGTATTAATCGTCTTGAAACTTTTCAAATTAAAGTTGAGAAGTTTAAAGCAGTTAGCGAAAAGTACGACGATTTAACACATTTTATGGCAGGAAACGACAATACAAATGCAAGTATGAAATTTGCAAGCGCATCAAATTACAGCTTCACACTTCGCAACCCTGTTTTGATTGATAAAATTTTGGGATTTGTTGAAACTGAATTTTCGCAAATAGTAGAGAAAGCAGAAAAAGAAGTTTTAGAGTTTAACATCTAAAAAGTACTAACAAGAAAAGCGACTAATTGCAGTTAGTCGCTTTTTAAAAAATTTATGACTTATGAAAACACAAGCCAACAACAAAAGCAAAAATACTTCATTTAAAATTAGTGACCAAGTAAAACGCATTTTACAAAATAGAGGACTTTCAAAATTTTTCAATTTTAGAGATTACGAACTCTACAAGGAGCGAGCAAAAGCAAAGCAACCCTTTAACCTTGCGCAAGCTATTGCGGACTTTTTCACAGAGGAACACCAACACGAAAGCGATTTAAACGAATACATTTTTTAAGATGCAAACAACAATACACGAGCAAATTTTTAATTGCAAATCAAGAGAAGAAAAAAAAGAACTTTTAAAGAGTTTAAGCAAAGGAGCAAAGCAAATCGTTGCAACGACTGAAGAAGGAACCGTTAACAGCGTATTAATTGAAATGTATAAAAACAATGAGCATCAAGAATTTAACAGTTTTAAACGCTGGCTTCAACTAGGTTACAAAGTCAAAAAAGGAGCAAAGGCTTTTTTTGTATGGAGCAAACCAAAAAAAGCCAAAGACAAAACAAGCGAAAATGAGGAAGACGAATTTAGTTTTTACGCAATCGCTTACATTTTTTCAAATGCTCAAGTTGAACCACTAAAAGAAAAAGTTAATGCTTAAAACTACAGATTTACAACCGTATTTAAGGGAGTTTAACTCCCTTTTTGCTCCTTTAGGCAGACGCTTTGACGCTTCAACAGTTTACGACGATTTTTTAACAATTTTAATTTGTTGTCTAGCTAGGCAAACGCTAGAGCCTTTATATTTAGAAACCGTTAAAAAATATGATAGGGAACAATTAAAACAGTATGCCAAAGTTATTGGAACACTTTTTTTAATTTACGATAAACATACGTATTTAGGCGAATGGATTGACCCTTTAGGCGATTATTACGAAGCCTTAGCAGGTAACTACAAAAAGCAAGGTTTCGGACAATTTTTCACTCCTAAAGCATTATGTGATGTTATGGCACAAATAACAGTTGAAAAGGATGATTTTGGAAACACTATTAATGATTGCGCAGTTGGTAGCGGCAGAACCTTACTAGCAGCAAACCAAATTTGCAAAGGTAATTATTATGTTGCGCAAGATGTGGACCATATTTGCGTAAAAATGTGTTGTATTAATATGGCGATGCATGGCTTAAAAGGAGAAGTACACCACATGAACTCACTACAAAATAATAAACCTTGGCACAGCTACATAATTAACCAAGATTGGCACAAAACAAAAACACCCTTTATAATTAGAGCCTAAACCCTTTAAGAGCGATTTTTAAAAAAAATCGCCCTTACGGGCGGTCAGTGTTTCTTTTCTTTTTTGTCGCCATTACGAAGATGTAATGGCTTTATTTTTTTTATAAACTTTTTGAATTCCTTGTAAGAAAAATTAAAAGGTGTTATTGGTTCTGGTAACATATCTTCATTTAAATCTCCTAAATTTTCACAAACACACATATTAGCTATTTCATCACCTGTAGCTTCAAATTGTCCATTTCTTCTAATATGAAACACTTTACCATTTTTAACAGTATAGTAATCTTGATGAAAAGTAAAATCATGAGGTCCAAAACAACTAAACCATCTATGTAATAAAAGCTTTCCTTCAAAATATTCAGTCAAGCTGAAAGCATAACCAGACACATGTCTATCTGAAGAACTAGTTGATAAAGCAATCTTGTTTATCATTTCTTCTGTTAACGGTGTAACTTCTTCAAACTGTTTCATGCTTTTTTCTTAATTCTGACCTAATTTTACAAACTAAATATTGCATTGGTGTAATGCTTGGTTGAAATGGATGTAAAAACATTACAGCTCTGTCTATAGATAATTCATATAAATAGTCTTTATAACTTGTAACCATATCAAAAGAAGGAACTTCGCTCTTTAATGCTGGATGTAATGTGTTCTCTTTTATTGCTGCCATGACTCATATTGCCTTTCATAAGTAACAACTAACTCATTGTCTTTTCTTTGATGAAGTTCGGTTTGAATTTCACTAATTTTAAAACCTTCTTCATCAGTAATATTCATTTTACTTTCTAGTACACGAAGGTCTTCTAAAGAATAATTTATAAAAACTATCGTTTTTTTAATTGGTTGCATAATGTGTTTTCATTGAGTTGTAACCCAAATATACAAATTTATCAAACCATCCCTTCCAAGTCTGTAGATAAATACGATCTATTGTGCTTCACTAAGTTAGCCCATGTTTTGCGATACATTAAATATTTAAACGCGTCACTAAAGTTTGTACTTTGTAAGGGCAGTTTCGATACAGGTAAACTTTCAGAAGATTTGTCTTTATGAATAACAGTACTGCCTGTTTTAGTGTCTTTTTTGGTAATGATTCTCGACAACTCTAAACTACTCTTCAACTCTCTACATTGGTATTCGTCAATTAAAAGCTGCGGCAAGCCTTTTGAACTTTGCTGAAGCACTTGCTTCATGTAAAAGTATTCTTCAGCTTGATAAATGGTAGCCTGCTCTTTAGACATTAACACAACATTCCATCCTGTACTGTGGCCATTAGCATCAAATTCTATATGTTTTTTAATCTCACTTGCCCAATCACGACCAGAACTTGCATATTGATTTCCTGAACGATCATAATACATAAACAATCGCTTGTTTTGGTGTGGCGCAAAAAACTTCCTGAACTTTTCGCCTAACTGCTGACTGCTTTCTGGCACCAATGTGTAAAGATTCTTCAAACAATAAATTTTATTGCCAAAGGTTTGTGCCACAACCATAGATATCATCTTACCAAAATCAATTCCGCATTCTAAAGGTGCATGCTGATCTACATAACGTAACATGTGACTCGTAAACTCTTCTTTATCTTTAATTCCCGTGCGCTGTACTACGGAATTTAAAATACCATCACTGTAAAAATGTTCCTGGCATAAACCAGTGTAAAATTTTTCGCCTTCTTCTAACGAGCTCTTAAAACTCAAAACACTTTGCTTAAATTCTTCCCAACCTAAAGCATCTAACTGATCTATAACATAACCAGGAGTTAAAATGTCTAAATTAACCAAACTACTTACCACCAAAAAAAACGTCGTATCATAACGAGCTGTATACCAACGTATCATCCAACGTTCACGTTGTTTTACTAATTTTCGCAAAGCAGTTCTATCTTTTTTATCATAAGCATTTTTAATCTTATGATTAATGTTATTTAAAATAGAACCTGCTTGATAGGCTAATTTTATTTGTTCAACATCCATCTGAGCACGAGTGTCCATGATCCAATCGTGATTCTTCTTAGCAATGTTTGGTAAATCTGTTGTAAATGTAGTTCCACGATAAAAAGGAGAGTAGGAGACTTGCGAAAATCCACGAAGCGCAGGATATATAATATCTACAATTTTTTTATCATGATATTTTACTTCATCTCCAAATAAATGCTGAAAACTATCTCCAGCCAAACCTGATGGCTGATCTAAACTACCAAGTTTTATAATACAACCATTGTGAATTGAAATCGTATTTTTATAACGTAAAATTGGTGTGTATGGATCTTTAAAGTGAGCAGGCGGACGCTCATCTACTACAAAGTGCGTGCCTTCAACCCATCCTTTGTACTCTCTCCAACCTTCAATTAGTTTTGGTACCACTTTATCCTTTGCATTAACAAAAGTGTCTGCAACGAAGCCTGATACACTTCTAGGCATATCATAAATCACGTCCATAGAACGCTCAGCTTGTATATCTGTAGTCTTTGTAGTACCACGACCTGCTATATATCTTAAATGCTTAGGAGCAATTAAACCAATAGCCTGACTAACCACATTGCCATAACGATATTCTACATTAGCATCATTCTTCATTACGTGGATCTTCTTTTGCGTCTAGGAATAATTTAAATGGAAGATCTCCAGCTTCACGACGTAACACATCTTTTTGAAGCTCTGTAAGTTCCTTATAACTATCAATAGCAGCTGCTATTTCTCTACGATCATGCTTCACCATACCAACGTCTTCTGGGTTTTGAGTGTATAGTTTAAAAGGTTTATCAAATAAACCTTCTGGAAAGTCGTCTAAGTCTGGAACATCTAATTGTCTAAATTTGAAAGATTTCTCACGCATTTTACTAATTCTCTCCAAATCTTCAATGCTTTCTGCAGCCAATCGAGCTAATGCAATATCTTCATCGTTATCTTCAGCATACATATTTCTGTAGGCTTGCTTTGGGATTGAGTTTTCCATATAAAAAAACTCAACCGCATCACAATAGATTTTATTTGCTAAATAATCTGTAAGGCCATTAACTTTTGTTAAATACTTTGTAATATGCTTTTTGGTAGAAAACTGCCTCAAACGTTTTTTCATACCGCGTACTTTTTCTAAAGCATCGAGATAATCAACTATATCTTGAGGAGCATTATCTAAATCGCCTGTTTCTATAAAATCATGAATATCATCTACAGTTAAATGCGCAGGCACTTTTATATTTTTATACATCTCCACCATACACCAACGATTTTAAATTTTGAAACTCTTTTATTTTACGTCGTTTTTCAGCTGTTTGTGCAGCTGTAATATTTCCTGTTCTTGCGTTTTGATTTAGTTTATCATCTATTTCAAACTGACTTTGTAAACGCCCTCTATTTATAGCCAACCATTCATCGGTATCTCTAGTTGTGGCTTTTTCACGAAACTGAGATCTAGACACATCTAGATATATGGCCATTTCGTCGTAACTATAATTAACAGCTGCTAAACGAGTAATAGTTTCTAAATACGAAAGCTCTGTGATGTCCTTATCTTGTGTATCGTCTACCATCTAAAAAAAATGTGCTATTATAAAAGCATAAATAATTACTAGAATTATGAACACTTGAATTTTTTCTTTCTGTTCTGGAGTCATCTTAAAGTGATTTATAACAACGCTTACAACGTTTGTATTTAACATGCATTAATACACTATTAACCATACCTTCATTTTCAAATATTTCTTTTTTATGGAAGCCCAAAGCACATAATAGTTCTGTGATTCTCTTTTTCATTTATTTCTGATTTGTATAATGAATAATTATAGCTACAATAATTGAAGGAATATAGAAGTACCAATACTTTAGATATAAATCTGTACCTGTCATTCCTGAAGGTTTAGTCCAAGCTAGAACTACGGAAATAATGAATAGCACTAATAGTATTATTAACTTCATATTTTCAAGATGTTTTTTGTAATTCATTCTTCCTTTTTTATCTCACCATTTATAGCACGATACCTAATTTCGGTATCCGTAAACAGCTTCATTCTAAAATCATAAAGCCCTTTACAATTGGCAAAGGTGTATTGTTCTAGGTATGCGTTTTCGCTCCAATTACCAGAGCCTTCAATCACGTAATTAGCGTCTTTTGTTTCAATAAGACATACTTTAGCATGAACCCAAGCAAATAACACATTTATATTAGCGTACTGTCTGTTTACAGAGCTTAGTAAGTCACAAATCATTTGATTACGACTAAGCATCGTGTCGCTAACTAAAAGCGTTATACTGTCTATCTTTCCAGTTTGATGAAGCTCCACTAATGCATTTATAACACGTTTATTGATACTGTACGTCGTAGCAAACAAATGTTTAGCACTTTGATCTTCTAGAATCACAGGTATAAACGTAAATGCATTAAAGGAGTTATCACTTTGTAAAAAGAAGAATTCTTCAGCTGCTGGTAATCGCTTTAAATCTTTTTTTACAGAAGCCACTTTTTGATAGTGAGCCAACAAGTATTTTGAAACAAAACTTCCAGAAACAGATGCTTTCTCCTTTGGAGTTGCTACTGCATCTGGAAGTGAAAAGAATTTATGTGTTGACATGTATTAGCTTATTTTTGCTATTCGTGCATCTACTAATTCAAGTTCTTTTTTTCTTTTGTCTAGCTTTTCTGAAAACGCATCCTTTTTATCACCAGCTTCCATTTTATTCATTTTCGTAGTATCACGAGAAATATTAGCACGTAATGTTTTTTGACGCTTACCAAGATCTAATTGAGATAGATTATCTACGCTTTGCTGAAGCATTAAATCTTCAAATATTGGATGCTTTCCTAAAACTTCGCCATGCTCTTTGTAATAGTTAAGCTCATCGTAAATCTCTAAGTTTAACTCAAAGTTTTCTACCGCTTTTTTGGCTATCTCAAAAATCTCATTGTTTGAAGCTCCAGCTTCAATCATTGATCTTACTTCTGCTCTCGCTTCAATATAATTATCGTAAGCAGTAAACTTATCTGCAACAAGTATTTTAAACTGATTTGGACAATCATCCTCTTTTAAAAATGGAAATTCGTCACGTAGCTTAATTGAGGTTTTTACAGCTTCAGGAGATTCATTAAAAGCATTAAAAACTCCTAGTTCATTAATTTCAGATTCTACCTCAAGTAACGATTCTTTTGCATTTAACAAGTTTTTAATTGCTTCTTTATGAGCAATATTTACCTTACTTTTATGCGTTTCTGCAATGATTTTATCTAAATCAGATTTTCGTGTAAATGAATGCTGTACATTTTCCTTTTCTAACCAAGCTTTTCTTTCAGCATTCCCTGGATGACCTTTTGCGAATTTTGGCAATGCAGGCGGCAGCATTTTATCGAGTTTAGAATATTCTACCAAATCAATAGCTTCCTGAAGTAAAATATCCTCAGAAGCTTCTGGATCAAGCTGTTTTAATCGTTCTTCACCTGTTAAAACAACTTCTTTGTTTTCAATTTTTTTGACAGCTTTCTTAGCTCTGCGAACATCAGAATCTGAAACATTTGCAAGTTTTTTAAGATCGTATTCTAAGGCATCTAAATTTCTTGGTGAAAAGCCACAGGCATTATAAAATCTTTTTTGAGCTGGTGATGCAATATCACTACCCATTAATAAAGCTACCAATGCATTATAGCGTTCTTTTTTGTTAGAAAGCAATAACACTTGTATTAGCTTGTCTTTTAATGAAGTTTTCATACGTATGTAATTATTTATTTGTTCTTAAGAAGTCACAATGTAATTGCAATTGCACTTTTGCATCGTGATATGGTTTTATATAAAAAGCCTTGACCATTACGATCAAGGCTTTTTCTTAACTAACTCAACTAAATACTAAAACTAAGCTGTTCTTTGTCGCTCTACTAAATACATCACATCTCCTTCTACAACTTCAAAAGAAATGGTTGCACCATCAAGAGCTGTCCAATCTGTTCCGCTTGATAAAATAACAAAACATGATGTTAAATCTCCAAAAGATAATGTTGCTGGATCAGAACCACCAGAACCAATGAAGGTTACAGTTTCTCCTGCTTGAAAATCGAAAGTAGGAATTGTAATCGCTGCTGTTGTATCTAATGCTTCCACTTTATATTGATAACCTGTAGCTCTGTCTAAATCGATAGATACATCTGTAGCTATTGGTGCTAATGTTGGTATTACACCATTGTAATGAGCAGGAACAAAGCGCGTGCCTTGAATTTGCTCAAACGTTAATGTATGACCTGTTTTATCTTTATTAGCTTGAAAATTGTTTTTTAAACGCATCGGAGAACATTTAGTTCCGTAAACACGTTTGCCATCATTAGCACATGTGCCATAGATAACAATTAAATCTTCACCTAAAGTGTTTTGAGCAAACTCAGCAAATTCTAAAGTGTCACCAGGATGAGTAGCTACAAATTTTTGCATAAACTGTTCTGCGTCTACATCTCCAGACGTTTCATAAGTAGCATCTTGGTTAACACTCGTCATATAAACACTAATAGGTTTAAGTCCTGGTTTCATAACATAAGTGCCTACTTCTAAAACACCTTTACTGTTACGCTCAGGATATGTAGCAATATCCTTGGTTCGCATAATATGAACGTTAGGATCTTTTGGCAATGCTGCACCAGCTCCTGCTACGTTACTTTTTTCTACATCTTCAAATGTGTACATAATTTTTTTGTATTAAAACCTATCCTGAATTAACAGGATAGGTATAGATTATTAATTAGGCTATAGTTCTGTCAATTTCTGTCCAGATACCATCTACATAAAGCAATGTAATATTGTCTGCACCATCTGCTAACACAGCTGTACTTGCAACATCAATATTATTTGCCACATCATTAACGGTTAATGCACCACCTGCACCACCATTTATTACAATTTCTTGTCCTTCAAATCCGTTTAAGATTTCATCTAAAGCATCAGCTCCAGTTCCTGTATACTTAAAGTCAACACCTTGAGTAGCATCAATACTATCTACATAATCTGTATTTCCTGTTGGAGCAGTTTCTGGTGTTGTTGTTCTTTTAACTTCTACAGGAATAAAATCTGCACCAACTCTAAGGGTTAAAGTTCCTCCTGAAGATAAATCGAAATCAGCATTACCAGCAAGTTTAATTTTGGCATTATCATGCTTAACCAACCCTGTCACAGTTGTGTCTCCTTTAATTTTTACAAGCTGACCTTTAAAGGTATTTGAAAGTTCAGTAATGTTTGTAGACCAACCAGTGTATGGTGTAATATTACCAAATGGTAATTTAATTTTACCTGTACCATCGTCATACAATGCTGCATACGTATCTGGTAAGTATGGTGGCATGTTAGCCCAAACAGTTTGTACTTTAAACGCTTCTGGATCTGTATCGCTAACTGTTGTACCAATATGATCAAATCCTGCTCCCCATTTATAGTCTGCAAAAATATGCGTATCTCTAAGGATGTTTTGGAAACGATACATAGATTTCTCTCCTGGTTTGTTTTCGTATAACTTAATGTTATTATCGTCTGTGATAAACATGAAGTTAGAGCCTTCTAGATCTCTAAGTGTCACAAAGCGGAAATTTAAATAGTTTTCAATTTCGTTTACTTCTTTACCATTATAGTTATTGTCTAAGCCAAACAACTCGCGCTTACGTTCTTTATAACGACGCATCCAATAAGGTGACAAGTAAAATACCATGCCTTCACTATTTTTAGATTCTTCAGGAACGTTTGCTTCAATTACATCTTTTACATAATCTACTATGTTTGTCGTTGTAGGATCTGGTAAGTTTGCAATACGGAATTTTTTATCGTACCAATAAGCTTTCCATAATTGAACAATCAAACCATCACCTCTATGTATTGCTTTACCAGGAACAGTTGCATTGTTTGGTGTTGGCACATGAATACCATTAATAGCCACTTTACGATCTTCCTGACGTACTTTTTTGTCTAATTCTATTAACAAGAATTGAACAAAACTCATTTTAAAAGGAGAAGATCCTTCTTTGTTCATAGCATTTAACCATGACGCTTCAATTTTTTGTAAGAAGTAACCTTGGTGCGTAATATCTACTTGAACTGGAAAAACTTTGTTTTCTTCTGGCTGAATTAACTGCTTATTTTTAGCTAAGTAAGGTAATTTACGAGCTTGAGATACTTCAGCAGAAACAATATTAGCAGTTGCGATTTTATCGTCTATATTAGATACAAGAGTCCAAAAATCAGGCAAACCAATTAAATCTCTAAACAAAGAATTTACAGCTTTAGGATTTTGTCTGTGATATAAATCTATATCTCCTTTAAGTGTTTGAAGTTCGGTGCCATCTTCTGCGGAAAAGTCTGTTGGTCCTTTTCTGTGTCCTGCCGCTCTTTGGTTCCATGGTCTATTTTGAAAAGCATCCCAAGCGTTACCTGTACCTAAAAAATGTGTGTTACTATGCATTTCTGAAATTTTAGTTTTTTTGCCTTGTGCTACTGGAGTATCTTTTTCAGGTTCAGCTAATAATTTTTCAATCATTTTATCTCTTTGCTTATTACCTTCTATAAGACCAGCTAAAATTTCTTTCATAGAAGGATCTTTAGCATTTTCTTTTGGGTTTTCTGCAGCCTGTTCTGCATCTTCTTGAGATAAGCCATGAGCTCTAAGTTGTTCAATAGCTTGCTTTTTTAAATCAACTAATTGTTGATCTGTGGCTTCTTCATCGCGTAAAGCCATTTCTGCTAGCTCTTGGTTCATTGCATCTACAACATCACTCAACTTTGTTTTTTCGCCTAACGCGTCTTGTAGTTGTTGATGCTGCTCTTCTGTTAGGTTTATTTTACCGTCTTCAATTAGCGAATCTGCTTTAAAGAAGGCAATCATAAACGCATAAAAAGCTTTAAATTTTTTCATTTGTTTTTTGGGTTTTTGTTAATATTAAATGTTTACACTCTGTGCTTCTGAAAGTGCTTGCGCGACTAACATTGCGTCTTTTAAGGAACCAACCTTATTTATCATATTTAAACGAACAGCTTCATCTGCTCCAAATGTTCTACCTGTTAAAACACCTTCTTCTTCAATTAAGTTTGGATGTGCTTTTTTTACCGCCTCTTGAAAAGCTAAAGCCATTGGCCTTAAGTACATATCACGAAGCATTTTATACCCTTTTTCTTTATCTTCTTTTATAGCTCTAGGAATTTCATTTTTGTGCTTAGATTCTTCAGGGTATACTTCATGGATGATGATATCTAGATTTTCGTAGTACTTTTCAAAATCCATCCAATTGCTCACAACTCCAACCGATCCAAAACGTGCCGAAATATTATTATCTGCCATTTGGTAGTCTGCAATAGCATCTGGTATCCATCGATGTAAAGACAAAGAGGCATCACATAATGCCACAATTGGTTTCTTTTTTCGTTTAGCAAATTCTATAAATGGAGAAATTGCTGATACAGCACCTCCTGGTCCATCGACATAAAGAATAATTGCTTTAACGTTTTGAAGATTGTTAAGAAAATCTAATTGCCAAATGACTTCATCTGATCCAAGCATCCAATCATTTCCATACTTCATCATAGGACCTATACAATTAACTACTGCTATTGTGCCCTCTGGTATTTCACCAACATTAGAAGGCGAAATACGCTCATGATTTTCGTTATAGAATGACAATAAGTTTGCCGAACGATCATTTTCTTTGCTATCTGAAGCTTTATACTCAGCAATAGTTTTAAAAAAATGCTCTAACTGCAACAAGCCACTATGAGAAATTAGCCAGTTACCTGTTAAAATCTCATTTAAAATAGTACGATTGTCTATAGATTTATACGTGAAAGAATTCATCGATTATTCGTTTTATACAAAAAAACAAATAGAACGATGTTTTTATCGTGATATGGTTTTTTGGTGTTTTTGTTATTTTAGAAACGGAATCGACTTTCTAAAATACCAAATGATAATTATTACGATGGTAACAATTATTATAGTGAGCCAAAAGCCAAAGCTTAAACCTGAGCTTTTAACCTCTTTAGATTTGGCTGTTTTTTCACTTTCGTAGTTTGATCTAAAAATAGAAAATTCACTTTTAAGTGAATTAATTTCAGAATGCAACTCCTTTATGGTTATAGTTTTTTTTTCTAATTGCATTTGAAGTTCTTCTAGTTTGCTTTCATATTTCCTCGTAAATTCTTTAGTTGAAGATGTTTCAAATGTGACATTTGCGCCATTACTTTTAATTGTGGTACCACCTATGGTGACGCTTTTTTCTTTGCCATCTTCTGCAGTTATAGATCCTGAAACTGTTGTACTTTCATTTTCTGAAGATGACTCAGAAACTTTCTCTTGTTTTAGTTTTTCGTTGATTTCTAAAATAAGAGCTTCGTTTATTTCAGTTTTAAGCGTGTTTTTTAAATTAGAGTAGTTTTCTTTTAATTGTGAAATTTCTGCTTTTTCGGTAAAGTTTTCTTTAACCCATTCCTTTTTAACGCTTCTGCAGCTAAAAAGCGATAACAAAACGAGAAATATTAAAGTAATTTTTTTCATTTGAAATGAATTTAAAAACCGTTGCAACGTTATAGTAAAATAACTCCCTCAAATCACTAATACTAAAATGAATACAACGGTTTAGCTATTAATCATAGGGATTAAAAGAATATATCTTGTAAGGCTTTATAGGCGTTTTTTCCTGGACACAAGGTTGGACTTGTGTCTTTATGACCTCTAATGCCTTTAATTTTTAATGTCTTGCACAACGCATCTGTAACTAGCTTTACACTTTCAATCATTTCGTCGCTAGGTTTAGATTCTTCAAAATTTCCTAGCAATACAACTCCTATACTTCGTGTGTTTTCACCACTGTCATGATAGGTACGTTCTTCAATATCATTTAAGAAATTAATATCACCAGCATCATTGATTGCTATATGATATGCTATCTCTGGCCATCCTCTTTTTTCTACATGAAATTTTGCTATGTTATTTAAATCTTCGTGTTTACTGCCAGCTGTATGATGTATAGTGATATATAAAGAATCTTCAACACTACGTGATTTGTAATGCTTTGTTAGACTTCTGGTTAAATCTTTAGACTCAATATCCTCTCCACTTGGTAAGGTTATATCTCCTCCTGTATAATTATATACTGCAGCTCCAGTTCCAGATGAAAGCAAAATAACTGCTAGGTATCTAAGAATTTTGTTTTTCATTTTCGTAATATTTTTTTTTATTCAATTCGTTCTGGGCAGCAATTCTATTTTTTTTTATTGAATAGTAATTATTAACAGCTGCTAAAACCAAAACAACTAAACCTACTATAAATGTGACAGCGTCTGTTAAAGAAATACCTCCAATTATGAAAGCTATAGTAGTTAGTAAGTTGGACTTATGATCAAGATTACTCATATTTAAGTAGGTTTTTGCTTATTTAATCACAAATCTAAACGCTATCTATTTTCTTATCGTGATATGGTTTAGAGAGAATTGAAGTATTTTGAGCGATTGCCAACTTGATTTTGAATTTTACTTAAGCTATTAGGTCGTTTAATTGCGTCATAGTACCTACGAATTAAACTCATAGGATCAATTTCTGTTTCAAATAAATTATGTTCTATCATAAACGCGTCAACTGCTTTTGTTACTTCACTACGTGATGATTTTGAATTTTTTGAATAACCTTTAACAAATTCTACTAAAGATGTGTCGTAAATACTTTCTAAATAATTATTAACTAATATCACATCTTCAGGTAATAGCTGAAGCACAGAATTTGAAGTTTGTTTTTTTTCATGAAATACAGCTGTGTATTCTTTGTCATCTATTATTTTTAAAAACAAACTATACCCTGTTATTTTATGAACATTTACTGCTTTAGCATTTTTTTTAAAAACAGTTAGGAGTTGACCAATAATTGAGGACTTACTAATTTTAGCTAACTTAACTTTTTTGTTGTCATATATAGCTTCTACCTCTCCATATAATTCTCTATGAAGAAAGCTAACTAAATGTGGTCGTACAGTTACATTAATTAATTCTTGAGGCATATACTAATTTAAAAAAAGGAGCAACTAGTCCCAAAACCACTAACCACCTAACCTACGCGAAAGGCAATAAATAGCGTCACTCCTTTTGTATTTAGGGCTTTATTTATAATGGTTAAAACTTTCTCTTATAAATTCGTTAGATGGTGCTTTTAGCGTATATGCTAGGCTCCAAAAATTAAATGTATAAAGTGAAAGTATTTTTCTCCAACGTCTTTTATTTTCGCTTATCTTTTTTTGTAAAATAAACCTGTCTATGTCTGGTTTAATACCTTCTACAAAAAATCTTGGTCTAAAAAAAGATTTATGAAAATCATTTAATATTTTATAATCTGCTTTTTTAAGAATCATTCTATAAATATGGTATCGGTTTCAAATTTTTTTATAATGCGTTCATTTTCTAGCATTTGATCTATTGACGCATCGTTTTGATTAAAAATTATGTTTCCAATAATCTTTACATCGGCATTATTTAATTCTAGTCTTGTTGAACTTAAATTAATTGGACCATAATGAACCCAATAAGTCTTTGGTTGTGTAATTCCATCTCCTAAAGTTAGACCAGTGCTTACTATTCCATTTCCATTTACTACATTATTAAAATCTTGAGTAAAGTCTTTTCGATGTTGTACGACATATGATGCCATAAATAGCGCTGAAAGCAATAACATTAATATGTAGGTTATTTGTTTCATCGCATTGTGGTTTCTATAATCATGTAAATCACAAAGCAAGGGAAAAAGCCTACTGCAAAATCTCTTATACTAAACTCTCGAGTATTACTTGTTAACAATGGTTTAATTAATCCTGAAACATCATTTAACTCTTTACCTAAAGCAAAAATTAAAACGACTAACAATGCTATTCTATGCGACAACTCATACCAAGATAACCCAAATAACCAAACACTAAAAAAGAGCATTAAACAGATGATTAAGTGCAGTTTGTAGGAGTAATGAATTGATTTTAAAAAATTTTTCATAATGCTATTGGTGTTGGTACAAACTGAGGTAGTTTGTTTGATTTATATGTGCCTTTAATTTTGTGCCAAAAGACATTAAAAAAAGTAAATTGCATCCATTTTGAGCGCTCAAAGATGAGTCGTGTACTATATTTTAATTGTCGCATGATTTCTAAAAAATATAAATCGATGTCTTTACCTACATAACCAACGCTATTAAGCCAATCATGTATAAAAGCTGCAACTTCCCAGTATTCGTTTTTATGCTCTCTTACAAAGGTTGCTCCATCGTATGACCAATCGTCTTTAAAAAAACTATACCAAGCTTGTTCTAAAGCATTTTCAATCCACTCTACATTATTACATTGAGTAAAAAGCTTTATATACACTTCGTTGTGGTTGGTTATATCTTTATATTTAGTAGCCATTAAAATCAATAAAAATTTGGTTTAAATCTGCTGTTGTTACACCTAATGCTGGCGCAAAGTTTATAAGGTTAGGATCTTTGCGTTCAAAAAAAGTGCTTTCAAACCACAATAACTCTAATCTTGCTTTTTGCTCATTGTCTGGAAGTGTGTTAAAAAATGCTTGAACTTGAGCGTTGGTTATACCATGATTTTCAATTAAACCTAATTTGAAATTAAGCTTTGATATACGATTTGGTATGAGTGCATCTTGAGCTTGTTCTTCATCTTCTGACGACCAGCTTTCAATTATTTTAGAGCCATCCCAAAAAGGCTTTTTAAATGGACTTGCACCAATCCAACCTTTAAGTAAATCGTCTTCAATTGTATAGGTTATATTGTCTTGAATGTGATTCATTTTAATTGAGTTTTATAACTTTTAGCATAGAGCCTGCAAACACAGTTGTTGCTGATGCATCTGCTACATCTTGACTCCAATTAAATGTTAAATTACCAGCGTTTGTTGTAATAATTGTTCCGTTATGTCTTATAACTCTTATTGTGTTGCCGTAACCGAAATCTATTTTCTCTTCTGTCCAATCTAATGTTGGTTCAGATGGTGCATTAGAATTGTACGTTCTTTTACCAGTAGCACCTAACGGTATTGTAAAATTACTTTTGAAGTCTGGTGTACCTTGAGATTTGTAAGTAGCAAATAATTCTACTCTATAAATGCTATTCGCCTCTAATGCTAAAGTTAAATCTGAATCTGCTGTAACTACATTTGTGTTAACACGATTTTCATCTGCTAATTTTACAACTGTTTGAATTGGTGATGCGCCTCCGCTTTGATTGTTATCAATGAATTTAAACCAACCTCCATTTCTGTATATAGCATAGTCTCCAATTTTGTAATCTACACTTTGAAATGTTCCTGGAGCTGTCACTCTAAGTATTTTTGAGAGATAAGAGTTTGCATTTGTAGGAGCACCAGATGAAACGTCCCAATCACCAGCAAACTCTAAAATTTTTGACATTAACTTCTGTACAGTTCCGTTACTTAACAAAAATGCATGATCTAAAAATGTTAGATACACTGATTGATTTTGATCATAAATAATACCTGAAATACCTTGAAGTAACCAAACAATACCAGCACCAGTATTTGTATTACCAGCAACTATACCATTTTTAAACACTGGCACATCTGTAGCTACAGGATCTGCCGCAATGACTTGTTGTAGTGTATTAACAAAATTATTGCTAGATGATGCGTCGTTAGATATTAAATCAAAATCTTGTACTTCTACATCGTCATCTGGAGAGGTTGCTCCAATGGTAACTGGTAACGTTCCTTTAAATTCGTAAATTTCTCTCACTCCAGATCTTACACAGGCAAATAAATAATTATTTCCTGATTGCAGAGATTGATTTGGAGATAACGTGTTGTTTACATAATCGACAATGGTATTGTTACCAATATCTCCTAAATCTCTTACAACTGTATAGTCATATACTAATGTTACTACTGTTTGGCTATCAAAAATAAAATCGGAAAAGGACACTTCTCCATTATCTGAGTTGCTACCCCAAGTTCCTGGTGTATTATTTTTTTTAAAATAATACCGTTCTTTAGCCATTACTGTCTGTCCATCTACTTGACGTTTTACTGTAATGTTTATAATAGCGAGTTTATTTTCGGTGATTGTAAAACCTACACTGTTTATATGTGCTGCAAATTCTGCAGGTGTTGTTGAGTTTCCTGCTGTATTTTGATATGCTCCAGCTCCAAAGTAAATGGTTTCGAAACCAGGTAACGAAGTACTTGATCCACTACCTAAATTTTCTTTAAGCCAATTTAAAGCTTGAACCATCTTATTAAACTCTGCGGCAGAAAGTTTAAATTCATCAGGAACATTTAACAAGAGTTGTAAACGCTCCCAAGAGTCTTGTTTTTCTGGAATGTTTAAAGGATATGGATTTGGAGTCGGCTCTGCCATATTTAAAGTAGGTTATAAAAATTTATTGGGAATTCGCTTGGTATACCAAAAGAGAAGCTGCCGTTTGTAAAGCCATACGGAAAGATACTTTGACAGGTGTAAGTAATTTTTGTCGTCTTTTCGTTGCTGGAGGTTTTTACTTTTGGAACAGTATTTTGCTGATAATCATTTCTTCCGAAAAAGATAATCATGTCACTACTTAGTTTAATATAAATGTATTTTACTTTTAAGTAGTTTGCTATACGTGTGGCACGTAAAGGATCGTTTGAAGGAAACTCTAAAGTAAGTGTTTGCTTAAATTGTTGACCAGCTCTTGTGTCGTTTGATGTTTCAGAAATACGTCCTTTAGATGGAGAAAAGTAAGCAGGAACAGCTGTTGAGTTTTGAACAAATGTGTTATAAAATGATTGTAAGCTAGGTTGTTTTGTAGGATCTATTGTACCAGTTAGGTCAATCTCTATTCCGCATACGTGAGGAAGTACTAAAACTTTACTAGACAGGTCCATAACACAATTGTTTCTCAAATATAGAAAAAATACACTTATAGTGAAATATAAATTTACAATAAGTGAAAAAATAATTGTGTTATGATTATTTCTGCAAAAAAACTGTAATTATGTAATTTTTAGGTTTAATTCCAGTAATACTGCGAGATATTTGAACACAAACACTTTGTAATTTAAGCGGAAAAGAAAAATAGCGTTTTGTAATTTATTATTGAATTACATTTTTTTTGTAATATTAATTACAAATTAAATTAATAATTGTAATTAATAATTCTAAGTAAAATCTAGCTTTGTCGCTATTCATTACAAAATTACAGTTTTTTTTTACTAGAACTTTTGAAAGGGTAATAGGGAAAAATTAAAGCCTGCGTGCATTAGGCTGTTAATATTAAAAGGAACAACAATGGACAGTTTGTTAATTATGCGTATTATAGAGGAAGAATGTGCTGAAGCTATGATGTTATTTAATCATTGTGTCGAGCATTGCCCTTTTGAAGAAATAAGTAAAGGTTACCTGGTCGATGTTGTTAAAGAAACTACTATCAATATTAATTGTGGTGTTATGAAGCGTGTTTATAAGTTTTACACTCCTACAGCTGAGCAGATGATCTATATACAAAAGCAAACAGCTTTTCATTATGAAAAGCTGTTAATACCTGCAAGACGTATGTATTTAAGTTACAATAATTAATATGTGGTCTTTGAATGATAAATATAAAAATGACTAAAAGAAACACCAGATAAATGGTAGTCGTTTTTGTTAGGTGACCACCACGAAGGCTGCATAGGTTTGCATCTAGAATGTTCCTGGTTTAGCTCTTTTATTCTAGCTATAACAGATTTTTGAAATAGCTTTAGTTTAAAGTTTCCTTCAAGCAATTGTCTGTCCATGTTGATCAAATATTCCTGGACTGCTTGTTGGAGTTTGTTTTTTGTTGCTAGATGGTGACCATCATGTGTTAAATAATTCATAGTTTTATATTGATTTAATTATACTATAAGCATATTACTCGCTTCGCTGCGTCATACGCTTTTCAACTTCTCATAAGCGTCATTAAAACGACGCTTATCATATAGTTATGCACAAGCGCACCAATTTTATGTTTATCAGTACGCTTTATTTGCGCCAGATGCATAACAACGGCTATAAATAATGCTTAATTCTGTGTCTCTTTGTAAACATCTACCAAACTCTTATGTAAAATTAAAAATTCCTCTTTTTCAGGATAACCAACTTCTTCCTCATTTAATATGGCTTCTAATATAGTAGCATAAAATTTTTCATATTGCTTACATTCCTCGTCACTTTGCATCATTCTAATTAACTCAATACTTGTTAATTGTGTTTTAACTCTATTTTTAATTAATTTTTCACAAGCCTCGTCTATTGCTTGTTTTGTATAATGGCTTGTTGTATTCCAGATTTTTTCCATTTTTAATTTTATTTATTATTTATTAAATTCATTTTTTAACCACGCACTATTCATAGCCTAGTACGTTATACTGCAATAGGGCATCGAGCCCCGTGAGCAAACCAATAAAAATTATGAGGCTTACCATAAGTCTGTTATAGTTTTTTAAAGTGAGTGAAACAAAAAAAGCTTTCCAAACTATTGTAATATCTCATACCTTCGTGCAATAACTTATCGTCCTTATAATTAAATTCGTTGACAAAGTATTTAGTACCGTGATTACTAACTTCAATTCTACCAACATAAAGTTCTTTGCTTCCATACCACTTAAATTCTACTTTGTCACCTTGTTTTAGTGATTCAAGCATTTTTTGAGTTAGTTTATTGTCTTCCTTATAATTCATAATTTTTAATAGTTTAAAAGCTCACTTTAATTGCAGTATAACGGTCAACTTATGGTTGCACCGACTGTGAGTACTGCTTATTTATTTAATTCGTTTCTAATCTCAACCCTACGACATATAACATTTTGTAAAGTCCATAAGGTGCAACTCAATCGGTTCTACTGTCAGGTTGCACCTGACGAACCTTACAAGTTGACCGTTAGGGTTGAATAGCCCATCGAGGGCACGGTTTGGGCTTTAAAATTTCTATAGCCAATTTATGTTCATCAATCTTAAGTTTAATATCTTTAGCTGTGTTACTAAATCCTGCGTTTTTAAACACTCCGTATTGTCTACACAATTCTTTGTGTTCTTTTTCTAATGTTTTTATTACTGATTTCATAATATAAATTTTAAATCCTACTCAAACCTTACTTCAACCCTAACGCTCAACGTATGGCAACGCATCGGCTATGGTAGTTGTTTATTTATTGATTAATCGCTGGTCGCTGGTCAACTACAACCTAACAAGGCGTAAAGCTCATAGATGCGTAGCTCAATCGGCTCTTCTGTGTCTGCTACGCATCCACGAGCCTTACACGTTGAGCGTTAGGCCACATGGCCTCGCTACGCTTGGCCTACGATAAAATCGTGTTTCACACTCTCCTTTTATCTACATGTGGCCTAACGTCCCACGTCAATAATAACGCTACTTTACACGCTCGGCCACGTCAACCATTAATGGTTTGGCCTAACACCGTGTATCAGTAATGACCATAAGGCGTTATCATTGTCAGTAGTGCTTTGCTACTACCAACTACAAGTGAACTTGTGTTGGCTCGCAACTCCACTACTGATACACGTGGGACGTTAAGTACAATGTGTCTTGCCATCGCTTTTTTGCCAACGCTCAGTCAAAGAGGTTTGCAACCACATTGCCTTTTTCCATCTACACTTTGCTAACTATATTGCTAACCTCAATTGTGGTTTTTCATAATTGGTTATTAGTATTTCTTGTCTTTTGTTTTTAATATTCTGTCTATCTTTTAAATAGATTACATTCATTTCATACTTGATCGCTAATTCTAAAATTTCTGGACTGTCAAATTCAGACATTGCACATTTAATTCCACAAGTAGCCATTATTATAAAGCAATCTTCTGTGTCTTTAATAGTCCAATTTGGTACTCTATACCAATGTTCTGTATTAAGATAAACTGGATCTAGATAAACGAAACAATCAGATTTTGGTGTTACGTCTTTATGAAATGATATTTTCTTCAGCACATCTCTAAAATCTACATTTAAAATCTTAGAGTTTTTAAGCATCTCAAAAGTTGGTTCAATACGATCAAGTAAATTTTGTTTACAATGATCTATCCCAAGTCTTATTGTATCGCCTTTTCCTAAATATGTAAAGTTGGATAAGAGTAAAAATCTTAATGCTTTCTTCAACGGTTCTGTTTCTGTATTTTTTCTCCAGTACTTGATCAAACTTTCAGAAACTGGCAGTAATTCAATTTGTTTTTTAAGTTCATCTTTTTGATCAAGTAAAACCAAATACAAGTTGGCTACATCATCATCGAAATCATTTAAAACAGAAAACTTTGGTATTGGCAAATAAAAGAAGCTTCCTCCAGCACCAAAAAACAATTCAATTCGCATTCTATGTGCAGGAAAATGTTCCTGTAACTTATCTTTTAATTTTCTCTTATTTCCTAATCTTGTTAAAATCATAATCTTATCATTAACGCAACAGTTTTCGTTCCTCAAACCCTTGCTACACGTATTTGCCAACCCTCACACACAGTACTTAACAATGTATAACTTCCATTTCCTACGTCAACAGAAAGTTATACTAAACGTTATTAACTTGTGAAACGTTCTCACAACAAAGGATATACACAAACACTATCAGTAATTTTTGCCGTGTTTGTGTGGTCTAAGGCTATTATATCTCATTTTGGCTTTTATGTGCGTTTCTAAATCCACGTCTTTAAAAGCTGCTAGATCCATAACCCTAATCATAATATCCGCTAGTTCATCTTCAAACGTATCTTTACAAGACATTTTAAATATTGTGATAAATTGAGAGTCGTCTTCAATGCTTAAATCTTCCTTTAATGTTTTTCCGTCAATAGTCCAATTTTCGTTATATAGGTCACAATACTTGTCCTTTCTATCAGCTTCTAAAGCCTCACTTACTTCACTATGAATAAGTGCAAGCATTTCTCCAATATTCTTGCTGTCATCATAAAAGCCTTTCGCTTTATTGTTGGTATGTACTTCTTTACTAAGTTCGTTTATCATTGTTTTTTTATTTATTATGTTAATTTCTAATGCTTTAAAGGTTCTAAATGAACAATACCTTCTAATCTAATCCATTTAGGATCTTCTCCTAAAATTTGATCACTAATGTATTCGTGAGAGTAATCCCAAAATGCATCCTCATCTTTTCTTATGTCATCAGGAAGATCTATAACTATTGTTATAGGATTAAATTCTGAACAATCTTTTTTATATCTTACAGCTATTCTCATATACTACTTCTTGTTTTTACTAATAATATTTAACATTTGTATTTCTGTTTTTTGCACAGCTACTATTTGATTTACTACTCCGCATATTGCTTCTGCCTGAGGGATATAATTAGGGTTTTCTTTTACTTTTTTAAGAGTTTCTAATAAAGTTTTTTTAACTTCTTTATTTTCTGCAGTAGGCTCGTATATAAATAACTGTGTTTTAGGTATAGCTATTTGAGTTTCTTTAAGTGGTGCTTTTAAAGGTTCGTGCAACTTATCTATAAAACCAGGAATTTCACTTGGTAAAAAATTACGAGGTCTACCATTAATGAATATTATTATGTTTGCGCCACTTACATCTTTATATCTATTAATTGTTATATTCTCACCCTCAAAAGAAAATTCCTTTCCTACTATAGAGTCTAACGTGTTTTTTATTTCAGCTTTCATTTTTTAGTTCTCTTTTTGTTTATTAATTTGACGATTTATAGCTCCTTTCAAATAGATTAATTCTTTAATCTCTTGAGGATAATTGTGTAGAGTGTTTCTAGACATTAAATCAGAATCACTTATACATTCTAGGTTTTCTATATTTGTGTTTAAAGTATTATTGTCTTTGAATATTATGTTGTGCTTTGGTGGTATTTTTCCGTGATGAGTTTCATAAACAACTCTGTGTTTTAGTTGTAGTTTTCGACTTCCTGGCGCTTTTACTAAAACATATTTTCTACCTGATTTATCTTTTCTTAATACTTCTTTTCCTTCTGCTAGCGCATTATGTGGTTTGTGACCTTTTTTAAAACGAGTTGATTTAGTTCGTTCTATAGCTTCAGGAGACATAAAGTCAATTTGTTTTTTACCTTTATTTTCTGGAGTATGTCCTTTTTTGTAATGACTGTCTTTTTTTCTCTGCTCAATTATTTTTTTGGGTATAGATAGATTTAATCTTTTAAGAGCTCGTGTAACTCCACATCCACTACGATTTAATTTAGCAGCCATTGTTTTTACGGGCATAGTTAAATAGTTGTCTTTAATAAATTTATCTTCAACAGCTGTAAAAGTTGTTCTGCCAGTCATTGCTTCAATTCTAAATTTCTCAACTATATCTTTAGGCACAATTAGATTATTTTTCTTGAGATATCTTTGAATGACACCTCGATCACATTTGCAAAATTCAGCCAGCTTCCTACTACTCATTTTTAAGTAATTTTCTTTAATCTTCTTTTCCTGGTCTTTTGTAAAAACATGTCTTCGCATAAACTACTATTAAAAGGTTATCACCCATAAGGTGAATTTGATTATTAGTTTTATAATAAGTATCAGTGAAATAACTAGAAGAAAACAACCACAACCAGTGTTGTCATTAATTGTAAAGCTTTTATTTTTTTTCATATAAGTTTAAAATAATTAATTCTACTCATTAGCCTTTCTACAAGCGCTACACAAATCAGGTTCTATCCAAAAACAAGGATTACCTGTTTTATCTATGCATTGACTACAGTCGTTTTGCGTGCAACCACACTCTCTGCATTTTCTGTTATTAATGTCTACTGGTGTTTTTTCTTCCAGGAGAAAATTGTTTTTTAACAGTTCGTCAGACGATGTTACTTTCATTTTTTCAACTATTCTTGGTGACGACATTAAAAGATCTAACTCTATTAACTCTTCTTGAGAACAGGCATTTAAAAATTTTTCTGGAGTAACATCTATTCTAAATGTTTGATCTAAAACTGGCATTATAATGAGTGTTGTTTTATGGTTTGTTTTATATCTGTAATTATGGTGTTTATCACAAAAAGTAATACACCAATTATTACAGCAGTAACTAGTATGAATATGTTAAATTCTTGAGATTGTGATTCCTTTAAAATACAATAGCCAAAAAGGAATAACATAATAAGCCATGATACCAGCCTTAGTATTTTAAATGTTTTAAGTGATTTTTTCATTGGGAATAGATTTGATTAAGGCGCTTATGAGCACATTTGTTAAAATAGTTGGTGTCTATACTTTCTCCTAAAGCCCATAGATACATGAGAGTAACAGAGATGTTTTTTAGTTCATCGAATGAATTAGACTTTGCAGCTAAAACTGCAAGTTCTATTCTGCTGAAGTATTCGTGTTTACTCATGATGCTAATTGTTGCTTGTTAGGTTGAAGCTCGTAATCATCTAACCTTATATCTGATACAGATACCCAAATCATCCCTTGAGATAACCAAGATCTAAACTCTGGCCAAAATGTATCTTCATTAATTTGATAACATTTATTGTCTACCTTTCCTGTAAGTTGGCTTTTCAGCCAATAGGATTTACCAAGGTTTGGTTTAAATTTTGTTTTAAGAACACCTTTACTTGCTTCGTAAGTTTCTTCAATTCTAAAGTCTTCAGCAGTGGCAATCCGCAACTTGACACTAACTTCTATCATGACCTTTTTTTCTTGTGTTGTTTCTGTTGTTGTCATAAATTTTTGGTTTTACGGTAAATATTTTTGTGCATCACCGAAGTAATCATTCCATTCGTCTTTTAGCTCTTCATGAACTAAATTCCAATCTATTTCTTCTTTTAAGGCTAATGCATCTAATACTTCTGATTCTGACTGAGCTTTTTGAATTAAAGCAATAGCTTCAGTTGCTTTTCGATTAATAAATAATGTTTTCATAGATTTTAGTTTTAATTACAGTATTACAGTTTTTTTGGGTTGATTTAGCTTTTTTAAAAAGGCAAATCATCATGGTTATCGTCTTTAATTGGTTCTGAAGCTGCTGCCTTTTGAACTTCAACTTTTTTTGAATTGGTTGTTTTAATATAGAATACTTCTTTAGTTTCGTTATCTATTGTTTTTAGTATTCTACCATTCTTTTCTGTTTGATATTCCTTCGGGTTGAAAATCCATTCATTGTATTTACAGTAAGCTTTAACACATTTTTTGAATTTAGTTGGTGACATTTTAGATTTTGTTTTTTGAAAATCTTCCCAGGCATCTTGCTTTACTAAATACACATCTAAATGCTTAAAGGCTGGTGATGATGTTTGTTGATCTTCTACTTTTTTCGCAAAGAATACATCTGCCCAATCTTTAAATGTTACTCCCATTTCTTGCATTAAATTCCTCATCGTCACATTTTCCATTGGAGGATCTATCTTGTAAGGCGACGATAAATAAAACTGAATGCATTGCGCACAGAAATTGTAAAATTTATTCCACTGTGCATCAGTAAAATGTTTGAATAAGGTTTTGCCTTCAAAATCATCTGAAATAGCACGAGATTCATTATACTCATCGTCTTGATTATGATGGTAGTAATCACTAAACACTGTAAACAGTAAACGACGTGCTAACGATGGATCTAAACTGTTAGGAGGATAATTTGATGCAAAACCTATTTTCCCGACATCATCAAATGGAATCACGAACCGCAATCCGTTTTTGTTATTCACATCTAAATCACCTGTTATTGCATTAAAAAAGAAACCGTAATCCATATACGCATGACAGTCATCAACCATTATGAAATCTGTTTCATTTGTTACTCCATGATAAATGAAATCGTCTTGTGTTTTTCTTGAATCTCTTCCGTTTATGTAATGATTTTCAAGTAGTACACGTTGTATTCCTTTTAAGAAAACAGACTTACCAGAACCACCATGGCTTTCATTTATATCTGCCACTTTGTTATCCATTGCATATAAAGCAAAAGGCTTGTCTGGAGATTTATATGTATGCATCATATAACCAAAAGCATAAATTTTATTAATAAGATGAAGTTTTTGTTCCTGGCGTTCTTCAGGTTCTAGATTTGGACCAGCAATATTAAACTTGTTATCCTTTTTGTATTGCTCAGCATCAGGTTGCTTTATGCCTTCTAAAGACGTTTCTAATTCTTTTCTCCAATGAATTCTACACGTATTAATCATGTAGTTTAAAAACATATTATCCTGTTCGTGGATAATAATATCATCATTGCCATGCAGATCTTTAGTAATGGTAAAGTGTGGTTTTTCTATATGAACCGTATGTTTAAGTAATTTACGTTCCCAAATGTATTGATCAATATCTCCACGTTTTTTAAGCTTAATTTCTTTAGGCGTAATTTCCATCACGCCATTATCAAAAAACATGTATTGCAAATTGCTTGTTGCAGTTCTAAAGTCAATATTAAAAGCGGCTAATTTCTTTAATGATGTTTCGGAGAGGTTACGTTGGTATATTAAATCTCGTAAACCTAAAGGCAATTCTCTTACTTGAAGAAAATTGTGCACAAAATGCTCTATTTCTACAGGCAACACTTTTTTTACGACGTTACCTTGTATATGCACATAATGATAACCATCTTTTGTATGTTCGTCTTTTATACGTCCAAAACCGTTAAGCCTTAAGAAATTGTAAAATTGCGTGTTTCTGAAAATAAATTTCAGTTGCTTCTTTTGCTTAATCACATCCCAAAATCGTGCTGGCATTGCATTTTCAATAAGCTTATCTAATTTATTATGAAAAGACCTAGACTTTTTAGGATCATAATAATTAACTACAAAATCTTTAAAGTCTTTACAGGGATTACCTCGCTTATCTTTTTTGAATTTTAGATAGCTTGGCAACATCATTATTTTAATGTCGAGAAAATCGAGCGCAATTTTAACTGATTGCTTAATTCCTGTTGAATCTAGATCTGGTACATAGATAATTTCTTTAGTCCATTGCATGAAACGCTTATACTCTTCAAAGTTTAGCATTTCACTTTCAGAATTGAACCAAATAGCCACATGACCAAAGCTTCTAAGGTTAAGCCCATCAGAACCACCTGAAACTATAAAGATGCGTTCTAATCTAGGATCTGTATCTTTGTCTTTATCTTCGCTATCGTAATCACGAGCAATCTTTTCCTTATTTTTTTCATAAAGTTTCTTTACTAAACTTTCACCATAAATAAAGCGCTTCGGTTTTTTTCCTAGGAAACGAAAACGAAATGCCTTATCGTAACTTAAAGGCTGATATAGCTTACTCCAATTTTCATGATGAAATGTGAAAATAGGGTATGCCTCTGTAGCTGTTGAAGTCACAGCTTCATTACCACCTTTTTTAATATAAGTGAATGCTTTAAGCGAATGTAAATTATAGTCTTGACAATGCTCTTCAGAAACACAAGGTCCTATTTGAGCTAAGTCAGATTCTGAAAAATCTTTAAAATCTTCATGGTAATCACCAGGTTTTTCATCTGCTTTTATTGGTCTGCGATCTATAATAGGTTTTACTTCTACAAAATCAACCGAAGAACCATCTACTTTAAATAAAGCAGCAAGGTATTGTATTGCTTCAGCAAATGACTTACCTGTTTCAAGCTCGCATATTTGTATAGCATTTCGCTCTTTAGCATCACCATTAAAATGAGTGACATGGTAATATCCTTTTTTAAGACGAATAGAAGATGATGCAGTTTTATCTGCATCAGATACTCTAAATTTTTTGTTAGTTCTTTGAAGTGCATTAGGCGCATCAGGATAGTACATTGTAATAATGTCTAAACCTTTGTTAGTTGCTTCTAATAGATCTTCCCATTTAATGTATGCCATTTAGGTGGTAGGTTTTTTAGTTTTTTCTATCTCTTGCGCATTTATCATAACCTTGCTGCAACACTCTTTTTATGTTTGCTTTTGAAACTGAAATAGCACTAGCATTGTGCTCATCGTTGTCTGTATCTAACTTTAACATTAAACCTGTAGCTTCATCTAAAGCGTTCATTGCTTTTAAAAGAGAAAACTCAATTTGTATTTTAGTTTTATTTCTATTCATCTTTCATTTGTTTAAAAAAATCGCCACCGAAATGGCGATTTCACCAGTTGTTACGCTTCAAGTGAAGCAATTAAAAGAACGTGCTTGTGCAAGTGCTCAAGGCTTTATATAATGTTTAGCGCAGCCAAGACATTACTAACGCATTGTCTTGTTTGAGCGTTTAATTTTTGATACAGTATTTTTTTAAGTTTATGTAATTGACCGAAAGAGACATCAATAATAGAGGCTATTGTTTCGTTAGTTTCAGAAGACGTTAAAAGCTTCATTAACCTTAAATCTGCAGTTGTAAGCTCTTGATTATTGTACTGTATGTTTTTGCATACTATACCTTCACCAATGCAATTACCTCTATTTGGGCAATCCCAATATTCGCCATCTTGCAATTTGTTTTTTGAAATGTCTGGTGTGAAATCTAAACCACCAAATCTGCATTTTGTGAATTTTCTTAATTGTTGCACTTCCGAATTTGGGCACCAGGTATTCAGGATCTTAATAGCTTCATGTTCTGAATGCATTTTTTCAGAAAGCATATTGTAAATAATAGGAGGTAAGTCCTTAAAATTAATTACCTGGCTGTTTGAAATAACTTTCAAGCCATCATCAGAATTAAAGAACTCAATATTTGAGTCTAATAGTCCTGGATAAACTCGTGTTGTTGGAGATTGTGTTGTCATAAATTTTTAGTTTAATAATGTTTCTAATTTTTGGTTTTCAGCCACTGCAATAGCCTTCGTTTCTTTAGCTAGTTCTATAATGATGTAAAAGATTTCTGCATTAGTTAACAACAAAGCCTTTACATTACGAACATAGCTTTGCTTAGTATCAATGCCCTTTTTTTTTGCTCTTTCGACGACTTTTTTAGCATAACCATGCGGTAAATGTTTGCTAATCAGCTCATGTGTTTTCTTTGCTTTATGCGATTGCATATCGTAGAGCGTTTGGATTTTTTCTATATTTGTCATTATATGTAATTAATCGTCAGTAAATATATTTACAATATGTGAATATCACAAGTAAAAAGTTTACTTATTGTGAATTTTAACATTTTATCGTATGGAATTTGGACCTCGATTTTTAGAGTTATTGCAAGCAAATAATATCTCTCAGAGTAAGTTTGCAGAAGACACAGGTCTTCATAAAGGACTAGTAAGTAGAGTGGTTAATGGAGAAAAACCAAGCTCATCATTTATTTTTAAAGCTGTTGAATATTTTGAAGATGTAGATTTAAAATATCTTTTTTCACTAAATGAGGAAAATTTAGTGAATGAATCAGATTTAAACTACGTTAAGAATGATCAACCTTTAGGAATTATTGAAGAAATTGAGATCAAACTAAAAAAATTAAAAAGTGTTTTGCCACAAAAGTGACACATTAATTACTAAACATTATTGATAATAAACGTGTTATGCGCTTTGTCGAAGTTCCTTCGCGCCCACAACAATAAAAAGTTCACATACTATGTGAACTTTTTTGTTTTTAATTAAAAGGGTCATTAACTCAGTTGGTTCAGAGTGTTACCTTGACAGGGTAGAAGTCACTGGTTCGAATCCGGTATGACCCACTTTTAAAGATCTTCTAAAATTCTCTCTAAGGCCATACCTCTAGAGCCTTTAATTAGTATAATTTTGTTTTTTAAAGGCATACTAGATAGTTTTGCTTTTAAGTCTTCAAAAGATTCAAAACATTTTACATTGCTTGCATTATTTTTAGTTCTGAAAAAATGTTTTCCAACTAAAAAAATATGTTCGATATTAAACAGTTGGACATAATCTTTTATGGCTTGATGTTCTACTTCTGAAGCTTTGCCTAATTCAAACATATCTCCTAAAACGGCAATTTTTTGCTTGCCTTTCAAACTTCCAAAGTTATCTAAAGCAGCTATCATGCTTGTAGGATTTGCATTGTATGCATCAAGAATAATTTTATTCGTATTTTTTTCTATGATTTGTGAACGATTATTAGAAGGAATATAGCCTTCAATTGCCTTAGCGATTAAACGATCTTCAACTTTAAAATGTAAACCAATTGCAATGGCAACACAAATATTATTAAAGTTATAAGCTCCTGTTAAATGGGTTTTTACATAAATAGAATTAAACTGTACATTAATAAAGGGTTGAGCATCTAGCATGGTCATATTTGATCCAAATTTGATAATCTTTTTGTAGTTTCCAACTTGTTCAATTTGCAATTTGTCGTTTACATTAATGAATACAAATTTATCATTAGCTTTTAGGTGGTTATACAATTCAGATTTTCCTTTAATGACACCTTCAATACCACCAAATCCTTCTAAATGTGCTTTGCCAAAATTTGTAATTAATCCAAAGTCTGGTAAAGCAATATTTGATAAAAATTCAATCTCTTTTTGGTGATTTGCTCCCATTTCAACAATACCAATTTCTGTATCTTTTGTAAATTCTAAAAGCGTTAAAGGAACTCCTATATGGTTGTTTAAGTTCCCTTTAGTTGCACTAGTATTATAAGTTGTTGATAGTACAGCATTAATCAATTCCTTAGTTGTAGTTTTTCCATTACTTCCTGTTAATGCAATGATAGGAATGTTTAAAACTTTTCTATGATGAGTTGCTAAATGCTGCAATGCATGTAACACATTAGCAACTAATAAACAGGATTCGTGTTTGTTGTATTCTTCTTCGTCAATAACAACATATTTAGCACCTTTTTTCAAAGCTTCTAGAGCAAA
This sequence comes from uncultured Flavobacteriaceae bacterium, assembly GCA_964517835.1. Lineage (GTDB taxonomy): Bacteria > Bacteroidota > Bacteroidia > Flavobacteriales > Flavobacteriaceae > Winogradskyella. The sequence goes on along the minus strand of CAZFEV010000019.1, from coordinate 1,398 downwards.
TGTGTTTCCATTAAAGTTGTCGCCTTTTAGAGCAAAGAACATGCAATCAGAAGTGATTTTTCGAGTATCTGTACATATAGAATCGCATTTTAAAAAGGCTTTATAAAGTTCTTCTATTGTCATAAATTAAATGTAAATAAAAAAAGTCCTAACATTAATAGTTAGGACTTTTTTTTATTGAAAATAAATTTTAGTTTCTTTTTTTACTGCCTTGAGATTTAGAACCAACTCTTGACATAGCACATCTAAAACCAATATAGTCTGTAGCCATATCTTGAGGGAAATACCTACGCTGAGCAGGATCAATCCAATACGCTCTATCTCTCCATGAACCACCTTTATAAACTCTAACGTTATCATTAATTAAAGAAGTTCTTTGGTTAGAAGTATCATATTCTTTTAAAATTTTGCCAGTAGAATCTCTCTCTATGTTATGTTTAGGAGAATTATACATTTTTCTAGTCATAGTTTCTTCTAAATTTTCACCTTCTTCTTCATCAAAATCTGTAGCGTAGCTTCTAGATGATCTTACATCACCATCTCTAAAGTTTCTGTTGTCACTTCTATCAAAATTTGTTCTTAGGTATGTGTCATCTTCATCAACTGCAACTTGTAATATTTCTCCTGGAAGATTTCTAGCAACAATTTGACCATTACTTAAAGTATCGTATACAATTTCATCTGGCGTTACAACTTTAACAGTGCCATCTTCGTTGATCGCATTTTTGGTATAAACATTACCTCTATAGTAGTTGAAATCACTAAACTCATCATCTACAATTGGACGATAAACATCTGCTACCCATTCAGCAACATTTCCAGCCATATCATATAAACCATAATCATTTGGTTCGTAACTCATTACTTGAGCAGTGATATCTGCACCATCATCAGACCAACCTGCAATTCCACCATAATCACCTTTTCCTTGTTTGAAGTTTGCTAATTGATCGCCTTTTGTTTTTCTTCTTCCAGAACGTGTATATTGTCCATCCCAAGGATATTTTTTACGTCCTCGGTAAACATTAAAGCTTCTTAATTCACTCATGCCTAAAGCAGCATATTCCCATTCAGCTTCAGTTGGAAGTCTATAGTCTGGAGATATAATCCCAGATTCTCTTCTTGCATAATTGTTAATAGTATCACCAGCAGCAGTAACTTGAACTCTTTTTCTTGATTTAGCTGGATTGATAATACTATCGTTTCCTCCATAAGTTAATGTTGGAGCATTGATGTAAGTATCTGTACTAAAATTACTATCTGCAGATGATGTTAAGTGTGAATCTCTTTCTAAATAACCTGAATTTTGTAAATCCATTTCAGCAACTATATCGGTTCTCCAGCTTGCAAACTCTACAGCTTGAATCCAGCTCACAACTACAACAGGATATTCTCCAT
>CAZFEV010000018.1:50738-55104 GCA_964517835.1 uncultured Flavobacteriaceae bacterium | reverse complement strand
CTACTGCTTTTGCTAATAAGGTTTTACCTGTTCCTGGAGGTCCTACAAGTAATGCTCCTTTAGGAATTTTACCACCAAGTGATGTGTATTTTTCAGGAAACTTTAAAAAGTCTACAATTTCTTGCACCTCTTCTTTTGCTCCTTCTAAGCCAGCAACATCTTTAAATGACGTTTTAGTATCTGTTTTTTCATCAAACAGTTTAGCCTTAGATTTACCTATATTGAAGATCTGACCACCAGCACCGCCGCCGCCGCCAGCAGACATTCGGCGCATTATAAAAATCCAAACCGCAATAATTAATACAAATGGCAATAGTGTAAGAAGAATATCACCGAATAAATTCTGTTCAATATCGGCATCTCTAGTTGTTGCTAAGTCATTTTCTGAGATTATGGTGTCAATCTGGTTTTCAAAATTTTGAAGATCACCAAATTTTAATGTGTAGTTTGGTTCGTTAAATGAAGGGAGTAATCCTTTTGATTTAGAGTTTTTATGTACTTCTTTTTCAAGTGCCTCTTTCGTAAGATAAACTTTAGCAGTTTTTGTATTACTCACAATCATTACTTCTTTTACATCTCCACTTTCTAAATAAGATATAAATTCAGAAGTTTTAATCTCTTTAGTATTTTGAAATGCACCTCCACCAAATAATTGGATTGATAAGAACACGGCAATGATAACGCCGTATATCCAATAAGGGTTTACTTTTGGTTTTTTATTAAGATTTTTATTGTCTTTTGCCATTATAAGCTCTTTAACTTTTTAGTAACTAGATTCAATTTGGGTTGTTTTAGCGTCTCCCCAAAGACTTTCAATATCGTAATACTCTCTAATGTGTTTTTGAAAAACATGTACAACAACATTGACATAATCCAAAAGCACCCATTCCGCATTATCAGTTCCTTCTATATGCCAAGGCTTGTCCTTAGAATTTTTACTTACTTGTTTTTGAATGGAATTAACGATAGCATTAACCTGTGTATTTGAAGTACCTTCACAAACGATAAAATAATCACATACAGTATTTTCTATTTCTCTTAAATCTAGAATTGTTATTTCTTTTCCTTTTACCTCTTCTATACCAGCTATAATTAACGTAATGAGTTGGTCTACATTGGTTTTTTCTTTCGTCATTAAATTGAATTAAATTTGTGCAAAGTTATTATTTTTTTAGTTCTTGTAAGTCTTATTTTTCATAAGAAAACCATAAAAACTACCACATTCTCATGTATATAATCAAACTTGGTGCCATTGAGTCAACAAATTCTTTTCTTAAAGACATGACTGCAACAAAAATACCTAAGGATTATACTGTTGTAGTTGCGGAACATCAAACACAAGGTAGAGGTCAAATGGGGACTGTTTGGAATGCCGAAGATGGTAAAAACCTTACAATGAGTGTCTTCAAGATAGTTTCTAAATTTAAAGTTGATTCTCAATATTACATAAGCATGGTAGTCGCTTTGGCTGTGCATGATGCTTTATTGACCTTTAACATACCTAGATTATCTATCAAATGGCCAAACGACATTTTGTCAGAAAATAAGAAAATATGCGGCATTCTTATTGAAAATGTCATTAAGAACAATAGCATACAAGGCACTGTAATTGGGATAGGTCTTAATGTAAATCAAAAGAATTTCGAAGGATTACCAAAGGCATCTTCATTAAGTTTAATTACTGGTGTTATTTATAATAAAGATGAAATTCTATCTGAAATTCTATCGAAACTAAAATGGTACTTTAATTCATTAAAGCATGGTGAATATGATAATATTCAAACAAAATATGAATCGCTACTCTTTAGAAAAGAAAAACCTTCGACCTTTAAACTTTCTAACGATAACATAATTACTGGTATCATTAAAGGAGTGTCTAAAGATGGAAAGTTAAACGTTTGGTTAGAGGATGATATTATACAGTCTTTCGACCTAAAAGAAATTGAGTTGTTATACTAAACTGCCGTTTTCATATTTTCAACCAGTGTCTCAATGAATTTGGTAATAGGTCCTTTAACCATCATTGCCATCATTGCGTTAAATTGACCAGTAAACGATAGTTGAACTTCAGTCTTGTTTGTGTCTATTTCTTGAATATTACCTATTAAGGAGAAATCTAATTTTCCGCCAGCTGCACCCAAAACAACTTTACTATTCGGAATAGCTTCTTTTTTCTTTAAGATGATTTCTGGCATTCCTTTTAAGGCAAAAAGGAATTTGTCATTATCGAGAACTTCAAATTTGCTAATGTTTTCTGGCATTAGATTTTCAAAATTCTTAACATCAGACAAAAAGTTAAAAGTTTCTTCTGCCGACTTATCCAAGGTAACCTTAGGTGATTCTAAATTCATAATTTTATTTTTTATTCAAAAAAGCAATATCAAATAGCATTCCATTCACTTGGGTTGGCATTCCATTGTGCTAAAATGTCTTGTTGTTTCTCTGTAATATATTTTGTTTCTAAAGCTTGTTCGAGCAGACTTTCATAATTGCCCAAGGTGTGTAAGTCTATGTTGGCAGCTTCAAAGTTTTCTTTAGCAACTTCAAATCCATAAGAAAAAATAGCAACCATACCTTTGATGGTAACCTCGGCTTCCTTAAGAGCCTTTACTGCATTAAGACTACTTTTTCCTGTACTAATAAGATCTTCTACAACAACTACAGTCTGTCCTTTACTAATATGACCTTCAATTTGGTTTTGTCTGCCATGTTTTTTTGCTTCTGGTCTAACATAAACAAAAGGAAGATTTAAATATTCAGCTACTAATGCACCTATTCCAATTGCTCCTGTTGCAACACCAGCTATAACATCAGGTTTGCCATAGGTGGTTTCGATGTGCTTGGACATGGTCTCTCTGATATAATTTCTTATAAGTGGATAGGAAAGTACAATTCTATTATCGCAATAAATTGGTGAATTCCATCCAGATGCCCAGGTAAATGGCTCATTAGGCTGCAGTTTTATCGCGTCAATTTGAAGCAATAGTTCTGCTGTCTTTTTTGCAGTTTCTTTATTAAAAATCATGGGATAAAATTAATGAATTTTAAAGGCTAAAAAGTTTAATTTCAATTTAAGTTTTTAACAACTGACTATCTTCTAAAAAATGATATTTTTACAACATTAATGCTTCATTAGATTATAATTTCGATGTATACCATTTTCGTAGGTCAAAAACCCATAATACTTACTACAAAAATTGAGAAAGAGACAGATTATAAGACCTTTCTTCTTAAGTCTGTCAATATTGGAAAAGTGATAAAACTACTAGTTAGCACAGATTTAAAAGGTGTTTGTTTAGTAGATAAAAATAAAGATAAACTTCTAAAATTATTTTTGAATCTGTTGCCCAATGTAGTAGCAGGTGGAGGTAAAGTTTATAATGATAAAAAAGAAGTTTTATTTATTTATAGAAATAATAAATGGGATTTACCAAAAGGTAAAATTGAAAATAATGAAACAATAGAAAACACCTCAATTAGAGAAGTGGAAGAAGAAACAGGAGTAAACGGTCTGAGAATTACAAAGCCGTTGCCAACAACTTACCATATTTTTAAACGTAATGGAAAGCACAAGATTAAGGTAACTTATTGGTTTGAAATGGAAACTAAGTATGACGGGAAGCTTTATCCTCAAATTAAAGAAGGTATAACAAAAGTTGAATGGCTTGATGAAAAAGCGTCTATTGATGCGCTAGAGAATAGTTATGCAAATATCAAACTTCTGATGTAGGTGTTTTAACCTAAAAATTAAACAAACTATCTAATTTATTGTTAATGTTTCTTAAATTTTAGGGTAAAGAGCTTTCTCAATGCTCATTTTGTTTAACTTTACAAGAATAAAATTAAACAAAAAGCAATGAGTAAAATTTTACACTTCCGATCCCCAAATCTGAAGATTGGCCTATTTGTTTTATTTCTCAGTATTTTCTCTTTTACCTATGCTCAAAAAAGTTCAGGATGGTGTGGTGACATTCATGAATTTGAATTCAGTAATGGTAATGAGTCAGTAACAATTGAGAATAATGCGACTTATGACATAAATGCATTACCTAATGGTTTTTATGTCAATACATTAGTTGACGGATATTCCCAAAGCCTTAGATATAGGGTTAAAAATCTCGATACTGGTGAAATTTATAATATTATCGAGAATTTTTTGCCGTATACTTACCCAGCAGGCGGAAATGAGTGGAATTTAGGCACCGGAACATTTAGAGTTACAGCGAGACTATATTTTCGAAATGGTGGAAGAGGTTGGATTTGTGACAAAAAGTCAATCAAATTTACAATTACTGATCCGCCGTGTTTAGTAGACGCAGGGACATTAACAGCGACATCGAGTAGTGTATGTTCAACAGGCGATGTT
>CAZFEV010000018.1:0-50638 GCA_964517835.1 uncultured Flavobacteriaceae bacterium | reverse complement strand
AGACTTAAGCATTGTACAGTTAGGAGTAACAACAGGTTTTGATGTCAATAGTTTACTAGTACAAGGTGGAGGTCATGTATGTGCATCGTTAGATGTAGCCGGAGCACCGATAACTGTAGAACATGAAAAATGTATAGCACATGCTGGAACCCTTTATACAGAAGATCAGGTACAGTGTTTATATAATGGTGTTGCGACCATTTCAGCTGAAATTGACGAAGCACCTTCAATTCCAAATGGTTATTCTCAGTTATTCGTTTTAACAAATGCATTTAATTTAAAAATACTAGATGTAAATACAATCCCAGAATTTACTATAAATCATTTTGGATTTTATAGAATTCACAGTTTAGTTTATGATCCAAGTACATTAGATTTAAGTATTGTTCAATTTGGTGTGACAACAGGTTTTGACGTGAATAGTTTATTAATTCAAGGTGGAGGTGAAATCTGTGGATCTTTAGAGATACATGCTCCTGTTAGTTTAGTGGTTCCAGGTTTCTTTTGTAGTTTCTTTAATAATTATTTCCATAGAGGAGAAGCAACCTATGATGTTAATGATTGGGTGAGTGAATTCAACAATTATGAAGCTTTTGAGGAATCTATGTTGAGTGAATTAACACAGACAACAGTGTATCCTAATCCGGTGAGAACTGAATTGAATATAAAGACTGTCGTTTTAGAGAATGAAATTATAAACTACACTATTGCTGACATGCAAGGTAGATTATTAAAACGCGGAATTATATCAACTTTATCTGATGACAAACATCAAATAGATATGAATAATTTGAGCAGTGGAACATACATTGTGAATTTGAATTCTAAGTATAGAAACTTCACTACGAAGATTCAAGTAGAATAAGGTATGAGTAAATAATCAATGTATCTAAAGTCACCACTTTTGTGGTGACTTTTTTTAGTCTATTCTAAAAACTGGATATTGAAGATGTGCCTTTTCATATGAAGGACTGTTTTTATGAATCCAATCTAATTGAGCATACCAATTATTCGCAAATTCTTCATCGTAGCTTACTTTAATGTTGTATTCAATTTGAAGCTTTGGGTTTGCTTTAAGCCATAACTTGGCTTTATCTTCCCATACGTAAGGAGAAAATCCTTCTTTTTGTTGAAGAATTGTATCGAAGAAATTCCAATTAAAAAATGAATCTGGAGCTTCTGGTTCCAAAGTTTCTAGCAAATATCTCATGCCTTCCTGATCAGTGTTTACAATAAAATCACCAGATTTAAACTTTAGCTTTACTTGAGAAGATTCAACTTTTGTATCATAATGTAAATAATGTCCTTCATAAGGATTTTTTCTAGTTTGATAATCCTTGATTCTATAAGATTGTACTGTTAGAATGGTGTCGTTCTCTAGTTTATTAAGTTGAATATTATTCAATTTAAGTAAATCAATAACATCGTACCAACCTTGAGGAATGACATAAGCTTTTGGGATGGTAACTTTCTGCTTTGGTTTAAAATAATTTTTGTAAACTACATCTTTTACAAATGGTTTGCTCTTATCATACTTTAATCTTTGAGCACCTGTAAGTTCACTCTTTATCATTTTTCCTTCAAAACCTTTAAATTTTAATATTGAGGTTTGAGATGTATCGATAGTCCAACTTAAAGGGTAAGAATCACCATGAAACCATGTGTGCTGTTGAGATTTTCTTAATTCTGAAATTCTTTGACCTTGTTCTTCAGTAATTTCAATCATGCTTTGCATAAGTTCATAAGTGCCTTCAACTCGTTGTTTGTATGGCTTAAGCATATGAGTTTCTACCATCATACCCAGCGTATTAAATAAGGTTGTGTAGCCGGTTGAATATCTTGGTGAATCCATAAACTGGGAAAAACCATTATCTGGCGTACGATTAAAAACATTGACATAAGGTGTGATGTCCCACGATTTTTCTTGTAGTTTCAATTCTAACTGAGGCATTATTTCATTGTGAAGAAAGTTACCAAGGTCACCGCCTAATTTATTATGCTGTGTAAATAAATGAGTTAAGGTATATTGATAGTCTGCGCCATTACTCACATGATTATCAATAAATATGTCTGGTTTAACCAAATGAAAAATTTCTGCAAAGGCACGCGCATTTCTGGTGTCCGATTTAATAAAATCTCTATTTAGATCATAATTACGCGCATTACCTCTAAAACCATATTCTTTCGGACCATTTTGATTGGTACGTGTCGTTGAATTTCTGTTTAGACTACCGCCTATATTATAGATAGGAATTGTAGTGAGAATTGTATTTTTTGGTGCTTTAATTTTTCCTTGAACAAGATCTCTGTAAAGCATCATTGTAGCATCTATACCATCAGATTCGCCAGGATGAATACCATTATTTATGAGTAGAATTCTATGATCCTTTCTTAATGACTCAAAATCGTTTTTAGTATTTGTAGGATTGTAAATAACCAAATGCAATGGCTCGCCAGAATCAGTTAGTCCCATTACCTTTATTGAAATTTCATCGTAGTTATGAGCTAAATCCTTGTAGTATTGTATGGTTTGTTGATACGTTGCCGTTTCTAGACCTTCACTTTTTTCAAACACTGTGGTGAAGTCAACTTCTGACTTATTTTTCTTGTTAGATTCTGAACATGAACTTAGTAGAAGTAATATGATAAATAGTTTTTTCATGACTAATTGATTGTATGTCAAACTTAAAGATTTTAAACTTTAAAATCTTTCTTTCAAAGAAGTTTCAGATAATAAAAATGGTTAATTTTACATCCCTTCAAAATAACCAAAATGCGACAAACAACAGATACTATTTTAATGATTCGTCCAGTAAATTTTAGGATGAATGAGCAAACCGCTGTGAATAACTATTTTCAAGAAGATATTGCGACGGAAAACGCTCAGATTAATAAAAAGGCGCAACAAGAATTTGATAATTTTGTTGAGAAATTAAGAGCAGTAGGCGTGCATGTTATTGTTGTCAATGATGATGAAACTGCGGATACACCAGACTCTATTTTTCCTAATAATTGGGTAAGTTTTCATGATAATGGCGATGTTGTAATATATCCTATGTTTGCCGAAAACAGACGACAAGAGAGACGCGAAGATGTCTTTATTACAATTGAAGAGGCAGGACATAAGATTGAAAACATTATAGACTATACATCAGCAGAAGATGAAGGTGTGTTTTTAGAAGGTACAGGTAGTGTTATATTAGATAGAGTAAACAGAAAAGCTTATTGTGCGTTATCTCCAAGAGCTGATGAAGAGTTGTTTATTGAGTTTTGTGAAGATTTAGAATACACTCCTGTAATTTTTACAGCAAATCAGACAGTTAAAGATGAACGTTTAGCAATATATCATACTAATGTGATGATGTGTGTTGCTGAGAATTTTGCAGTGATTTGTTTGGATACTATTGATGACAAAAAGGAACGCAAAAATGTAATTAAGCATTTAAAGCAAGACGGGAAAGAAGTTATTTCAATTACTGAAAGTCAAATGCATCAGTTTGCGGGTAATATGCTTCAAGTTAGAGGAGAAAATAATCAGCGTTATTTAGTGATGAGTGCCTCAGCTCATAATAGTTTAAACAAAGATCAAGTCGATAAGATTGAAAAGCATTGTCAAATTTTATCAAGTTCTTTAGAAACTATTGAAACCTGTGGTGGTGGAAGCGCACGTTGTATGATGGCAGAGGTGTTTTTGCCAAAAGACTAATCTAGCTTATCAAAAATATAAGGGCCAAATTCAGCTCCCCAAACATAGTTACCATCAGTGTCAAAACCACGATCCCAAGAAATAACTTTGTTCTCGGTAATTTCTACTTCACTACGCGCATAAGATGCGCCACGCATGGTGCTTATACATGTGTCATCACCAGTCTTTCCTTTAAAGTGTTTTTCTCCTAAACGTTTTAGTACAACTTCACAACCTTCTTTAAGAGCAATGTCATCTAAACTAATATCATCAAATGCTTTTGGTGATTTCCATTTGCCAATCCATAACGAATCAACATTAAGTTTGTAAACTGCAGAGCTAAAATTACCATCAGCAGTTCTAGTCACTTCATAAATACGTTGTCGGTAAGGTCTATTTTGCATGCTATTTAGTGCTTGTTCCACGTATAAGAAATGACCTTTATCTTTCCAGATAGGATACATGTGTAATGAGATATTATAATATGTGGAATCTGCCTTAGCCTGTTTTTCTGAATTAAAAGAACCTTGCATTAAACTAAAAAGCTCTTCTAGTTGCCTGTCCTCTTTAAAATTAGTATTGGTCTTTACCGACTTGCAGCCCAATAAAATGGTAACAATTAAAAATAATGGAAATATACGTTTCATATCATGGTGTTGAAACGCTAAATATAAATAAAATTAGATTTGAGGACTAGCTTTTGGAAGCTCAACATAGAATTTACTACCAATATTCTCAGTACTTTCTACCCAAATTCTTCCGCCATTTAACTCTACTAAATCTTTTGCTATAGTAAGCCCAAGTCCTGTGCCTTTTTCATTTTTGGTGCCAACAGTAGTAAACGTTAAATTAGGCATAAACAGCTTATCAATATTTTCTCTAGAGATACCAACACCTGTATCTTCAATACAAATAAGAGCTTTACCATCAACATCTTCGTTAGAAACAGTAATGACATCACCTGTGCTAGTAAATTTAACAGCATTAGTAATAAGGTTTTGTATTACAATTTCTATCATGCTTCGGTCAGCATACACAAAATCTCTACGAGATTCATCAATAAGAACAATTCGTTTGTCTTCAACCTTTTGCTCTACAAGAGAGATTTTTGATTGAAACACATCTTGAATGTTAAAAAGTTCTGGTTTCGGCTCTAAACTTTGCATCTGTGACTTAGACCAGTTTAATAAATTTAATAAAAGTGCCGATGCGTTGTTAGCATTTTCACTTAACTCAGGGATAAGTTCTTGAAACTCTTCTTGTGATATGTTTTTTTCTTTTAGTAAATCAAGAAATGCTTTTATCGAAGTGATTGAATCCTTAAGGTCATGAGATACTATAGAAAACAACTTATCTTTTACTTGATTAACTTCTTCTAAATGATGTGTTTGTTCTAAAATAGTTTCTGTTCTAACTTGTTCTTGGGCAAGTTGTTCTTTTTGACTTTTTATAGTGTCTTTGTATTTTTTACTTTTTAGATAGTTAAAAAGTAAAAGCGTAACTAATAAGGCAAGAACACCTAAACTACCAAATAAAACTAGTGGATTATTAAATTTAGACTTAGAATTAGAATCTGGTGATTCTGTTGGTTCTCCATCTTTATCTGTAATATTTGCAGCTTTATTTGATGCAGTTTCATTTTCATTACTAGAGTTAAACAAGTCTAAAGGTTCTGCATCTGTTGGGAATATAGGTTGCTCTTTCGTTATTAGTTTTTCTTTGAGGTCATAGTATTTATTTTGCCAAAAAAATGCATTTTGAAAAAAGCCTCGAGTAGAATCTAATGCAATGTGCAGTTTATAATTTTCTAGTAACGCATTCTTATCATCTAACTTTTTAGCGATTGCTTGTGCTTCTCCTAACTGAATAGATGCCAGTTTTACTTTTCTTCTTTGAAGGTTAAGATTTCCAATAGCATTTAAAGAACTCATTACACCTTCATCATTTCTAGCTTTTCTATTGTATTTTAAACCTTCTACTAAAAATTGAGCTGCCTTTTCGTATTCACGAAAGGCAAGATATTGTGTGCCAAGTTTTGGTAAGATTTCACCTCTTATGGCTTGATCTTTTTCAGGGTCTAAAAGACGTAAAACTTTTTCGTAATACTCTATAGATTTTCTATGTTCCTTTCTAAGGCCATAAAGATCAGCAATATTTTTAGTGCTAGAAATAATACCATTAGTATCGTCTATTTGTCTTCTAATCAGTAAAGCCTTAAAGTTAAAATCGATGGCTTTATCTATCTGATTGGTTTTAAAATATGCTTCTGCTAGATTGTTGTAGGCAGAACTTAACTCATCTACTAAATCTCTTTCTTCAAAAATATCAATTGCAGATAAAGAATTTTCTAATCCAACACTATAGTTTCCTCGTCTTATTTCTATAAGTCCTATGCTGTTACTGACTTTAGCTACTCCAAGTGTGTCACTAATTTGTAAATAATAGCTCCTTGATTTGTTGTAATTGTCAATAGCATTGTAGTAGTCATTACTGCTACTGTATACCAAACCTCTGTAATATGTTGTTTCAGCAAGTCCTTTAATGTAATTTAAAGTTTCGGATAGTTTTGCTGTTTGATTTATGTATTGTAGTGCCTTTTTATATTCTTTAATATTACAAAGCTCTTCAATAAGTTCTAAGGATAAATCGACTTTGGTTGAGTCTTGCTCTTGATAGGCTAATTTAATTGTAAGATCATCTATTCTATCATTTTGGGAGAAAACGAAGAATGACATCAACAAAGCAGTTATTAAGAGCGACTGCTTCATCCTTTAATCGTAATAAGACGAAGTGTTTTGTTTTGGTAACCAAAACTTGTATAGAGGGAATCCAAGAGTAAGTCAACACAAAACAGTAACAACGTGGTTAATGTTTGATCTTTAAGCATTGTTAATGTTTGGGACATTGTTAATAGCATATCAAAAATGCCATAATATCGCTACATACGCTAAAAATTAGGTTTTAATGCTAATATTTTAGTTGAAGTGTTGTGAGTAAAAATTTCATCGTCTTTACATATCGATTAACGACAGAAAACATAGAATAACTGTTGTTTTATCGATGAAATACAATATAAATGTAATGAATTGTATATCAATTAGTTGTGCTGTAAATATCTAAAGCTGGTAAAGCTTTTAGTTGAAAATCAAAGAGGCATTGATTCTCCCAAGATGTGCCTTGCGTAGATGTACTTTCATTACCGTTAAAAGCCACCCAATCTGGTGCCCAATAACAAAAGCCGATACCATGATTGTTGGGTATGTTTTTAATTGTTTGTATGAGCCATTCAAAATAAGATTTTTGACCTTCTGGTGTTGGTGGAAATTCTACTAAAGTCTGATTTAAACTCCCAATATAATTTGTTTGATTATCGTTCCATAGTAAAGTAAATGGATAAGCAACTTCAACCATTAAAATATCTTTATCAAAAGTATTTGCAAGTTCATTGAGCTTTGATGTTACAAGGTCTAAATCTTTTATTTGAAATTGCGGATAATATGACAATCCAATAATATCAAAATCTAAATTAAACGCTTGTAATTCATTAAAGAAAAAGATGGCATTTTCTACACTAGAATGGTGCAGCATTATACGCACTTTATTTTCAGTATCAACTTCTCTAACTGCTCTTATGGCTTCAGATACAAGTGCAGCATAGTTTTCCCAATTATCATTAAATTGACCCCAAACTCTACCATAATCCCATAAAAAACCACTATCTGTTTCATTACCAATTTGAATAATTTCTGGTAGTGTATTTTGACCTTTTAATTGTTGAATCACATTTTTAGTGTAAATATAAATTGCGACTTTAACTTGTTCAAAGGTCATGTTTTGCCAAGCAACAGGTGGAGTTTGAGTGCCAGGATCAGCCCAATAGTCGCTATAGTGAAAGTTTAAGAGGAAATCCATGTTTTTAGCTTTAATACGTTGCGCATAAGCTTTTACATCTTCAATACCATTTTCACCATCTTGTGGTGTGTGCCAAAGTTTTAATCTTACAAGGTTTGTGCCTTTAGATTCAACGAAGTCTAAAAGTTCAACAGAGTTGCCATTCTCATCTTTGTAGTTAATATTATAGTCTTCGAGTTCACTTTGAAATGACAAATCCATGCCTTTGTAAAAAGTGGTAGTCTCATTGTTTTCTGATGAGTCATCACTCTTTGTGCAAGCAACAAAAGACAATACGGTAAGGAATAAGATAAACCTTTTCATAACATTAGTTTTAGCTAAAAAATCTTTTTATCAAATTTAATGAATTTTGTTCTTTACCTCATTATTGTTTTCTCTTTAATAAAGTGATTAAAACTTCTATCTTTGCAGGCGTTTTAAAGCATAATAGAAAGCCAAATGAAACTACAAAGCACATTAGAATTACATGTAAAGGAAGCTGTTAGTACTTTATTTAAAGCTGAATTAGAATCTGTGGAATTTCAGGCAACACGCAAAGAGTTCGCAGGAGATATTACAGTTGTTGTGTTCCCAATGTTGCGCGTAGTTAAAGGAAATCCTGCCGTTATTGGCGAACAAATTGGGCAATATCTTCAAGATAATGTGAAGTTGGTAACAGGATTTAATGTGGTTAAAGGCTTTTTAAATATTGAAATTGATGATTCTTATTATGTAGATTTCTTCAATAGTATAAAAGATAATAAGGCTTATGGCTTTGCAGATATACAAGATGACAAAGCTGTTATGGTAGAGTATTCTTCGCCAAATACAAACAAGCCATTACATTTAGGTCATGTTAGAAATGTACTTTTAGGCTACAGTGTTGCTGAAATATTAAAAGCTTCCGGAAAAAAGGTTTACAAAACGCAGATTATCAATGATAGAGGTATTCATATTTGTAAAAGTATGTTGGCTTGGCAACGATTTGGTAATGGTGAAACACCAGAATCTACAGGGTTAAAAGGTGATAAGCTTGTAGGAAATTATTATGTGGAATTTGATAAAGCCTACAAAGCTGAAATATCAAAATTAGTTGAAGAAGGTCAGACAGAAGATGAAGCCAAAAAGAACGCGCCAATATTATTAGAAGCCCAAGAAATGCTTAGAAAATGGGAAGCTGGTGAAGAAGAAGTAGTGTCATTATGGAAAACTATGAACCAATGGGTTTACGATGGTTTTGAAGATACTTACCAATCTATTGGTGTTGATTTTGATGCTTATTATTACGAAAGTGATACATACCTTTTAGGTAAAGAATTTATAGCTGAAGGTTTAAAAACAGGTGTCTTTTTTAAAAAAGAAGATGGTTCGGTTTGGTGTGACCTCACAGAAGATGGATTAGACGAAAAAATTGTGCTTAGAAGTGATGGTACCGCTGTGTATATGACACAAGATATTGGTACTGCAATACAACGTTTAAAAGATTATCCAGATGTTGGCGGTATGGTATATACGGTTGGTAACGAACAAGATTATCACTTTAAAGTATTATTCTTAATCTTAAAGAAACTTGGGTTTGATTGGGCAAAAAATCTATACCATTTAAGTTACGGTATGGTAGACTTGCCAAGTGGAAAAATGAAGAGTAGAGAAGGAACTGTTGTTGATGCAGATGATCTTATCCAAGAAATGGCAGATACGGCAGAAGAAATTTCTAAAGAGTTAGGAAAACTTGATGGTTACAATGAAGATGAGAAAAAATCGCTTTATAAGACCATTGGATTAGGTGCTTTAAAATATTTTATCTTAAAGGTTGACCCTAAAAAACGAATTCTTTTTGATCCAAAAGAGTCTATAGATTTTCAAGGAAATACTGGACCATTTATTCAGTATACTTATGCCAGAATTCAGTCTATACTTAGAAAATCCGAAAACAATGACAATGTTGTACTAAGCGCGGCAGAAGTGTCTCTTCACGATAAAGAGAAAGCACTCTTAAAACAGTTAGAGCAATTTCCAGAAGTGATTCAAAATGCGGCCTCACAGCATAGCCCAGCATTAATAGCAAATTATACATACGATTTAGTAAAAGATTTTAATTCATTCTATCAAAATGTATCCATTTTAGGTGCTGACTCTGATTCTGAAAAAACCTTTAGAGTACAGTTGTCTAAAAGCGTTGGGCAAACCATTAAAAATGCATTTAGTGTATTAGGAATTAATGTTCCAGAACGTATGTAGTACAAACCTTTCATAGCTTTCTTTTAACGTTTTGTTGCGTGATGAAATCATGACTTTTCAGTATCTTAGTAACAGGTTAACTTAAGTAAAAAGCTATGGAAAATTTTAAATCTTTAGCCAGTACGTTTCTTCTGTTTTTACTGGTTAGTATTACGGTTCAGGCTCAAAATAATTTCTCTGAGTTTAGTGGTAAGGTGATAGATGGAAAAACAAAAAAAGTCTTAGATGCCGCAAGTTTAAGTGTCAACGAAACTAATATCAGTACAATTACTAATTCTGAAGGTGAGTTTTTATTAAAGGTTCCTAATCAGTATTTAGATTCAAAAGTAATTGTTAATCTTTTAGGTTATAACACGTACGTTGTTCCACTTTCTGAATTAACCAAAGAAGGTAATGTTTTAAAACTTTATGAGTCTATAACAGAACTTAGCGAGGTGAGCTTGTCTGCATTTAAAAACGCAGAATCCTTAATCAAAAAAGTTTTCAAAGAAAAGAATCAACATGAACCTGGTGCGTCTGTTTACATGACAGCATTCTATAGGGAAACAATAAAGCGTCGTAATAGAAATGTGTCTTTAACTGAAGCGGTTGTTAATATATTAAAACAGTCTAACACATCTCAAGTAAGAGACGTTATTCAATTAGGAAAGGCGAGAAAGCGAACAGATTACAAACGGTTAGATACTGTTTCTGTGAAACTGCAAGGTGGTCCGTTTTCAACAATATTTCTCGATGTCATGAAATATCCAGAATACATCTTTACAAAGGAGACCATACCAAGTTATGAGTTTACGTTTAGCAGCCCTTCCACTATTAATAACAAAGACGTTTATGTGGTGAATTTTTCACCTAAAAATCAGTCGTTGAATTATAACTATATTGGTAAGTTATATATTGATGTAGAATCATTAGCCCTTGTTAGTGCCGACTATAATTTAGATCTTAGTAATAAAGCTAAGAGTAAAAATTTATTAGTAAAACGCAAACCAAGTAGTATTGTAGTTCATCCTTTGGAAGCTAGTTATAAAGTAGATTACAAAGAAAAAAATGGTAGATGGTATTACAGCTATTCAAACTTATACTTAAAGTTTAAAATAAATAAAAAGAGAGATTGGTTTAGTAAAGTGTATTCTTTAAATAGTGAAATGGCGGTAACTGACTGGGAAGTTAATACTGAAGGTAAAAAGATAAGAGGACGAGACAGACTGAGTCCATCAGTAATAATAACGGATGCTATTTCCGGATTCTCAGATCCTAATTTCTGGGGTGAATATAACCTTATTGAACCAGATAAATCGATAGAATCGGCCATACAGAAAATTCAAAGAAACTTTAAAAAACAACAGCAGAAAGAGAATAAGTCTGAAACCGGAAATCCTTAACTGTTAATTAAATTGTCCTTTAGATTCTAGTGCTTGTTTAATGTGTGCATAATGGTGATTGCTATGCCATGCATATACGCCAATAGTTTCTGCTATTGAGAAACGTTGATTATGTTCTGGGTGGATAAATTCTCTTTTTAATTGATTATCATCAAGACCTTTAAGCAGTATTGATAGTTTACTGTGAACACCATTTAAAATGGAAATAGCATCAGAAATGGGCTCATTATAATCAGTTAGTTTTGCAAAACGATCTTCAAAATAAGGTCTTATGATTGGTGATTCTTCTGTGAGTGCAAGTTTGAATCTAATAATACTATTCATATGGCTGTCGGCACAATGATGAATCACTTGTTTTATAGTCCAACCATCGGGTCTGTATTTGTAATTCAGTTCATCCTCACTTAGATTTTTTGATAGCTCTTGTATGCGTTGAGGCAGGCTTTCAATGGATTGAATCCAATCTTGTAAATGTACTTTAGTAATGTTTTCAGGTGTATTAAACTCACCTATAGGAAACCTTAATCTGTATAATTCTTTTTCCGTCATCCTTTTAAATTATTAATGTTTTCTCATTAGAATTTTACTCTAAAACTCAAATTTGGGGTAAAATCAAGAGCTTTATTATCAATTTCGTTAATTGTACCGTTATCTAAAGTATAATATCTGTTTATGATATTGTTTTGATTAAAGAGATTCCAAATAGAAGCGCCTGCTTCTGCTTTAATTTTATCTGAGATTTTAAAATTGTAAATCGCAGAGATGTCAGTCCTAAAGTAATCATCTAACCTAGCATTGTTAGGTCTGTCGTAAGCTATAATGTTATTGTTTTCTTGATTTTCTGAAGGTGATGTGTATGGTCTTCCAGAATGCCAATTAACAGCTAAGCCTACTTTTAGGTTTTTGTGATTATAATTTAAAGAAAGATTGGCGACATGAGTTAAGTCTACTACATTGGGAAACTTAGAACTGCTATTTAGATTTTCAAATATGTAATCGTTGTTACTTAGTGTGTAACTAAACCAAGTGCTCAAATTATTGAAGCGTTTGTTAATTAGAAAATCTATGCCGGTAATAGTGAATGAACCTATGTCATTTGAAAATTGAAATTGATTTTGAAAACCTTGACTTCTAGCTGAGATATTTTCAACATTTTTATAATAACCTTCTAATGAAATTAATAAGTCATTTTTGTTATAACTTAAGCCTAAAGATATTTGTTGGCTTTTTATTAATGGCAAATCCTCACCATTAGATAATTGCCAACGTCGTTTTTCTATGCCTAAAAAATCTTGTTGTAAATCTATAATTTGCGAAATGGTTTGGCTCTTTAATTCGCCTAATATTTCTAATCTAAAGGCGTCTGTTAGTTTTTGATTAAATGCAAAACGAGGTTCGAGTACTAATTCTTTTAGCTTTTCAAAATAACTAATTCTTGCACCCAATCTTAAATAGGTGTTTCTAGATTCTGAAAAGTGCTCGGTTTCACCAAAAATGGCATGTGTCCGAACAATTTCTTTAGTTAGACTTGTGAAGTTTGGGTTTATTACATTTTCTAAATTGGTAACACCAACTTCATTAAATTGGTAGCCGCTTCTAACGGTTGTGTTGTCATTAGTTCTTTTTGAGATATCAAATCTAAGGCCGTAATCTTCGACTTTATTCTCTTGCTGAATTGATTGAAAATTGCTGATATCATTATTTTGTGCGTCTAAATCATAATTAGAATAATAAGCTTCTACCGATCCGAACATGTTGTTTTTAAACGCCTTCGAGTAGTTAATACTCGCACCATAACTGACTTGATTAAGACTGCTTCTTGTTTCTTGAAAATTATTACTAGAATTTGTAAACGTTTGATTATAGTCTAGGTTGTTGTATATGTTTAATAGATTCACTCTTAAGTTTGATGAGTTATCTATATCGTACAGAAACTTTAAGTTAAAGTCATAGAACAGAAATCTCTCGTTGAGTGCGAAAAGCCTATTGTTGTTATTGGCAGCGTTTAATTGTGAATCACTAAAAATACGCTCAAAATAGGAGTCGTAGGTTGCGGACGCAAAAAGATCTGTAAATGATCGCCTAGCAGATAATTGAACTTCGGTTTTTTTACTTAAAGGAATTCTTGCAAACCCGTCAACATTCAATAGATTAGTACCTATTCCGCCATTAAGATTATTGCTAATTTCATTGGTATTGTTAATTTCAAATGTGCTCGAAACACCATTGCCATAAATAGCGCTTGTACCGTTTTTTGAAATTTTAATATCGTCAGTGAGGTATGGATTAAAGGCTGAGATTAATCCGAAAAAATGACCAGATTGGTACATTCTTATGCCTTCATATAAAATGAGGTTCTGATCGTTAGTACCTCCTCTAACATTAATATTTGAAATGCGTTCATCAACACTCAAAATTCCTGGTAGATTTTGAATGATTTGCAAAACATCAGGTTCTATTAATCCAGGTAATATATCAAATGCTTTAGTTTTAACATTTACGGCACCTGTATTGGTTTTAAAAATACCTTTAGTTAGGAAGTTGGTTACAACAACTTCCTCTAGATATTGAATATTTTCAGTATTGAGTTTTATAGCGATAAATCTATCGTTTAGTCTTACAAAGTCTAGTTTGGTGATAAGTTTAATGTAATCTAGAGCTTCATTTAAAGAAAGATTCTCATCTAATGCATCAATTTTTAAATGCTTCAAGATTTTTGGTTCATAAGAAAACTTAACCTCGAATTTATTTTCAAGATGAGATAAAATATCTTCAATAGGAGTTTTGTCTTCGCTTTGACAAATTGCAGTAAGCGAAGTCATTAACAGAAAAATTAAAATGGTTAAACGCAGTAATTTTTTATTCACTCCTTAGCACTATGGTGTTATCAGTCTTAGTGTAAGTTAAATTTAGTGGTATTGTTATAGACTGCAATGCAAGATTTAAGTTTTTATGTGTAAAACTTCCTGTGAATGATCTAGAAACATCTATATTTTTAGCAGAAATGGTAATGTCATACTGATTTTGTAATTCTCTAATCACATGTTTAAGAGCAATATTTTTGAAATTGCTTTCACCGCGCATCCAATCAGGATGCACGGATTTTTCTTTTTCATTTGCAATTAATTTCCCATCTACAAATTGAAATGTATCACCTGGTTTTAGTATGGCTTCAGTAGCTTTGGATACAACTTTAACAGATCCTTCAAAGCATATCACTTCAAAGTAGTCTTCTCTGTGCTTTACGTTAAATTGTGTGCCGAGCACGCTAATAACTCCTTGCTTAGTAATAACATCAAATTTTTGACCTTTTTCAACTTTAAAAAATGCCTCACCATCTAGATGAACAATTCTATCATCATCCCAGGAACTTCTATTAAAACTAATCTTTGAATTAGCGTTGAGTTCAATCACCGAGTCATCTGGAAGTATGACTTCAGTTTGTTGTGCAATTAAAGTATTGACTTCAGAATCTAATGTCGTGGTGTAGTAATACACGCTAAAACATATAGCTAAAACTGCAGCGACTCTAACTAATGGCTTTAACCAGCTTGTCGATTTTTGAGTATCTAATTTGCTCTTTAATTTGTTGTAATTTTTATCAACAGAGAACTCCGGAGCTTTAAAAGATTTAAGAGCACTATTCATTTGGATTAAATCTCTATAATCCTCTAATTGCTCAAAAGCCTTCAGCTCTTCAGTATTTAGGTTATTGTCTAACCATTTTTTTATGAGTTCTTCTCTATTCATATTCAACTATAAAACAGTTAAGTTTATAAAACTCCTACCTTAGTTTAAAAAATTATAGTTCTTTAATGTCTTCTCTTAGTTTTTTTAATGCACCATAAATACGTTTTTCTACAGCTTTAACAGATATGTCTAGAAGTTCTGCAATTTCTTTAAATCGTTTCCCTTCAACACGATTCATTAAAAATGCGACACGTTGAGCTTCAGTTAGATTTGCTAGCGCATTTTGTAGTTTTTGATGGTATTCTTTTTCTTCAATTACAAATTCTGGTGTCTCGGTTGTAACTGATTGTTGAGGTGTTTTTTCATATTTCAGTACGACTTTACGATGTGCAACAGCATTAAGCATGAGGTTATTTGCGGTCGTAAATAAGAAGCTTTTAGCTTTGTTGGGTGTGACCTTTTTACAATTTTGCCAAAGTTTTATGAAAGCTTCTTGTACTTTGTCTTCAGGGTTAAGTTCTGATCCATACTTATAATACAAGAAATCATGCAGATTTTTTGAATGCTTTTTGTAGAAACGTTCAAATAAAGTCTGTTGGCAAATATTATCTTGTAGGGATTTATTCATAATTTTATGACCTCGAAATTATAAATAAATTTTTTAAAAAATAGGGTAGGAAAAATACAGTGTATCTTGTTATATAACTAAATGCCCTAAAACTTTTTAAGTTATGAGAATTAAATTCAATCAATATCTAGTATTATTTTTACTGATGTTTATCTCCTTTCAATCTTGTCAAGATGAGGAAATAGCAGTTGACAATCCAGATGAACAGGAAGTGCTTTCAGGTGATTCTGAATTAGCCAATTTAATTAGCGCTATGAGTGCTAATAACGGATCTTATGATGATTTTTTAGATGGTGCGGATTGTTTTTCAATAGAACTTCCTATTACTGTAATCATAGACGATACTACTATCGTTGTTGAAAATGAAGATGACTTAGAAGATTTAGAGGATATTTTTGATGATTACGAAGAAGATGATGATTTCTTCGATTTCGTTTTTCCTATAACAATCATTTTTAGTGATTATACTCAAGTGGTTATTCAGAGTGAAGACCAACTTGAAGATTTTATTGAAGATTGTGGTGATGATGATGAAGATGACGATGAAGATGACGATGAAGATGACGATGATTTTGAAGATGATGAAATTATAGAATGTGTTGACTTTGTATATCCAATAACCTTCTCAATTTTTAATACCGATTTTTTAATTGCTGAAACCGTAACGGTTGAAAATGATGAAGATTTGTATGACTTCATTGAAGATTTAGAGGATGACGAAAACGCTATTATTGCTGGGATTAATTACCCAATAAGCCTTATCTACGCAAATGGTGAAACTGTTGAGGTCAATTCTAATGAAGAATTAGAGGATGCATTTGAGGTTGCTGAAGAATTATGTGAAGAAGATGACGATGATGACGATGAAGATTGTGATATTGATGCAGAAGAACTTGAAGAAGAACTTCAAGAATGCACAAGCGTGGTTAAGATATTAGATGCAGACTACGAAGAAATTGGTGAGTTAACAGCTGAGTTTAATGAAGAGACTGTTTTTGTAAATGGTATACCTGCAGTAACTGATGAAGGAGATTGGTCCGTTGCAGAAACCGATGATGAAGATTTACAATTAATTATAGAAGGTTTACAAACACATACTGCACTCAATGGCATTTGGGAGTTTGTGTCATGTGAAGATGACTATCTATGGTTTACTGATGGTAACAACTTCATTAAACTTCAATGCCAAGATGATGATGACGATGATGACGACTATGATTGCGACTTAAGTGCTGAAGAAATCTCAAATGAGTTGATAGCTTGTGATTTCCATGAAATTGACATGGAAAATCATAATGAGGAAGAGGTTAATGAGTTCTATGTGAATTTTAATGATGGAAATGAAATTGCTGTTACAGGTGATATTACTATCACAGAAGTAGGAACTTGGAGCGTTGTTGAAATTGAGGAGGACATTAAGTTAATGATAGATGGATTGCAATCTTTTGGTCAGTTAAACGGTACTTGGACACTTGTGGAGTGCGATGATGAATTAAAGTTTGCTAATAATGATTACTATATCTATTTAGAATGTGAAGAAGAGGATGATGATGAAGATTATTTTGAATGTTTTGAAGACGCGGAAGAACTTGAGGCGTGTGATGAAGCCGATGGTGTTGTAGACGGATTCGCAACCTTTGATTTAAATTTAATTTTTGAAGATTGCGCTACTGATGAAGTGGAATATAGTTTTTATTTGACACTCCAAGATGCTGAAACAGAAGTTGCACCTCTGCCAAGTCCATTTACAAATACGTCAAACCCTCAAGTTATTTATTCAAGAGTAGCATTAGCAGGTAACCCTTCAGAATACGAAATATTTGTACACGAGCTTGTTGTAGAGCAGTGTGATGAGGCAGATTGTTCGGAAGTTGATATTGACAATATTTTACAAGAGTGCGCGTGGACTATAGATAGTTATAATGGTAGTGATAATTTAGATGATTTTTACATGCTGTTTCAAAATGGACAAGATTTATTAATTGAAGGTCAAGGGTTAAATATTGATGCAAATTGGTCTACATCGGAGATAGCTGATGGAGTGGTAATTACCTTTAGCAGTGTTTCAGGACCAAATATTCAAGCTATAAATGGGGATTGGCTGGTTGTAGAATGTGATGAAGAAGAATTATACCTTCAGGCTTTAAACTCTGACGACACCTTAATTTTAGAAAGAGATTGTGATTAATTCATGAACTTTAAACTACAATGTTTAAGTTTTTTTAAGTTGACAAAAAGGATTGCCTGCCATAGCAATCCTTTTTATTTTAAAGGACTTCAGACTTCATAAATACATATCAAATTACTAAATTTGCAACTTCCAAAAAAGACAACTAATTATGTTTAATAATTTAAGTGAGAAGTTAGATAAAGCGTTACACGTTCTTAAAGGTCACGGTAGTATAACCGAGGTCAATGTTGCTGAAACATTAAAGGAAGTGAGAAGAGCGCTTTTAGATGCCGATGTTAACTTCAAAATTGCTAAAGAGTTTACCAATAGGGTTAAAGAAAAGGCGCTTGGTCAAAACGTATTAACGACATTACAACCAGGGCAATTAATGGTTAAGATCGTTAAAGACGAACTTACGGAATTAATGGGTGGTGACGCCGAAGGTGTTAATCTTTCCGGAAATCCAAGTGTTATCTTAATGTCAGGTCTTCAAGGATCTGGTAAAACAACCTTTTCAGGTAAGCTTGCAAATTATTTAAAACGTAAAAAAACTAAAAAGCCATTATTGGTTGCCTGTGATGTTTACAGACCTGCGGCGATTGATCAGTTGCATGTTGTTGGTGATCAAATTGGAGTTGAAGTTTTTAGCGATAAAGGTAATAATGATCCTGTTGCCATTGCTGAAGCAGGTATTGCTCATGCAAAAGCAAACGGACATAATGTAGTTATTATAGATACTGCTGGTCGTTTAGCAGTTGATGAGGCTATGATGACCGAAATCTCAAATATTCATAGTGCTATTAATCCGCAAGAAACATTATTTGTTGTGGATTCTATGACAGGTCAAGATGCTGTAAATACAGCTAAGGCTTTTAATGATGTTCTTAATTTTGATGGTGTTATACTTACCAAGTTAGATGGTGATACTAGAGGTGGAGCCGCAATATCTATTAAATCTGTTGTAAATAAACCAATTAAATTTATTGGTACAGGTGAAAAGATGGAAGCAATTGATGTGTTCTATCCATCACGTATGGCAGATCGTATCTTGGGAATGGGAGATGTCGTGTCTCTTGTGGAAAGAGCTCAAGAGCAGTTTGATGAGCAAGAGGCAAGAAAACTTCAAAAGAAAATTGCTAAAAACCAGTTTGGTTTTGATGATTTCTTAAAGCAGATTCAGCAGATTAAGAAAATGGGTAACATGAAAGATTTAATCGGAATGATACCTGGAGCTGGAAAAATGATGAAAGATGTTGATATTGATGATGATGCTTTTAAAGGTATTGAAGCTATTATACATTCAATGACTCCTGCGGAACGTTCAAATCCTGCAATTATTAATGCAAGTCGTAAAAAGAGAATTGGTAAGGGTTCGGGAACTTCTGTACAAGAAGTGAATCAATTATTGAAGCAATTCAACCAGATGAGCAAAATGATGAAGATGATGCAAGGTGGAGGCGGAAAACGCATGATGCAAATGATGAAAAATATGCCGCGTTAGTTCGCAGTTCTCAGTTCTCAGTTGGCGGTAAAAAGTCTTCTGTTATTTTGAGAAGTCAAAAGACTAATAAATTTTTGGAAATTACTAAAGTACTGTAGACTGAAGACTGCAGACTGAAAACTAAAAAAAATGACAATACTAGACGGAAAAAAGACCAGCAACGATATAAAGAACGAGATCAAGGTCGAAGTTGATAAAATGAAAGCTAATGGTGAAAAAGTACCTCACCTTGCAGCAGTCATTGTTGGTAATGATGGCGCGAGTTTAACATATGTGGGAAGTAAAGTAAGAGCGTGTGAACGTGTAGGTTTTGAATCTACAATGGTGCGTTTACCAAATACAACAAGCGAAATTGAATTATTAGATACTATTGATGAATTAAATAATAATGATGATATCGATGGTTTTATTATTCAGTTACCATTACCACCGCAAATTAACACTCAAAAAGTCTTATTAGCTGTAGATCCAGATAAAGATGTAGATGGATTCCATCCTACAAACTTTGGGAAAATGGCATTAGATATGTCAACGTTCATACCTGCGACACCATTTGGTATTTTAGAGTTGCTAGATCGTTATGGTGTTGAAACAAAAGGTAAGCATACCGTGGTAATAGGACGATCTCATATTGTTGGTCGCCCAATGAGTATTTTAATGGGAAGAAAGGGCTTTCCAGGAAATTCGACGGTAACATTAACGCATAGTCACACAAAGAATATTACACAAATTACATCTCAGGCAGATATTATTATCACTGCGCTAGGAGTACCAGGTTTCTTAAAAGCAGAAATGGTAAAAGATGATGCTGTCATAATAGATGTTGGTATTACTAGAGTACCTAACGATTCTGAAAAAGGCTACTACATCACAGGTGATGTTGATTTTGAAAACGTTAGTAAAAAGGCAAGTTTTATAACGCCTGTTCCTGGTGGTGTAGGACCAATGACTATTGCTATGCTGTTGAAGAATACTTTAATAGCGAGAGAACGTCATAGAAAATCATAAGTTACTTAGCAAACAACTGACTCATATCTTTAAATGCTTTAAACTCTAAAGCATTACCTGAAGGGTCTTTAAAAAACATTGTGGCTTGTTCACCAACCTGTCCTTTGAATCTTATGTATGGCTCAATTATGAATGTTATACCTTTAGATTGAAGTAATTCTGCAAACTCATGAAATTCATTCCATGGTAATACAACTCCAAAATGTGGTACTGGGACATCTTTACCATCAACTAGGTTTGTATGCGTATCTTCTGCAGTCTTTGGTTTATAATGAATGACTAATTGGTGACCAAAAAAGTTGTAATCAACCCAATGATCACTGCTTCGGCCTTCTTCAAAATTTAAAATGTTCGTATAAAAGTCTCTGCAATCTTTAAGGTTGTGAACAGGAATAGCTAAATGAAAAGGTGATAACTGCGACATGGCTTTGTATAAATGAATTAGTCTGAAACGTTATTCCAAATGTCTAAATAAATTTTCCAATCTCCATCAATTTTTTTCCACACAATAACATATTTGCCTTGCCAAGACACTTCTTTATTGTCTTTGGTAAGTGTTTTTCCTTCGTAATAACCGTAATCGTAAGCTGTATCATTTTCTATGATGATTTCTTCTGCAGTTACTTTGTGGTGTAGTGTTTTTACATCTTCGGGTAATGTCCAATAAGATTCTAAGAGTTTTTTGCCGCTTAAAATCTTTCGATTGTTAGGAAATATCATACCATCATCTGTGTATAAACTAACCAAAGTATCAACGTCTCCATCCATATAAGCCTTTGAAAATTTTACCGAATTCTCTTTTATGATGTCTAAATCAGATTTTTCATTCTCATTCTTACTACACTCAATCTTCCATGTTGGGTAAACAATTTTTTCAGTTTTATCTACCCATTCGCCAATCCATTTGTAACCAGATTTATTAATGTCGTAAAACGTTAAACGGTAATAACCTTCCATACCATTCGGTGCTTTTTGGTCGCGATATAAAACTATATTGCCATTAGCTTTTTTGTTGCCTTCCCAAGTTGGTAATGTGGTTGTAGGTGCGCCAGATGAAAGATAATGCACATACCATTTACTACTGTCGGCAATAAATTGTCTAATGCTGCCAGAATGTTTCCCGTCTGCTTTTAAGGTTTCATCTTGCACAGCCATGCCATTCATAATGTATTTCCATTCCCAAGTCATATCTACAGCATCTGCCCAACTTTGATCTTGGTTACGAGATATAGATCTGCAATTACATTTACCCATTAAAGGTTGAAAGTCTTTAATTTCTTCAGGTGCTTCAGGATTTGGCAATCCATAAGGATTGGTCTCTGAAACGGAATAGTCGTTTTGCGAAAAACAAAAACTTGAACATAAAAAAACGAGGTAGAGTATTGATTTCATAATCAGAAGTTGATTGATTAGTCTTCTAAATGTATAAATCAATGAACCAAAGTGTCTGTTAATTAGGAATTAATTAACGTCTGTTTTTTCTTGAAACTTTTGGTTGAAATGTTTTTTTAGAATCGCTAATGAGTTCGCTTAAGGTCTTAAACTCTTCTTTTGTTAATTCTCGATATTTACCAATTGGTGTATCGAGTTTAATGTTCATTATTCTAACACGTTTTAGAGTTTGAACCTCGTAGTTGAGGTAGTTGCACATTCTACGAATTTGACGATTCAAACCTTGAGTTAAAACAATATTAAAAGTGAATTTATCAACTTTCTTAACCTTGCATTTTTTGGTGCGTTGCCCTAATTCTTCTATATAAATACCGCCAGACATGCGTTCAACAAACGTCTGAGAAATAGGTTTGTCAACTGTAACCACATATTCTTTCTCGTGGTTGTTGCTAGCTCTTAAAAT
The DNA here is from genome assembly GCA_964517835.1 of uncultured Flavobacteriaceae bacterium. GTDB lineage: Bacteria > Bacteroidota > Bacteroidia > Flavobacteriales > Flavobacteriaceae > Winogradskyella. The sequence continues at coordinate 28,587 of CAZFEV010000018.1, read as the reverse complement.
CTTATTGACAATATCACCATCATCGGTTAACAATATTAAACCTTCGCTAGGTTTATCTAAGCGCCCGATAGGGAAAATACGTTTTGGGTAATTGATGTAATCAATAATATTATCTTTTTCAACTCGTGTATCAGTTGTGCAAACAATACCAACGGGTTTATTGAAAGCTAAATAGACGAAATCTTTTTTGCGTTCACCTATAACTTCTCCATCAACCTTTACAATATCGCCAGGAGCAACTTTGGTGCCCATTTCCGGTATAGCATCATTGATGGTAACACGACCAGCATCAATTAATCGGTCAGCCTCACGACGAGAGCAATAACCAGCTTCGCTTAAGAATTTATTTAGTCGCGTTAGGTTTTCTGACATTTTAACTATTTAAAAATTCAATAATTTTAGGTGTTAGAGATACATCTTTAAGACCATGTCCAAATCCTGTAGTTGTTATTAATTCAGAATTAGAATAACGATTAGCAAATAGTAAAGCATCTTCATAAGGAATGATTTTATCCTTTTTATCATGAATAATTAATCCTTTTGCTTCAATTGATTTCGTAAAATTAGCAGCAGAAAAATAGTCAACAGGTTTGCCAAAACGCTCTAAAACAATATTATCTAAACCATTAGAGATTTTTCGATTATAACCCATCATAGATTTATATCGGGAAAATACACCAGTAAAATGTGCAGGCGCACCTAAAAGTACTAATCTGTTTACTGAAGGTACATCGTGATTATGCAAGCAAAATACACTGGCCATGCCACCGACAGAATGTCCAATAAAAGCTTCAGGTCGATATGCTTTTGCAACAATGTTTATTGCTTCAGAATATAAAAGTGCATTAAACTGCTTACCGCTAGATTGACCATGTGCAGGCGCATCAAGCGCAACAATACTATAATCTTGAGATTTTAGGTCTTCTAAGATATAGCTCCAGCGAGATGCGTTACTTTCCCAGCCGTGAGCCAGTAGAACGGTTTTTCCGTTGCCTTTCCAATGATACACAGAAATATCAAGGCCATCTAAATTTAGTTTCTTGTATGATGCGTTACTAATAATTTCCTTTTGCTTATCGGTATAACGACCTTTTCTTGGCGAAGCAAATAAGTTTAATGCTTTTTTTGCGGCGTATTTTGAAGAAATTAAGCTTGTAGCGTTTAACGTCTTTCCGACAGATTTTATTACAAAACTACTCATGGTTATTCGTTTTCTCTGTTTACGCTATCTATTGAAAATGCTGGCAAACATATAGCTAGATATTCGCAAGGTTCGTCAAATGGATTTGAGTATTGAAGTCTTGTGTTTTTTTCGACTTTAATAGATTGTCCTGCTTCTAAAATTATGGTGTCGTCATTAATGATAAATTGCTTTTTACCTTTAATGATAAAAGTATATTCATCAAATTCTGGCGTCTGAAAAGGCTCTGACCAACCCGCTGGTGCAACCATATGTGCAATGCTAATCTCAGAATTACCATCACTAGCTAAACCAAAGTGCTCTTTAATTACTTTGCCATCATCTGTTGGTACCACAAATGGTGAATTCTGTATTTTATACTTTTTTACTGACATATGAGATACTATTTACTTATGACTAGATACTTCACCCTAAGGTTTACCAATGAATTATAAAATACTTGATTTTAGCTTTCCCAGGAATTTGAATAGGATCAATTTTAGTATCCATGTCAAATCGTAAACCACTTGGCAGCTCTTTTTTATCAATCGTAAATGAAGCATTGATTTCATCTACTGAGACTACAACTGAGTTGATTAAATTATCAATACTTGAAATTTTATAAGCTTCTTTGATGTCTTTAAATGTGCTTAAACTAGAAATTTGCTTTTCGGTATGATAACGATTATCAAAAACTCTAATACTTGTTATCACTGAGGTAGAATCTAAAGCTTCTCTTGGTGTTAGGTTAAGTAATTTTTTTCCACCTTTTTCAAAGATTTCAACAGAGTTTACGCTTCCTGCAAATTCATCGCCAGCGATCAGTTTTACAACAGAGTCATTTATAAAGATGGTTTCTAAATCTTTAACCTGTGTAGAATCGGTAAGTAAACCAATATTCTGTTTTTGAATTAAAAATGGATCTACTTTATCACTAGAACAACTAGTCATTAGAATTCCGCATATAAGCACTATTAAAAGTGTTTTCTTCATAGTTTATAGTTTGAGGTTTTAGTTTTTATTTCAGCATTTTAGACAAGATACCTAAAACACTTCGTATCACGGTTGGACTTGATAAGACTTTAACAATAGGATTTTGTCTAGAGCTTCTTCTTCGAGATGAAGACGATTTTCTTTTACGTTCTTCGCGTTCAATGGCTTCTTTTTCTTCCTTAGCTTTTTGTTTCGCTTCTTCAGCCTCAGCTTTTTTAATTTTTTCATTTAGCAATTCGTATGCACTTTCTCTGTCAACTTCTTTGTTGTACTTCTTTGCTAACTGAGATTGGGCCAATAAATTGCTAAGTTCAGATTCTGTTAATATGTCCATTCTGCTCATTGGTGCGCGCATCATAGTTGCAGCCAATGGTGTAGGTTTACCTTTCTCGTTTAACGCGGAAACCAAAGCTTCACCTATACCGAGCGAAGTTAAAACTTCAGTAGTGTCATAGTAATCTGTATCAGGATAGTTTTGAGCAGTCAGTTTAATTGCCTTTCTGTCTTTTGCAGTAAAAGCTCTAAGTGCATGTTGCACTTTAAGACCTAGCTGTCCTAAAACTTCTTCTGGAACATCAGTTGGGTTTTGAGTTACAAAATACAAACCAACACCTTTACTACGAATTAGTTTGACAATACTTTCAATCTGATTAAGTAACGCATCAGAAGCTTCATTAAAAATTAAATGTGCTTCATCAATAAACATGACTAATTCTGGTCTACCGCTGTCACCTTGTTCTGGAAATGTAGAATATATTTCAGCCAATAAACTCAACATAAATGTCGAGAATAGTTTTGGCTTGTCTTGGATGTCAGTCAATCGAATAATATTGATATAACCGCGACCATTTTCATCTATGCGCATTAAATCTTGAGTATCAAAAGAGGTTTCACCAAAGAATAAATCTCCACCTTGCTGCTCAATTTCAATAATCTTTCTTAGAATAGCACCTGTAGAGGCTGTTGAAATTCTACCATAAATTTCTGCAAACTCTTTTTTTCCTTCACCAGTAGCATATTGTAGGATTTTCTTGAAGTCTTTAAGGTCTAAAAGTGGTAGTTTGTTATCATCACAATATTTAAAGATTACAGAAATAATACCAGCTTGTGTTTCAGTAACACCAAGAATTCTAGAGATTAAAACTGGGCCAAATTCACTGATTGTGGCTCTAAGTCTAACACCATCTTGTTCAGAAAGTGTCATAATTTCAACCGGAAAAGCTTTAGCATCAAAAGGTAATCCTATTTTTTCGTGACGCTCATCAATTTTTGGATGACCAGGACTAGCTTTTGCCAAACCACTCAAATCACCTTTAATGTCCATTAGTAATACAGGAACACCTTTTTCTGAAAGATTCTCAGCTAAAACTTGAAGTGTTTTTGTTTTTCCTGTACCAGTAGCTCCAGCAATTAAACCATGTCGGTTCATTGTCTTCAGAGGCACGTTAACGAAAGCATTTGTCATGGTTTCGCCATCTAACATTGCTGAACCTAAGGTAATATAATCACCTTTAAATGTGTTTCCTTCTTCAATGTGGCTTAAAAAAGAATTTTGTCTTTCCATGTGGTAAATTTTCCGTAAAAATACTGCAATTTTAGTCAAGATTAAAACTCAAATTATTACATAATAGTTCTAACTTCTTACTTATGAGTTTAAGTCTTATCTTTGCGGTCTTATGACGAGACGTGAACAACAAGAGTTAGTAGATAAAGGTTTGTTATTACCTTTAATGGAAGAGTTTTATACCATTCAAGGAGAAGGTTATCACAAAGGTACTGCAGCCTATTTTGTGAGGATTGGCGGTTGTGATGTGGGTTGTCATTGGTGCGATGTTAAAGAAAGTTGGTTAGCAGAATTGCATCCACCAACAGAAACATCTCAGATTGTAGAGAATGCAGTAAAGTATAGCAATACCATTGTTGTTACTGGTGGTGAACCATTAACTTGGGATATGGGACCTTTAACCCAACAATTAAAGGCAAAAGGCGTACAAACTCACATTGAAACTTCCGGAGCCTATAAGCTTTCTGGTACTTGGGATTGGATCTGTCTGTCGCCTAAAAAGATGAAACTACCAACAGATGAGATTTATGCCGAGGCACACGAGTTGAAATGTATCATTTACAATAAAGACGATTTTAGATTTGCTGAAGAACAAGCTGCTAAAGTCAATGACAATTGTATTTTGTATTTACAACCAGAATGGAGTAAACGTGAAAAAATGATGCCTCTAATTGTAGATTACGTAATGAATAATCCTAAATGGAAAGTATCTCTACAAACACATAAGTATTTAAATATTCCTTAAATCTTTTTTCAAACAGTTAGTCTAATTGGTCATTAATCCAATTAATAAGTTCCTTTTTGTCAATAGCATCCCAAGTAGATTGTGCATTCTTATTTTCAGACGGATTGTCTTCAGGTTGCATAACAATTAAGTCTGTGTTGTCATTTCCTGCAAGTTGTAACTCAGATAAAAAACCGACGATATCTGTTGAGTTATTTTCATATAGCGTTCTATGATGCTTTTTAAGTCTGTATTTTATGGCAGGTTCTATATAGGCTCTAACTGCATATGCTTTATATACTTCAATATTCCTATTTTCCTTATCAAAATAACTATAAGGCGAAAAGTTATGATAAGCTTCTGGGTTTGTTATCGGAGTACCTTCTAAATAAGTTTCAAGCATATAATTAATAAACTTTGGTTCCCAAAAGTCTACTTTACTGATTTTTAGATCGCGTTTGTTTTGGTGCCATTTTCTTGTCCAGTCCATTGTAAAATTACAAACTACAATGCCCTTTATATTAAGTTGAAAATCATCTTCACTTTCTTTAATATGCTTTATATATCTCATTGCTCTATGGCCAGTAAGACTAGCACCTAAAAAGAAAATATTCTTATTTGGTAGGTTGTGCTTGGAAAAAGCTTTCTCAATCAGTTTATGAGCGGTAATAATAGAATTTTTAGAAAAGTAAAAATCAAATGGGATATCTGTTGATACCGATAAAACCGCAAAATCTTTCTTTACAGCATTTTCATAAACTTGTTTAGCACTAATATTCTTGTTGTCAAAACCTGAATCCTCAAGAAAAATAAGTACACCATTAATAGGTGTATTATCGGGAATCATTAAGGTATAACCACTTTGAATGAGTGGTAATAAGTCATTATCACCTGTACCAATTCTAAAGCTTTCATCTTTTGCAGGTTCATAGTATTCAACCATGCTTTGCGAAAAACTAGAATTGAAGTTAAAAGCTAAAGTCAATACTATAAGTACTAACATAAAAGGTTTATCTGTTTTTTTCATTCTTTATAATTGTCCCTTTGTAGGGCATGAAATTACATTAAAAAGATGAATGATAACATCTGATTTTCTTAATTGATATGGGGTGTCCAATTATTGTAGTTAACAATCTTCAACCAAAACCATATTTTCTAACTAATTGTTCTTTAGATATTTCTTTATTACGCTATTATAAGTTTCAATATGTAATTAAAATTACTTATTAAGTTTTAAATATGAAACTTAGGTTTCATATTTGTTCCAGAATTAAAACTATTATTAAAAAGAAAATATTATGTGCGGAATTGTATGTGCGTTTGATTTAAAACAAAAAAGTGAAACTTTAAGACCTCAGATATTAGAAATGTCTAAAAAGATAAGACATAGAGGTCCAGATTGGAGTGGTATATATTCAGATGAAAAAGTAGTAATGGCTCACGAGCGTCTCGCGATTGTTGATCCAACTTCGGGTAAGCAACCTTTATTTTCAGAAGATAAAAAATTAGTCTTAGCTGCAAACGGTGAAATCTATAACCATAGAGAGATTAGAGATAAGTATAAAGACAGCTATGCGTTTCAAACACAAAGTGATTGTGAAGTTATTTTGGCCTTATACAAAGAAAAAGGTGTTGACTTTGTAGATGACCTAAACGGAATCTTCGGTTTTGCAATTTATGATGTTGAAAAAGATGAATACTTCATTTCTCGCGATCATATGGGAATCATTCCTTTATACATTGGTTGGGATCAACACGGAACATTCTATGTTGCTTCAGAATTAAAAGCATTGGAAGGTTATTGTACAAAAATTGAATTATTTCCTCCAGGACATTATCTATCAAGTAAAGATGGAGAGTTTGTACAATGGTATAAGCGAGATTGGGAAGATTATGATGCTGTGAAGGATAACGAAACTAGCATTTTGGAATTACAGCAAGCACTTGAAGATGCTGTACACAGACAACTAATGAGTGATGTGCCTTATGGAGTATTGTTATCTGGTGGGTTAGATTCTTCGGTAACTTCTGCTATCGCAAAAAAATATTCACAAATGCGTGTTGAGGCTGATGATAAAGAACAAGCTTGGTGGCCACAATTGCATAGTTTTTCTGTTGGTTTAGAGGGTTCGCCAGATTTAGCGGCTGCTCAAAAGGTTGCAGACCATATTGGTACAGTACATCACGAAATTAAGTTTACCATTCAAGAAGGATTAGATGCTATTAAAGATGTAATCTACCAGCTAGAGACTTATGATATAACAACTGTAAGAGCAAGTACACCAATGTATCTTATGGCTAGAGTTATAAAGTCTATGGGAATTAAGATGGTACTTTCTGGTGAAGGCGCAGACGAATTATTTGGTGGTTATTTATACTTTCATAAAGCACCAAACGATAAAGAGTTTCATGAAGAAACAGTACGTAAGTTGAGCAAACTACATATGTACGATTGTCTTAGAGCTAACAAGAGTTTAGCAGCTTGGGGAATTGAAGGTCGTGTACCATTTTTGGATAAAGAATTTATGGATGTGGCGATGCGCATTAACCCAAAAGATAAAATGATTACTCCAGAACGTATGGAAAAATGGGTAGTCCGTAAAGCATTTGAGGACTACTTACCAGAAAGCGTAGCTTGGAGACAAAAAGAACAATTTAGTGATGGTGTTGGATATTCTTGGATAGATACGTTAAAAGAAGTTGTTGAAAAAGAAGTATCTGATGAGCAAATGGCAAATGCACATTTCCGTTTCCCGATTCAAACACCACAAAACAAAGAAGAATATTATTATAGAACCATTTTCGAAGGACATTTCCCTAGTGATGCAGCTGCATTAAGTGTACCGCAAGAACCAAGTGTGGCATGTAGTACTAAAATCGCTTTAGAATGGGATGAAGCATTTAAAAACATGAACGATCCATCTGGTCGTGCAGTAGCTAAAGTTCATGAAGATGCATATTAATGAGACTCAATCTCTTAAAGACAAAGTCGAAGCAGATGTTGTAAGTCGAATTAATACCGTTGCATAGCGGTATCCTTAAGAATGCATGCATGCCTCAATTTCAGCGAGACGAAGTCGAAGTAGATATTGTAAGTCTAATTAATGTCTCTACATAGAAGTATCTTAAAACTTACTATTTTTAATAAATAGATTTTAATTCTGAAAAAAAGGTTAGCGTTATGCTAACCTTTTTTGATTCTAAAAAAAATGAGATTCAAACGTTTTCTAACTCATAACTGAGGTAACTTTACACAGACATGTGTTCCACCGGTAGGGATATTATTTAAAGAAATATCTCCATTGTGCAATTCTATAAAATCTTTACACATTAAAAGCCCTAGACCTGTTCCTTTTTCATTATTTGTGCCAAGGGTTGATGCATTTTTATTAATATTAAATAGTTTAGTTTTTTGAGTTTCTGAGATACCAATGCCATTATCTATAATGTCAATTAGAACATACTCTTTATTGTCAATTGAGGTTCTATGGAATTTAATATTAATTTGTCCTAATTCATAAGAAAACTTAATTGCATTAGAAATAAGATTTCTAATAACCGTTGATATCATTTGTTCATCGGCATTAATAGGAAATAATCCTTTATTGTCTTTAATAATACTAATATGCTTGGCTTTAATTTTTTGATCATATGAGTGTATAACTTTATCTAAGATTTCGGATAAGTTAATTATGGTTGGGTTAAAGCTTACATTATTACTGCTTGATTTAGACCATTGCAATAAATCTTCTAATAAGTGATGTGTGGCATTTAGAGTACTGCTTAGATCATTAGCTATATCTTTCAAAGATTCCGAATTAAAGTTAGTAGAATTTCTAGTAATTATTTCCGCAGCCTGTCTCGATGTAGAAATAAAACCTTTTAAGTCGTGAGAAATGAGTGCAAAGAATTTATTCTTTGTATCAATAGCATCTTTAAGTGCTTTTTTTTGATTGTATCGTTCGGTGATATTCCTAGCGAGACAGGTTATTCCAATTATTTCCTTTTTGAAATGGTCATATATTGGGTTGAAAAAACTTTCATAATATTCTTTGTTCGTTTCTCCATATTCTCTAATATTTGAATGTGACTCTCCGTTTAATGCTCTATTGTAATTTTTAATTGCCTCTTCTCGATCGCTAACTTCTGTGATACAGTTTATTATGTTCATACCATGTTTTACCTCTACATTATAAGCATGTTTCATAGCGGTGGCGTGTGCAGTATTAAAGAACAAGTAATTAAAGTCCTTATCTAGAGATAAGATTATGGTGTCCTGATGGCTTTCAATGCTAGATTCTAACAAAAGGCTTTGCTTCTTCAGAGCAATTTTGTTTAATTTTTCATTTGTAATGTCTTTTCTAAAGCACATCACGCCTGTGGCACTTCCATTAGAAACTATAGGTGAAATAGAGATATAGTAATAGTGGATTATATGATCTTTATCTGGTAATGATTCTTCAAAACTTAGACTTTCTCCATTTAACGCTTTTGTGTAAGCGTTCTTCCAGATTTCTGCGCTCGAAATTCTCATTTTTTCAATAATGTTGTCTCCTTTGCTAACAGAAATACCAAGAGATTTTTTATAAGCTAAAAAGGCTGCATTAAATGAGCTGAGTTTAAAATCTTGGTCGATTGACCAAATACAATCAGATTGACTAATAGCATTTACCATTAATATATGTAACAATTGGCATTAAGGATACCGGGTTAATAAATGTTGGTCCAAAAACTATTCTGAAAGGGTGGATTACGAAGTAAATATAATAATTTTAAAGCGATTTAAGCAAGTTTTGCTAAAAATGATTTAGACTGGAATTATTTTTTAATGTGAAATCCAATTTTTGGCTATTTTTAGCTTGTTTAAGCGATTTTAGCAGGTTGTTATAATTGTTGATAAATATATAATAATTTGCTTAAAACGCTTTAAAATGCGTTTTAATAATCGTATCTTTGTAACAGAGCATTGAAATGTTCAAGATGATAGTTTTAGAAGATTTCAATAAGCGAATTAATCCCGCAAAAGTGCGGGATATTTTTTAAAAACAAACTAAAATAATCAATATTTATTTAGATGAGCGAAGAAAATAAAAAGCAATATTCTGCGGATAGTATTCAGGCATTAGAAGGTATGGAGCACGTACGCATGCGTCCTTCAATGTATATTGGCGACGTTGGCGTTAGAGGTTTACATCACTTAGTATATGAGGTTGTAGATAACTCTATTGATGAAGCGCTTGCAGGACATTGTGATACTATAAAAGTTACCATTAACGAAGATAACTCGATTACTACTGAAGATAATGGTCGTGGTATTCCTGTAGGATTACACAAAAAAGAAGGTGTATCTGCACTAGAGGTTGTAATGACCAAAATTGGTGCTGGTGGTAAGTTTGATAAAGATTCGTATAAGGTTTCTGGTGGACTTCACGGAGTTGGTGTGAGTTGTGTGAATGCACTTTCTGAACACTTAAAAGCTACGGTTCACAGAGAAGGTAAAATTTGGGAACAAGAATACGAAAGAGGAAAGACTTTATATCCTGTTAAAACGGTTGGAGATTCTGATAAAAACGGAACTATAGTTACGTTTAAACCAGATCCTCAAATTTTTCAACAGACATTAGAATATAATTATGAGACGTTAGCAAGTCGTATGCGTGAGTTAGCATACCTTAATAAAGGTATTACAATCGTAATGACTGATATGCGAAATAAAGATGAAGAAGGAAATGTGGTTACTGAAACATTTCATTCCGAAGAAGGTCTTACTGAGTTTGTGAAGTATCTTGATGGCAACAGAGAACCTTTAATGAAAGACGTTATTGCGTTTGAAGGAGAGAAAAATGGAGTTCCTGTTGAGGTAGCAATGGTGTACAATACGTCTTATGCTGAAAATTTACATTCTTACGTAAATAACATTAACACTCACGAAGGTGGAACGCACCTTTCAGGTTTTCGTCGTGGATTAACACATACATTAAAGAAGTATGCTGATTCTTCAGGAATGTTAGACAAATTAAAGTTTGATATTTCTGGTGATGATTTCCGTGAAGGATTAACAGCAATTGTTTCTGTAAAAGTTGCAGAACCTCAGTTTGAAGGTCAAACAAAAACCAAATTAGGTAACAGAGAAGTGTCTGCATCTGTAAGTCAGGCAGTTTCTGAAATGTTAACGGATTATTTAGAAGAACATCCAGACGATGCTAAAACCATTGTTCAAAAAGTAATTCTTGCAGCTCAAGCACGTCACGCAGCTCAAAAAGCTCGTGAAATGGTACAGCGTAAAACTGTAATGAGCATTGGAGGTTTACCTGGAAAATTAAGTGATTGCTCTGAGCAAGATCCTGCAAAATGTGAAGTATTCCTTGTTGAGGGAGATTCTGCAGGTGGAACTGCTAAGCAAGGTCGTGATAGAGCATTTCAAGCTATTTTACCATTAAGAGGTAAGATTCTTAATGTTGAAAAAGCAATGCAACATAAAGTGTTTGAAAACGAAGAAATTAAAAATATCTTTACTGCTCTTGGTGTTACGATTGGAACAGAGGAAGATAGTAAAGCATTAAACTTATCAAAATTACGTTACCATAAAATTGTAATTATGTGTGATGCCGATATTGATGGTAGTCACATTGCAACATTAATTCTAACATTCTTCTTTAGATATATGAAAGAATTAATCGAAGCTGGCCACGTTTATATTGCAACACCACCTTTATACTTAGTTAAAAAAGGAGCGAAAAAGCAATACGCTTGGTCAGATCAAGAACGTGATGGAATTATTGAGCAATTTGGAGATGGGTCAAAAATTCAACGTTATAAAGGTCTTGGAGAAATGAACGCAGAGCAACTTTGGGATACAACTATGAATCCTGAGTTTAGAACGATGCGTCAAGTTCAGATTGAAAATGGAGGAGAAGCAGATCGTATTTTCTCGATGCTTATGGGTGATGAAGTACCACCACGTAGAGAATTTATAGAAAAGAATGCCATTTATGCCAATATTGATGCTTAAATCAACGGCATATAAAAGTAAAAAGCGTTTCATATTTGGGACGCTTTTTATTTGTTATTAGTATGACATAAATCATGGAATTTAAAGCTTAAAACCTTAATTTTGTAATCGTTTTTAAACTAATTAAATTTTATATAAATGAAAGTAACTGTTGTTGGCGCTGGAGCCGTAGGTGCAAGTTGTGCTGAGTATATTGCTATTAAGAACTTCGCTTCAGAAGTTGTAATCCTAGATATCAAAGAAGGCTATGCCGAAGGTAAAGCCATGGATTTAATGCAATGTGCATCCTTAAATGGTTTTGATACTAAAATTACAGGTAGTACAAACGATTATTCTAAAACAGCTAATAGTGATATTTGTGTGATTACTTCTGGTATTCCAAGAAAACCAGGTATGACACGTGAAGAGTTAATTGGTATCAATGCTGGTATCGTTAAATCGGTTTCTGCAAGCTTAGTTGAGCATTCGCCAAACACTATTATCATTGTGGTAAGTAACCCAATGGATACAATGACGTATTTAGTGCATAAAACAACAGATTTACCTAAACACAAGATTATAGGAATGGGTGGAGCTTTAGATTCTGCACGTTTCAAGTATAGATTGGCTGAAGCTTTAGAAGCGCCAATCAGTGATATCGACGGAATGGTAATTGGTGGTCATAGCGATAAAGGTATGGTGCCATTAACATCTCATGCAACAAGAAACAGTATTAATGTTTCTGAGTTTATTTCAGAAGAGCGTCTAAATCAAGTAAAAGAAGATACTAAAGTTGGTGGTGCTACATTAACTAAATTATTAGGAACTTCTGCTTGGTATGCACCAGGAGCAGCAGTATCTGGTTTAGTTCAAGCTATTGCATGCGACCAAAAGAAAATGTATCCATGCTCTGCATTATTAGATGGTGAATACGGATTAAGTGATCTTTGTATTGGTGTGCCAGTAATCCTTGGTAAAAATGGTATTGAGAAGATTGTAGATGTACCATTAAGCGATGCAGAAAAAGCACACTTAGCAGAAAGTGCTGAAGGCGTTAAAAAGACTAATGGTTTATTAGAATTATAAGAAAAGTATAAGCCTAAAATATAAAACCCATCAATTCCTTTAATTGGTGGGTTTTTTAGTATTGTATTACAAACATATTCGTATAATTGTAAACTAATAAAAGAACAAACTAAAAACTTAAAAATGAAAAAGATACTTATACTTGCGGCAATGACGTTTAGTCTAATTTCAGTTGCTCAAGAAAAAATTACAGAAGGAAAAATTACATCGAAACAGTCAATGTCTACAGATAATGAGCAAGTGCAAGCTCAATTAGATATGATGGGAGATATGCAATCGGTTACTTATTTTAAAGGTGCTATGTCAAGATCTGAAGTGAGTAGTCCAATGACAGGCGAAGTTGTTACAATTATTGACAACGAAGAAAAAAAGATGTTGATGTTAATGGATAACCCTGGGCTCGGAAAAGTATATACATTAGAAAGTATTGAACTTTCAGAAGAAGATTTAAAAAATGTTGAAGTAATTGAAGGAACTGAGACAAAAAATGTATTGGGTTATGAATGTAAACAATATAAAGCTTCAGTTTCTAAAGATGGCATCAAAATGGACGTAATTATGTATACCACTGAGAAAATAGATATTGCTTCAAAAGACACAGCGACAATGGGAGATAAGGTTAAAGGATTTCCATTATATATGGAGATGAAGGTGAACCAAATGGGTATGGATATGACCGTTACTACCGAAGTTACTAAAATTGAAGCAGAAGCTGTTTCTGATGATAAGTTAGATATGACGCCACCAGAAGGTTATAAAAACTTGAAAGGATAATCTTTTAGATTTGAAAAGGTAATTAAAAGCTGTTTCTATTTTTAGAAATGGCTTTTTTTATTCCCAAAAATTATACGGTTCAGTCGTATTGTATGTATTTTTAGAAAAAAGAAATACCCAATAAATAATGAAAACCTTACAAACTAAATTAGTAGCTATTCTTATTTTATTTATAATCTCTTGTGATGATAAACCAACACGCATAAATGAAGGTATTATCACTTCGAAGCAAACCATTTACAGTAGCATTCCAGAAGTTCAAGAGCAGTTTGATAAGTATGACAATACGCCAATAAAGACTTATTTTAAAAATGGAAAATCTAGAGTGGAGATAACGAGTCCAATTGTAGGCAATATTATTGGCATCGTTGATGCTAATACTATGAAGTCTATTTCATTTATTAATGGTCCGTCAGGTAAATTATTTACAAAAAATGAGTTTGATAATGATAGACTTAATGAACTTTTAAAAAATATTTCTGTAGAAGTAGGTTCTGAAACCAAAGTCGTTTTAGGTTACGAATGTCAACAGTATATAGTCACCATTGACCAAGACAGTAACAAGATTAGAATGGAAATGTTTGTGACACCAGAAATTGAACCCGTTTTTTCTGGAGAACAATTAGAATTGTACAAGAAGATTGATGGTTTTCCAATGTATATGGTAATGGAGATGAATCAATTTGGAAATGAATTAAAAAGAATTACTGAGGTGATAGATTTAGAAGTTGTCCAAGTTTCTGATGATAAGTTTGATATGACACCACCTGAAGATTACAAAGAATTATAGTATATAATTGATGTTACAGGTAAATTAATGCTTACAGTCTTTATTTTTTCTATATTTGCCCGATGAAAACAAAATTGCATTTTGGTATTTTACTTGTCTTATTGATTTTCTTCGGAAGACAGTTAGAAAATAGAGTTGTACCAAATCAGCAAATTCTTCTTGAGTTTTCAGAATTAGACTTATCAAAGCAAGACACCAAAAGAGCGATTGAGGTCATACAATCGAGATTAGAAAATGTAGGTGTTACAAACATTCAAGTTCAACAGCCAAGTGAAGGCAAGTTGAAAATCGTTTACTTTAGTAATTCAGATGTTCAATATATTCAGAATCAGCTTTTAAATGAAGAAGGCTTTAAGGTGTGTTTAGATCAGAATGATGAAGTACCAGATGGACTTCCAATTGAGACACTTAAAAAGTACAAACTGAATATTTCTGAAATCCAAAAAGACATCAACACAGATTGGGATTTTGATGGTGTACAGGTTGTAGAGTTAAATCAAAAGAGTGATAGATTTAACAAACCTAAAGTAAAAACCTTTGGGGTAACAATAAGCCTTCAACTTTCAAATTTAATTGAAATTGTAGCTCTAAAAGCTAACTATAATCCTTCGATTGTAAGTGATAATTTATCCTATAAAATTCCAGAAATACGTGCTGGACCCTTATCTTAATTGAATTATATCTAAAATAATTCAAGAAACTTCGAATTAGCTTTTCATTCAATCAAAAAAAGCAAAACACAAATTAATTTTAATAAATAAATCAATTGTCTGATATAGGCGTAAAACATATATTTGCGCGTTAAATTTTTAGACATTAAATAACTATAACAATGCAAAACAAAGGAATAGTAAAACTGTTTGCGTTATTATTTGGTTTGGTAAGTATTTACCAATTGTCCTTTACTTTTAAGGCCAACCAAATAGACGATGAGGCTAAGCAAGCAGCTGTAGCTAAGTATGATGAATCTGTAGCAGATTATCAAGATTTAAGAACTCAGTTTGAGATAGATTATATCGATTCATTAAAAACTGATAAAATAGAAGTTGACGATAAGTTAGAGCCAATTGAGGTATATAATTTAGGGTTTTCTCAATATACGTATTCTGAGGTAGAGGAGAATGCCATGAAATTAGGTCTAGATCTTAAAGGTGGTATTAATGCCATCATTCAAGTATCTGTAAAAGATATATTAAAAGGTCTAGCTAATAATTCAAAAGATCCAGTTTTTAACAAAGCATTAGATGATGCTGAAGAATTACAAAAGGATGCGCAAGAATCATATTTACAATCATTCTTTAGAGCGTTTGACGCGATTAAAGGTGATACAAAGTTAGCATCGCCAGATATCTTTGCTAATCGTGACTTGAGTGACGATGTAAAGTTTGATATGACTGATGATGAGGTAAAGGTAGTCTTAGAGAAAAAGATTGACGAGTCAATAGTTTCGGCATTTGAAGTATTAAGAAATCGTATCGATGGTTTTGGTGTATCATCACCAAACATACAACGTTTAGGGAATTCTGGTCGTATTTTAATTGAACTACCAGGTGCAAAGGATAAAAAGCGTGTAGTTGATATCATCACTAAAACAGCACAATTACAATTCTGGGAAACTTATAAAGTTGAAGAGTTATTTCCTTATATCATTCAGGTAAACCAAACAATGGTAGAGGCTGCTAAAGCTGATGAAGACGTTGAGCAAACTGAAGAAACAGTGGCGGATACTGAAGAGCAAGATGATGCAGCGAGCGTTATTGATGATTTAACTGGTCAGATTGAAAGTGATTCTACAAATGTTGCTGATGCAAACCCATTAGGTATTCAAGGTCCTGGTAATGGTCCGGTAATAGGAATATTTTTAGCAAAAGATAAAAAGAAGGTTTTAGAAGCTTTAAATGCACCTTCAAATAGAGCAACAATGGCTCCTGAAATGCGCTATGCTAAGTTTGTATGGGGAGTTCAGGTTAAAGATTCTGAGTTTGCAGAGCTATATGCAATTAAAGGAAACAGAGATGGTGTGCCTCAGTTAAGCGGTTCTGTTATTACTGATGCTAGACAAGATTATGATGAAATCAGTAGACCGGCTGTTAGTATGCAAATGAATGCTAAAGGTGCGAAAATCTGGGAAGAAATGACTAAAAAGGCAAATCAAGAAAATGGCAATATTGCCATCGTTCTTGATGATGTTGTGTATTCTGCACCAGGTGTAAGTCAAGCAGGAGGTATTTCTGGTGGAAATTCTAGAATTTCAGGTGCGTTTTCATTGACTGAAGCTGTGGATTTAGCAAACGTACTTAGAGCTGGTAAATTACCTGCATCTGCTGAGATTATTCAAGCTGATGAGGTTGGTCCATCTTTAGGTCAAGAAGCTATTGATAGTGGTATGAAATCATTCCTTATTGCATTAGCATTTGTATTATTATGGATGATATTCTACTATGGTAAAGCTGGTGTTGCTGCAGATATCGCTTTATTATTAAATATCTTATTAATTTTCGGTGTGCTTGCAAGTTTAGGTGCAGTATTAACATTACCAGGTATTGCAGGTATTGTATTAACAATCGGTATTTCGGTTGATGCTAATGTTCTTATTTTTGAGCGTATACGCGAAGAAATTGCAAAAGGTAAGTCGCAAAAAGAATCTATTAAAGATGGTTTCTCTAATGCCTTATCTTCAATTTTAGATGCGAATATTACAACTGGTCTTACGGCATTAATCCTTTTTGTGTTTGGTACAGGTCCAATTAAAGGTTTTGCTACAACTCTAATCATTGGTATTTTAACATCATTATTTACAGCAATATTTATTACACGTTTGTTAATTGATTGGTATGTAAATAAAGGTGGGAAATTAGATTTCTCTACAGCAATGACTAAAGGTTTGTTTAAGAATGTAAACATCAACTTCTTAAAGAAACGTAAGATTGCGTATGTAATTTCGGGAGCATTAATCCTAGCGAGTTTGGGATCTTTATTTACGACAGGATTAGATCAAGGTATCGATTTTGTTGGAGGTAGAACATACCAAGTGCGTTTTGAGCAAGCAGTAAGTACTGAAGAAATAACAAGTATTTTAAACGATAAGTCAGTATTTGGAAGTGCGGAAGTAAAAACGATTGGAGCGGATAATCAATTAAAGATTTCTACGAAGTATAAAGTAAATGATAACTCAGTTGAGGCTGATCAAGAAGTAGAGTCTAAACTTTTTGAAGCATTAAAACCTTATTTACCAAGTGGAATGACATATACTGAGTTCCAAGATGGTTCTGGTGATGCTAAGATTGGTAAAATGTTATCAAGTAAAGTAAGTCCAACTATTGCTGACGATATTAAAAAGTCATCTTTCTGGGCAGTATTAGGATCTTTAGTAGTAGTATTCCTTTATATCTTATTTAGATTTAAAAGATGGCAATTCTCACTTGGTGCAGTTGCAGCAGTATTCCATGATGTATTAATCGTATTAGGGATCTTCTCAATCGCATGGAAGTTTATGCCATTTAGTATGGAGATAGATCAGGCATTTATTGCTGCAATCTTAACTGTAATTGGTTACTCCTTAAATGATACCGTGGTAGTATTTGATAGAATTAGAGAGTTCTTAAATGAGCATACATCTTGGGAATTTGGAAAAACTATTAATACATCGCTTAACAGTACTTTAAGTAGAACATTAAATACTTCTGTAACTACATTAGTGGTGTTATTAGCAATGTTTGCTTTTGGTGCAGAGTCTTTAAGAGGTCTATTATTTGCATTAATTGTTGGTGTAATAGTAGGTACATATTCATCTATGTTTATTGCAACACCTTTAATGTATGATACAGCTAAAAAAGGTGATGCTGCAGAATCACTTAAGAAAAAAGTGAAAGAAGAAGAGGAAGAAGCTTAAGCAGTTCTAACAGATTAAATATAAAGGCCTTTCTGAAACAGAAAGGCTTTTTTTATTAATGCAAGTATTAGAAATGAATAAATTTTATTGATGTATGTTAATATAACACCTTAAAAATGAGCGAAATGGATTTTGTTGACATATGATAACTTCAAGTAGATAGAAGTTATGTAATTTTACATTGTCTATAAAATACTTCTTATAAGCGGTATAAAAATTAGTATGGGATTATTAGACAAATTAAAAAAGAGCATATTTGGGATATGCTCTTTTTTTATGCTTCAGTTTTTAGGTATGTTTTTCTATCCAATCTTCAGTCATTTTCCAAAGTGAAGGTTTAAATGCTTCTCTAAAAAAGCCAAAATGTCCAATATTTGGAATACCTAATTCATCGGGGACGAGATGACGACGATCTATATTGGCATTAATAAATTGTTGTGCTAGCCAATCCACTGCAGATTTAGATGCATACTCATCTTTAGGCACACTAAGAATTAACATTGGTTTGTCATAAACAGGAAACATGGTATTTTCAAGTTTAAATTCACTTAGGATGTAATCTTGTTTTTTGCCCCAAGCACTCCATTGTTTCACCATATTTTTTGGTAAGCTTTCAAAAAGACCTAATGTCTTAGCAGGAAAATATCCAAATATTGGCGTAAAAACCGGAATTAAAGCATTCCAGAAAACATATAGTTTAAAACGTTCAAATCCTTTCCAATGCTTCCAATAGCCGCTTTGAGAAGCTACAGTCACAATAGCGTCAACTTTATCGAGGCTTTTGTTAAAACTCAGAATTTGACCACCAATGCTATGCGTAACTACAATAATTTTATCGTTAGGTTGATTTGTTTTTGCATAGTCAACAACTGCTGCTTGGTCATTTTCGCCCCAAGATTTAAGGTCTGTATCGATTTCCTTTAAAGGCTTCCTTTTGGAATCACCGATGCCATAGTAATCAAAGGTATAAACGGTATAACCTAAACTTGAAAAATGACTAGCGAATTTTGAATAATATCTTTGAAGAACTCCAGTAGCAGAAGAAATTATGATGCTTTTACCAATAGGTGTTAATGGATTGAAAATTTTAATACCAATCTCATGCCCTAATTTAGTCTTTACATAATGCGTAACAGGTAAAGTCATTACAAAACATCATAAACTATTTTATCACCTTTTTTTAGCTGCCATTCTTCAGTTAAACCTGCATAAACTTCTAAAACATATTTTGCAGGTGCTTCTGATGGTAGGGAAGTTTCATCAAATGGTTTGGCATCTTTTTGAATACTTACAATTTCTTTAGCAGCATTGATGTAGATAATATCAAGTGGAAGTTTTGTGTTTTTCATGTAAAAGTTACGCATTTGTTCGTCTGGGAAAACAAATAGCATACCTTGGTTGGTGGCTAGACTTGTTCTATACATTAAACCAGTTTGGGTCTCGTATTCATTATCTGCTATTTCTATATCTAATATCTTGATAATAGAATCTGAAGCAGCAGTTCTTAAGCTTAGAATACCTTCTTTATTGAATTTAGGTACAACTTTATCTGTATTGGTGTTAGTTGGCGTTTCATCTTTACAGCTGAAGATAACAACTAGTCCCATCATAATAATTAGAAACCTAAATAATGCTTTCATGAGTTTGATTTTGGTTTAAAAACAAACATAAAATATAGTCCTATAAGTATAAATGGTACACTAAGAACTTGACCTGTATTCATAAACCAAACATAGTCATCTCTGCCTTCAACTTGAGCTTCTTTTACGAATTCAACAAAGAATCTAACGGTCCAAAGTAGAACTAAGAACAGTCCAAATAGAAATCCTCTTTGCTCAGCCTTTTTAGTTTTCCAATAAAAATATAGTAATATAAGGAACACAAAAATATAGCAGAATGCCTCATACAATTGGGTAGGATGTAAATAAGGAATAGCCTCTATGTATTCTGAATATTTCGGATTGTTTTCTAAGGCTTTATAAGCGTCTTGAGTGTTTTTGATGCCTGTTATTTTTGAAACTTCATATTCGTTATAGTGTTCTTGAATAAATCTTACTCCAAAAATAGAATCGGTAGCCTTACCAATAATTTCAGAGTTGATGAAATTTCCAATTCTTACAAATACGGCTCCCATTGCAACCGGTATTACGATTCTGTCTAATATCCAAATCCAAGATCGATGTGCTAGGTGTTTTTTTCTGTACAAATACATGGAGATAATCATACCAATCGCCGCTCCATGACTTGCAAGACCAGCAAATCCCGTAAACCTAAAACCATCTTTAAAACTAAATGGTAAAAACACACTAAAGAAATCATCTTTAAAAAGTTCTGGTTGGTAAAAGATCACATGTCCTAATCTAGCACCTATCATAATTCCTAAAACTGAATAAATAAACAAAGCATCTAAGGCATCGTTTTTTTCTCCTTCTTTTTTAAAAACAGGTTTCATAATTTGAAAACCAATTACAAAGGCAACGATCCACATTAGGCTATAAAAGTGAAGCTTGAAAAAACCTAAATCAATATATTTAATAGGATTCCAGTCTATTTCTAGTAAAAACATGTCAAAATCAATTAAGTCGTAAATATACTATTTTGGATGGCATTGAAAATGAAGTTAACGTAATATTAATCTTCTTTTGGTGGTACAGGATCATAACCTTTGCCGCCCCAGGGATGACAGCTAAAAATCCTCTTAATCGCTAATCTTCCTCCTTTTAAGATGCCATGTACTTCTAATGCTTCTTTTGCATAATGAGAACATGTAGGTTGGTATCTACAAGTTGCTGGTGTAAAAGGAGAAATAAAAGTTTGATAAAACTTTATTAGTAACAAAAACGGATATGTGAGTATTTTTTTCAATGTATCGTCATTTCTGCTTTCGCAGGAATAACATAGACTTACTAATTTGTTGTAAAGGTTGTACCTTCTCTACTATCTTTTAATTGAATACCAGCTTCAGCCAGTTCATCTCTTATCTTATCTGATAAGGCGAAATCTTTATTTTGACGCGCCTCGTTTCTCATTTTGATTAAAATTTCAACAGCACCAGATAGTTTGTCTGCACTAGAATCTTCTTTCGCTTCATTAACCAAGCCTAGGACATCAAAGCTAAAATCGTTAATGGTAGATTTTAATAATTCTAAATCGTCAGAAAGGAGAGAAGCTTTCCCGTCTTTAATTTGATTAATCAACTTAGCGCCTTCAAACAGATGAGCTATTAAAATAGGTGAGTTAAAGTCATCATTCATGGCTTCATAACATTTTTGTCTCCATTCTGAAACATTAAATGTAGAACTGTCACCAGCACTCAAAGAATCCATGGTGTTAATGGCTTCCATAAGTCTGTTGTATCCTTTTTCGCTCGCTTTTAAACCATCGTCAGTTAAATCTAAAATGCTTCTGTAGGAAGATTGTGCATTAAAGAAACGGATGACACTTGGTGAATACGCTTTACTAAAAAATTTGTTATCACCTGAAAGCAATTCATGAGGATTTACAGTGTTTCCTGTACTTTTAGACATGCGTTGACCATTAAGCTGCAACATATTGGCATGCATCCAATAATTTACAGGTGATTCTCCTGTTACTGCTTCACACTGGGCAATTTCACATTCATGATGTGGAAATTTTAAATCCATACCACCACCATGTATATCAAATTTATCACCAAGATATTTGGTGCTCATAGCCGTACATTCTAAGTGCCAACCAGGGAAACCATCTCCCCAAGGTGACGGCCAGCGCATAATGTGTTGAGGTTCAGCGCGCTTCCAAAGAGCAAAATCTTGCGGATTTCTCTTATCAGATTGCCCGTCTAGTGCTCTAGTGTTATGAATTAAGTCTTCAAGCTTACGCTTACTTAATTTACCATACTCTTTTACTTCATTAAATTTATGTACATCAAAATAAACTGAACCATTTACTTCATAGGCAAAACCATTTTCAATAATGGTTTTAATAAGTTCAATCTGCTCAATGATATGACCTGTAGCTGTAGGTTCAATACTCGGTGGAAGAAAGTTTAAAGTGCTCAGCACTTCATGAAAATCTAATGTGTAGCGTTGCACGACCTCCATTGGCTCTATCTGTTCTAATCTTGCCTTTTTAGAAATTTTATCTTCACCTACATCAGCATCGTTTTCTAAGTGTCCGGCATCAGTGATATTCCGCACATATCTTACCTTGAAACCTAAATGCTTTAGATACCTAAATACCACATCAAACGACATAAAGGTTCTTACATTACCTAAATGTACGTTGCTATACACAGTAGGACCACAAACATACATACCAACATTGCCTTCAATTATTGGTTTAAATGTCTCCTTTTCACCTGTTAAGGAGTTGTATATTTTAATAGTTTGGTCTTTATATAAAGGCATTTTCAGATTTGATTTGTTAGTTTCAACGTAAAAACAAAACTATATATAAAAGATGTAAAATTAACTGAATTTTGTGTCTAATTTTATATAGTCAAGTAATTCACGACGCGTTTTATCTTCTTTGAATTTTCCTCCAAATTCTGAAGTCACCGTACTACTTTCTATATCTTTAATTCCTCTTGAATTCACACATAGATGCTTCGCGTCGATTATGCATGCTACATCTTCAGTGCCTAAAGCTGCTTGAAGTTCTCGTACAATTTGTATAGTAAGTCTCTCTTGAACCTGTGGGCGTCTTGCATAGTAATCGACAATACGATTCATTTTAGAAAGACCTACAACCGTTCCATTAGAAATATAAGCGACATGTGCTCTACCAACAATAGGTAGAAAATGATGTTCGCAGGTAGAATACACAGTGATGTTTTTTTCAACAAGCATTTCACCATATTTATACTTATTTTCAAAACTCGAGGCATTAGGTTTCTTTTCAGGGTCTAAACCACTAAAGATTTCATTGACAAACATTTTTGCTATTCTTTTTGGCGTACCACTGAGGCTGTCATCCGTTAAGTCTAGACCTAATGTTTCCATTATATGCTTCATATCATCAATAATAATATCAATCTTTTCTTTGTCAGATAAATCAAAAGCATCTTCTCGCACAGGTGTATCGCTAGAAGTACCAATATGATTATCGCCTATAAAATCAATATCATTTAAACTGCCATTGCTTTTCATTTCTTTACATTTTATGTGTTCATATAAAAATAGAATTGCAAAGATAAGTAATAAAAACAGTATGTGTAGGGTAGGAGTTTTGATATCCTGACTGTTATATAAGTAAAACCGTTGAAAAACCAATATCATTGATAAATTAACAGCGGTTATTATAAAATTTTCTTAATTTTCCGAACTTATAAAATTACGGTTAAGCCATGAAGAAATTACTAACTATTCTTGTTGTAATAATGATGCCTATTGTTGTTTTTGGGCAACAGAAAATAAAAAAACAACCCATTCCCTTGGCAAAGTACGATGATAATGTTAACCTTCCGCTCACTGCTGAGGAGAGAGCGCAGATTATTGAAGTTTATGGGGAATTTGCAAACAAATATGTTTTTAGTAATGAAAACAGATTGAAATCAATAAAACATATTTTAAGAAACAGAGTTGTCTTTAAAAAAATTACCGATACTAACGAGATGAAGGAATGTCCTTTACTTTCTGAAGTATCGCTGTTTAATAAATATGTCCCGACATTAAAAAGAGATGAGGTTGTAGATCCTGAAAATTTTAATCCATTGAAATATAATTTTCAATTTTATACTACAGAAGCATCCATGGTAAAAGTGGATAATACAGATTATTATATCATAATAAAATCTCAACATGAATAAAAAAACTACCCTAAATATGAAGTATTTATTTACTACCGTAGCCTTAGTATTTTCTTCAGTTCTTTTTGCTCAAGAAATTATTATGGATAACACTACAGTTAATGCATGTGGTGGTGTCTTTTATGATTCAGGAGGCGAATTTGGTAACTATGGAAATGATGAAAATTTTGTAATCACCATTTGCCCTGAAGAAGCAGGTCAGAAGGTCCAATTAGATTTTACATCATTTGTTACGCAACTGAATGTTGACATTATGACTATATATAATGGAGATTCAACTGCAGCCGACGCTTTTGGTCAATTTTCTGGTCCAGCTGGGCCTGGTTTTGTGCAAGCTACAGAAGAGAATGCAAGTGGTTGTTTAACTATTGAATTTTCATCTGATGCCTCAGGTGCTGGATCTGGATGGGAAGCGACAGTGTCATGTCTAACCCCATGTCAGGTGATTAACTCTCAAATTGATACGTTTGATCCAATGCCAACAGCAGAAGGCTATATAAGAGTTTGTCCAAATGAAGATATAACACTAACAGGTAGCGGTATTTTTGAATTTGATGGTACAGGTGCCACATATGAATGGGATTTAGGAAATGGAACTACCGTAGACGGACAGACAGCTACTTTTTCCTATGATACACCGGGTGTTTATATTGTAAATTTAAATATTAGAGATGCTAATTTTAGTATTGATCCTGATGGTTGTGCAAATACAAACCTAATTAATCAAGTTGTTCAAGTAGGGACACCTCCAGATTTTACAGGAACTCAAGCTGCAGAAACAACATTATGTTATGGTGATAGTACAACAATTGAAGGTGTTGTTAATGCTACACCTTTTATTAACGATTGTACACCCCCCGTAAGTGGTACAACTTTTCTTCCAGATGGTTCTGGTGCACAATATGAGACTTGTATTACCGTAGACTGTTTTGACTCAGCTCAAACCTTAACAGATCCGAATCAGTTAATAGAGGTTTGTGTTAATATGGAGCACTCATTTTCTGGAGATTTAGATATTTTTATTCAAAGCCCTAGTGGACAAGAGGTTAGGTTATTTGATCAAGCTGGTGGTGGTACTTATTTTGGAGGTGCTAATGATGACGGATCAAATGATCCAGGAACTGGCGAACAATATTGTTTTTCCATGTCGGCTTCAATACTATTAGCTAATGCACCAACAGAAACAAACGGTACTAATCCTCCTAATAATTCATGGGTTCCAGGAACTTATTTACCTTTTGAAAGTTTTAATGGTTTAGTAGGTAGTCCTTTAAATGGTGATTGGTGTATAAGAATTGTTGATAATTTATCTATCGATAACGGTTATATTTTTGAATGGTTTTTAAACTTTGATCCAACAATTCAACCTCCAGAATTATCGTTTACACCTACAATTACTTCTGAAACCTGGGATGCAGACCCTACAATTACTGATACAACTGGTAATGTAATTACGGTGACTCCACCAGATGCGGGTCAGTATTGTTATACCTATAGAGCTATCGATGATTTTGGTTGTGAGTATATAGAAGAAGTATGTATTGATGTTTTACCTGAGATTGTTACCGAATTGCCTAATGATTTATTTGTTTGTGACACAGGTGCACCACCATATATTTTTGATTTAGGATCAAATACAGCCGTGGTAACCGCTTCCGCGACAAATCAAAGTGATTTGGTTGTGACTTATCACAATACCCAAGCCGATGCAGATGCTGATACTGGTGCATTAGGTGGTCTAAATAGTTATTCAGGAACCGATGGTGAAGTTATATATATCAGAGTAGAATATTTAGATTCTGGATGTTACGAGGTTTTACCATTCACGCTTAATGTTTCTAGTCAACCAAATATTAATACAGTTTTTGATTTAGAATTGTGTGATGATCCATCTAATGATGGTTTTGAAGAGTTTGATCTAAGCGCCCAGACAGCTGGGATTCTAGGGACTCAATCACCAACAGCATTTAATGTCACTTATCATTTAAGTGCTGCAGATGCTAGTACCGGTGATGGAATATTACCATTATTATATACAAATATTAGTAATCCTCAGCCTATTTTTGTAAGAATTGAAAGTGTTGGTGATTCTAGTTGTTTCAATGCATCAGCAACCCCTGAGTTTAATCTAGTCGTTTTAGATCGAGATATTCCTACGTTTGATATTACACCAACTTGCGATGGTGCAACTGTAAATATTACAGGTACTACCGGCGGAACATTTGAGTTTACCGCTTTCCCTGGACCTGGGGTTACAATTGATCCTGTAACTGGTTTAGTAACTGGTGCGGTTTCAGGTTTACCATATGATATTCAATATACGACTAATGGTGTTTGTCCTGATGTTTTAGTGCAGACATTTACAGTACTTACACAAGACGTAGCAACGTTTGATATCACTCCAACTTGTGATGGTGGAACAATAAATATTACTGGAACAACTGGTGGAACATTTAGTTTTAATCCTGCACCTGTTGATACTGCTGTGATTGATCCTTCTACTGGTACTGTTACAGGTGCTACACCAGGCGCTACTTATAGTATTGATTACACAACTTCTGGGGTTTGTCCAGATTCTGTTATCCAGGATCTAACGGTATTAACACTAGATGATCCGAGTTTTCAGTTAACACCAACATGTGATGGTGCGACTGCTAATATCAATGGGGATTTAGGTGGAGCATTTACTTTTAATCCAGATCCTATGGATGGTGCTGTTATTGATGTTAATACAGGAACCATAACTAATGGTTCTTCGGGTGCAACCTATACAGTAGAGTATACGACTAATGGTGATTGTCCACAAAGTTCATTACAAGATGTAACGGTGACATTAACTGATGATCCGAGTTTTCAAGTTACACCTGATTGTACAGGTGCTATTGTAAGTAATATTGCTACACCTGGAGGCGAATTTGTTCTTGTTTCAGGTGGTGCAGGTGCTGTGGATCTTGTAACTGGTGAGTTGACAGGTGCAGATCCAAATACGACTTACACAATGAGTTATACAACATCTGGTACATGTTCTGCGTCATTAGAGTTGTCTTTTACAACATTACCGGTCGACGACTCCACATTCAGTGTTACACCGACATGTGAAGGAGGCATTGTAGATATGGTAGTTACGCCTGGAGGAATATTCAGTTTTAATCCTGATCCTATGGATGGTGCAGTTATAGATGCAGGTACAGGAACGATTACTGGTGGCCAACCAGGAGCGACGTATACGGTTACCCATACCACTACGGGCACTTGTCCAAGTTCGACAGATGTGACCTTTACAGTAAATCCATTACCAGCCTTAGTAGTACCAACACCATTAGAAGTCTGTGACGATGGTACACCAGACGGATTAACGGAGATAGATTTAAGCATTAAGAATATAGAGATCAGTGGCAATAACCCGAGTTATGCGGTGAGTTATTATTTTGATGCAGCAGAAGCCATAGCAGGGACTACTCCACTAGCGATTCCATATACTAATGTGAGTAACCCACAAACAGTACATGTCAGAGTAGAAGACATTAATACGGGCTGTTTTGATGTGACAACTTTAGAGTTATCTGTAGAGCAAGCACCTGTAGCTTTTGATCCAGAGCCGCTACGTTTTTGTGATCCAGACAATGATGGATTTGGGATTTTTGACTTAACCGCAAGAGATGCTGAGATCACAGGAGGCATTGCAGATTTAAGTGTGACTTACCATGAGACCTTTGTCAATGCAGATAATAATGTAGATGCTATAGATACGAGTGTATTATACAGTAATATTGTAGTGAACACCCAAACGCTTTATGCAAGAGTAGAGAGTTCTACCATAGCGACGGACTGTGCGACGATAGTAGAACTACAATTAATTGTAGAGCCAAGCCCACAGATTGAAACGCCAACACCATTAGAAGTTTGTGATGATATCTCAGCGGATGGATTTGCGATGTTTGATTTAACAACCAAAGCAGCAGAAGTATTGAACGGTTTAGACCCGTTACAATATACAGTAACGTATTATGTCACCCCAGAAGATGCAGAGTTACCAGCCAATGCGATAGCTAACCCAGCAGCTTACTTCAATACAGACGATTTTAACCAAACGATATGGATCCGTGTAGAAGATAGTAATACAGTAGAAGGCTGTTATAAGGTTGTTGAGCTAGAATTGATTGTTAACCCACTACCAGTATTGACGCAACCAAGTCCGTTAGAGTTATGTGATGTGGATAATCCAGGAGATGAGCAAGAAGGTTTTACCTTAGAAGAGGCTAACTCAGAGATTTTAGCAGGCCAGAATGGAATTACATTAACGTATTATGAGACTCAGATGGATGCAGATGCTGCATCAAACCCAATAGTAAGTTTATATACAAACACTAGCAACCCACAAACCGTGTTTGTAAGAGGAGAGAATGACCTTACAGGCTGCTACAGTACTATTACGTTAACCTTGAGAGTGAATCCAATCCCATCACCAGAGCCAAATCCAGACCCGATTGAGGTCTGTGATGATGACAATGATGGTTTTGCGGTGTTTGATTTAGAAGAGCGTACCCAAGATATTATCAATGGGGAGTTAGATGTCGTGATTACCTATCATGAGACAGAGGAAGAAGCAGAGCAAGGAGAGAATGCTATTACCGGCTTATACACGAATATAGAAGCCAATACTCAGGTGATTTACGTACGTTCTACCAATACCAATACAGGCTGTTTTAGTTTAACACAAAACACATTAGAGCTTATAGTAGTACCAGCGCCAGAGGTGCCAACAGATATGGAGCCATTGGTGGAATGTGATGATGATAATGATG
>CAZFEV010000017.1:53192-57398 GCA_964517835.1 uncultured Flavobacteriaceae bacterium | reverse complement strand
AACATAATCAGGGTTTTCTCGACCTTCTTTTTCTTTTAATTGCCATTTTATTTCTTCAGAAATAACCGATTGAAAACGTGTTACCATATCAGGATATGGATGAGGTCCGATAGCAGAACCAATAATATAGTGCGTATTCACAGGATTATTAATCCAATCTCTAATGGCTTCGTTAGTAGCATCTTTTAATGTGCGACTTCCAGACAAAGCTGGTCTAACTTCGGCTCCCAACATTTTCATTCTGGCAACATTTGGTGCTTGTCTTGCAATGTCAATTTCGCCCATATAGACAATACACTCAAGTCCCATTAGTGCACAAACTGTAGCTGTAGCAACACCATGCTGACCTGCTCCGGTTTCGGCAATAATTCTTGTTTTGCCAAGACGTTTAGCCATTAAAATTTGACCAATAGTGTTATTTACTTTGTGTGCGCCAGTATGGTTTAAATCTTCTCTTTTTAGATAGACTTTAGTGTTATATTTTTCTGAAAGTCGTTTTGCAAAGTACAGTGGTGATGGACGACCAACATAATCTTTAAGTAATTGATCAAATTCTTCTTTGAATGAAGGTTCAGCCATTACTTTGAGGTAATTTTGTCTTAATTCTTCAACATTTGGATAAAGCATTTCAGGGATAAACGCTCCACCAAACTCGCCATAGTATCCTTTTTCATTAATATTATAACTCATCTTTAAATTTTTCTAGTTCATCAATTTTTTTTAGTCCTGGTTCAGTTTCAAATTTGCTATTTACATCAATTGCATAACAGAATTTTGAAGCAGAAGTTTTTTTAAATTCTTTAATATTTTTTAACTCATTAAGTCCGATTCCACCACTTAAAAAATAAGGTTTTGTTGAAGGGTAATCTTTTAAAACATCCCAATTAAAGGTATAGCCATTTCCACCAGGTAGTTTTCCTTTGGTGTCGAAAAGAAAATAGTCCACCACATTTTCATACGGTTTAAGTGCATCAAAATTGAATTTATCCTTTATAGAAAACACCTTGATGATTTCGGTCAACTTGTCATTGCGAGACTTTTTATAAAAGTCGTGGCAATCTTTTTCTTTAGATGAGATTACTTCGTCGCCTTGCTTCTCGTAATGACGTTGGTTATCTATATGAGATGCTGAAACGAGTTCAGCATGACGCATTTTTAAAGCGTCGCAATACTCAGGTGATTCATCACCATGTAATTGTACACAAGCCAGTTGATACTCATTAATTTTTTCTAAAACAAATTCTAAAGACTGATTGACAAATACACCAACTTTTTTAATTGATTTTGGCAACTCAGGAATTGTGCCTTCAAAGTTTCTCGATGATGGTTCGTGAAATATAAATCCAAGATAGTCTGGTTGCAATGATGCAACTTCGGCAATATTATATTTCATTCCACAGACCTTAAGTTTCATGATTCTATGTTTTTAATAAAATCTAAGGCATATGCACCAGGATTATCAGTTTTCATAAAGTTTTCACCAATTAAAAAACCTTGATAACCGTATTCCTTTAAATCCTTTATTGTTTCAACCGAGCTGATACCGCTTTCGGATACTTTTACAAATTCATCTGGTATTTGAGTGCTTAAATCTTTACTGGTTTGAGTACTTACCTCAAAGGTTTTAAGATTTCTGTTATTCACGCCTAGCATATCTAAACTTGGCATAATTGACTTATGTAATTCTTCTTCGTTATGAACTTCTGAAAGTACGTTTAGATGAAGGCTTTGTGCGAATTCCGAAAACTGTTTTATTTCTTCTCTTGTTAAAATAGCTGCAATTAGTAAAATGACATCTGCGCCATGAGCTTTTGCTTCTATTAATTGGTACTCGTCTATAATGAACTCTTTTCTTAATAATGGTATGTCACAACTAGACCTAGCAATTAATAAATCGTCTAGACTGCCACCAAAATATTTTCCATCTGTAAGAACCGACATTCCGCAAACTCCAGCGGCTTCATAACCACTTGCAACATCTTGAACATTTAAACTATGATTAATAGTAGATTTTGATGGTGAACGTCTTTTGTGTTCGGCAATTATTCCAGATTTACTTGTTCTTAGTCTATTAGCTAATGATATTGTTTCTTTTCCGAATAAAACAGATTGTTCTAACTGAGATATAGGAATGAGTGATTTTTTTAAATCTACTTCTTTGCGTTTATCTATAACTATTTTGTCTAATATGTTCATATTATAGTATTCAGTATTCAGTATTCAGTATTCAGTATTCAGTGTTCAGTAAATATGTTGTACTGTTCACGGCGACTGTAGACTGCAAACTAATTTTGACTCAATTCAATTAATTTATTCAAACTTTCTTTAGCTTTTCCGCTCATTAAAGATTCTTTAGCCAATTCAAATCCCTCTTTATGTGAAATACCTTTGACAGTAGCAATTGCCAAACCAGCATTTGCACACACAACATTGTTTTGGGCGTCTGTTCCTTTTCCTGATATTACATCTAAGAATATTTTAGCTGAACTTGTTACCGAATCACCACCAAATATTTCACTTTGTGAAATCATTTCTACACCTAAATCTTTTGGTGATAACATGGTTTCTGAAGCTCTAGAAATAATCTTAGTATTTCCTGTTAGAGATATTTCATCGTAACCATCTAACGCATGCACAATGGCATAGTTTTTATCTGTATTCTGATATAAATAACCGTAAAGTCTCAATAACTCAAGGTTAAATACACCTACCATTTGGTTTTTTGGAAATGCCGGATTTACCATTGGTCCAAGCATATTGAAAAAGGTTTTTACACCAAGCTCTCTACGAATTGGTGCTACATTTTTCATTGCAGGATGAAATAATGGAGCGTGTAATACACATATGCCTGCTTTGTCGATACAGGTTTTTAAAAAATCTTGTTCGTTAGAGAATTTTATACCTAGATGTTCCATAACATTAGAAGAACCACATGCAGATGATACTCCATAATTACCATGTTTGGTTACATTTACTCCTGCGCCAGCAGTAACAAAAGAAGAAAGTGTTGAGATATTGAATGTGTCTTTTCCGTCGCCACCAGTTCCACACAAATCTATAGTATTAAATTCTTCTAAATCTATTGGAATACAAAGCTCTAATAATGCATCTCTAAATCCACGAAGCTCTTCTAAGGTAATGCTACGCATCATAAAAACTGTAAGAAAAGATGCTATCTGACTTTGATTATATTCTCCTTTAGAAATATTTACTAGAACAGATTTTGCTTCTTCGCTAGAAATACTTTCGTGATTTATAAGTCTATTTAGTAGTTGTTTCATGTTTTAAGCTTAAAGCTTAAAGCTGTACGCTTTTAGCTAGTTATTTACCCAATTTTCTAACATTTGTTTTCCGTTTGGTGTTAGTACAGATTCTGGATGAAATTGCACACCGCGTACATCATATATTTTGTGTCTTAAAGACATTATTTGTCCATTTTCATCAACTGATGTTATTTCTAAACTTTCCGGAAGTTCAGCGTCAACGACCCAAGAATGGTAACGACCAACCTCAAAGGATTTATCCATATTATGAAATAATACTTCATCATCAACAGTTGTAGTTACTGTGGTTGCAACACCATGATATACTTCTTCTAAATTATTTAATGAGCCGCCAAAAACTTCACCAATAGCTTGTTGACCAAGACATACACCAAAAATACTTTTGGATGGCGCATAAGTTTCAATAATTGACTTTAATAAACCTGCTTCATCTGGAATTCCAGGTCCAGGCGAAAGCACAATTTTATCAAATGCAGCAATTTCTTCAATGGTTACTTTATCGTTTCTTTTTACTGTTATTTCACAATTTAAATCTTCTAAATAGTGTACGAGATTATATGTGAAACTGTCGTAATTATCTATGACTAGTACTTTTTTCATAACGTGACTGCAAAAGCAGGTATCTTTAATTAATCGTTTTATTTTTTGTCTTTGCGAGACTTTGTAAAAGTCGTGGCAATCTGTTTTTTTGTTATTCCTGCAAAAGAAGGAATCTTTTTTTTCTTGTTCATTTTCTTTGCTTGTCCAAAGAAAACGAACCAAAAGAAATGACACTTTTCTAAGGAATTTTTTCCTCATCGGAAAAACCATTTACCAAAACTAGGCGTTCACTTCGTTCACATGTCCTTCCTAGTTTTGTTAAATTATTCTGGAGAAAAGGGTTCAATTCTTCGAATTGATAATTGTTTCATTTATAGTTTTC
>CAZFEV010000017.1:32026-53092 GCA_964517835.1 uncultured Flavobacteriaceae bacterium | reverse complement strand
ATTACTCATTACTCATTACTCATTACTCATTACTCATTACTCATTACTCATTACTCATTACTTATTACTCATTATTCACTACTCATTACTCTATATCTCTTCGGCCAATTCAATAGCCTTTGTTAATGCGCCAAGCTTGTTATAAACTTCTTGTAACTCACCGGCTTCATTAGATTTAGATACAATACCTGCACCTGCTTGCCAATGTAATTTATGGTTCTTACTTAAAAATGTTCTAATCATAATGGCATGATTAAAATTACCTTCAAAATCCATAAACCCAATCGCGCCGCCATAATATCCTCTATTGGTTTTTTCATATTTATCAATTAGCTGCATTGCCATATGTTTTGGCGCACCACTTAAAGTACCTGCTGGGAAAGTATCAGCAACAACCTGCATAGTTGTTGTATCCTTATGCTTTTGTCCAGTGACTTTACTAACTAAGTGGATGACATGCGAAAAAAACTGAACTTCTCTGTAGTTATCTACTTGTACATTATTTCCATGTCTGCTAAGGTCGTTTCTAGCCAGATCTACAAGCATAACATGTTCACTATTTTCTTTTTCGTCAGCTATGAGTTTTTTTGCCAGTTCTGCATCTTTTTCGTCATTACCTGTACGTTTAAATGTGCCTGCTATAGGATGAATTTCCGCTTTGCCTTCACTTACTATTAATTGCGCTTCAGGTGAACTTCCAAAGATTTTAAAATCACCATAATCAAAGTAAAACAAATACGGAGATGGATTTATACTACGCAAAGCTCTGTATACATTAAATTCATCGCCTTTAAATCCTTGTTCAAACTTCTTAGATAATACTAATTGAAAAACGTCACCTCTTGCACAATGCTTCTTTCCAAGCGCAACATGATCTTTATACTCTTCATCTGTGAGGTTAGATGCTATTTGACCTTCACTATTAAATGTGTAAGAGGCAAATTGTTTGTTTTGAATAAGTTGAAGAATATCTTCAATATTACTTTCAATATTAAAACAATGTGCAAATATGTAAGCCTCATTTTTATGATGATTTATGGCAATAATATTTTGATAAACTGAATAAAAAATATCTGGAATTGAAATTGAATGTTCTTTATTGGTAATTTCAATATCTTCAAAATAGCGCACGGCATCATATGCAGTGTATCCGAAAATACCATTATTGATAAATTTGAATTCCTTATCAGAGTTTACCTTAAATCGTTTCGTAAACTTGTGAATTTCTTCAGTAACATTTGTACTGTTTATGTTGTTGCTCTTAGTACTGCCATCAGGAAAGCTTTGTTCTATCTTGCCATTTTCTACTTTAATAGATGCAATAGGGTTGAAACAGATGTATGAAAAACTATTATCATTAGCATGGTAATCACTACTCTCTAGTAGGATGCTGTTTGGGTAATGATCCCTTATTTTTAAATAAACACTAACAGGTGTTATAGTGTCAGCAAGTATTTGCTTGTAATTTGTATATAGACTAAAAGTTTTCATGTTTTGCTATAAAATTGAAAAAAGGCTTGTCGTGAATGACAAGCCTTTTTTGTATTGTTAAAATAATAAAGGGTTACTTCACGAAATATGAGTTTCGAAAGTTCCACCACCAATTATTTGTTTTTGTAAAATTCATACAAGTCAAAGATAGAAATCATAATTTTTATTTTCAAGCAAATCAATTAATTTTTTGTTAATTCTTAAATATCTCTATAAATGGATTAATATTTTTATGGCATGACACGAATTTTAGTATTACTCAGTCTTCTTTTATTTTCTTGTAAGAATGATGTCTCTGAGACTATTCAAGAAACAAATTTGGCAAAAGAGGTGGATAAAAAAACCGACGTTATTGATGTTTCTGATATTGAATTGGAAATTTATGATTATGACGGATTAGAACCAATTATCAATAAAAAAGACAATAAGATACATGTTGTAAATTTTTGGGCGACCTGGTGTGGTCCTTGTGTTAAAGAATTACCATATTTTGAAGATATAAATAAGAAATATAAAGCTGATAATGTAGAAGTGTTATTGGTAAGTTTAGATTTTCCTAATAAATATGAATCACAGTTGAAGCCATTCATTAAAAAGCACGACTTAAAATCAAAAGTTATTGCCTTTGATGATACCAATCAAAACCGCTGGATTCCCGCAATAAATAACGATTGGTCAGGTGCGTTGCCTGCAACAATTATATATAATAAAAGTAAAAGAAAGTTCTATGAACAGTCTTTTACTAAAGAAGAATTAGAAAAAGAAATACAACAATTTTTAAATTAATACACAATGAAACATTTAAGACTTTTAGCGGTACTCGTGTTAGCAATAACGCTTTCGGCATTTACATTAAAACCTGAAAATCCAGGTTATAAGGTTGGTGATATTGCCACAGATTTTAGCTTAGAAAATATTGATGGCAACATGGTTTCTCTATCTGATTATAAGGATGCAAAGGGCTTTATCGTAGTATTTACCTGTAATACATGTCCTTATGCAGTTGCTTATGAGGATAGAGTAGAAGCATTAAATAAAAAGTATGCCTCAAAAGGTTATCCGGTTATAGCGATCATGCCAAATAATACTGAGGTTAAGCCTGGTGATAATATGGAATCTATGAGAGCTAGAGCTAAAGCAAAAGGATTTACATTTCCGTATTTAATGGATAAGGGACAAAAAATATATCCTCAGTATGGGGCAACTAAAACACCGCATATCTATATCCTTCAGAAGACAAGTAAAGGAAATGAAGTAAAGTACATCGGTGCTATTGATGATAATTACAAAGATGCCTCACAGGTCAATGAAAAATACGTCGAAGATGCTGTTGATGCATTATTGAAAGGTGAAGAGGTTAAAGTTAAAGAGACAAGAGCAATCGGATGTACGATTAAAGTTTAAACTTTCTTAAAACAGAAATATGTTAAAAATTAAATCCGTTGTGTAACACTTCGGATTTTTTTTCGTCTATCTCATAAAGAAATGTTAATTTTGTTTATCTAAATTATTGATTATGGCAGATTTATCGCAAAAAGATTGGACAAAACAATTAGAAGAGGACAATAATGCGATTATTTTAGATGTTAGAACACAGGAAGAAGTAGATATGGGAATTATCCCTAATGCCATCCATATAGACATATTTAAAGGTCAAGGTTTTATTGATGAGGTTGACCAGTTAGATAAGTCTAAGAATTATTATGTGTACTGCAAATCTGGCGGAAGAAGTGGGCAAGCTTGCAGTGTCATGAACCAGTTAGGTTTTGATAATGCTTATAATCTGGTAGGTGGAATTATGGATTGGTCTGGAGAAATCATTCAATCAAAATAAATATGAAGAAATTACAATCAATTATTTGTCTTATTGGACTGCTAGTTTGTTTTACAAGCTGTCTTGATAAGTCAGAAAGCGATGAAATTAAATTAGTTACTGCAGACGAAATGCAATCAATTTTAGAAATGGAAGATGTGCAATTAGTCGATGTACGTACACCTGAAGAATATCAAGAGGTGAGAATAGCAAATGCTCAAAATATTGATTTTCTTTCCCCAACATTTGATGAGGATATAGAGAAGTTAGATAAGGAAAAGCCTGTAATTTTATATTGTAAAGGTGGACATCGCAGTGCAAAATGTGCAAAAAAAATGAAAGAAGCCGGCTTTGAAAAGGTGTACGATTTAGAAGGTGGCATTTCTAAATGGGAACATTCAGATAAATTAAAAATCGAAGTAAAATCTTAATAGTATTCAACCGAGCACAACGCTCGGTTTTTTTATTCCTTAAATCTTCACTTTTTATTCTTAAGGATTTTATAAATTAGGCGACTGATTAAAGCAAATATTTACATTTGCTATCTAAGATTTAATTTATGGTATTTAAAAAATCACTTCTTTTTTGCTTAGCTCTTTTAGCTTTAAGTTTTAAAATACACTCACAAGTATTTGAACCAGTAAAATGGGAAACGACTGTTGAGAAGATTTCGGATGAAGAGTACGATTTAATCTCAACGGCTACTATAGATGCTGGTTGGCACTTATATTCTCAGAATGTACCAGATGGAGGTCCAATTCCAACAACGTTCACGTATGTAGAAGATTCAGGTTTTAGTTTAAAAGGTAATACTGAAGAAGAGAAAGGGCATACAGTAGATGACCCTGTTTTTGGAATGAAAGTGACCTTTTTTGAAAACAAAGCACAATTTAAGCAACGCATAACATTGGTGAATAAAGAATTATCGCTAGTTAAAGGTGAAGTTGAGTTTATGGTATGTGATGACACCAAATGTTTGCCACCAAATTATGTGGATTTAGTTTTTAATATACCAGCTCAGAGTGAAGATTTAGCTACAGATAAAATAGCGTCATCAGGATTGTTCGAAGCAGATACGTCAGGATTAAATCAAGGCAT
The DNA here is from genome assembly GCA_964517835.1 of uncultured Flavobacteriaceae bacterium. Classification (GTDB taxonomy): domain Bacteria; phylum Bacteroidota; class Bacteroidia; order Flavobacteriales; family Flavobacteriaceae; genus Winogradskyella. The sequence goes on along the minus strand of CAZFEV010000017.1, from coordinate 48,690 downwards.
AGTTAATCCAGTAACGTGGAGTACAGCAGTAGAGAAAATATCTGATAATGAATTTGTTTTAGTATCAACAGCGTCTATTGAAAAAGGCTGGAAATTATACTCGCAAAATGTACCTGAAGGTGGACCAATACCAACAGAGTTTAATTACGAGCTAGTTGACGGTTCTAAATTGGTAGGTAAGACATCTGAAGGAAAAGGAAAAGAGGTTGAGGATAAGATATTCAATATGAAGATTAAGTTCTTCAAGGACAAAGCAGAGTTTAGACAGACAATAAAGATTACGGAACCTAATCTAGCAAATCTTAAAGGTGAGGTAAGTTTTATGGCTTGTGATGATACACAATGTACGTCACCAACCTATGTAGACTTAATTTTTGATTTAACGAAAACTTCAGTTGCTGAAGCTTCGGATATTTCAGAGAATGATTCTTCAAAAAAGGAATCAGAAAGAGGATTATGGTCTATCTTTTTTGTTGCTTTTTTCTCAGGGTTTTTAGCCTTATTAACACCATGTGTGTTTCCTATGATACCAATGACAGTAAGCTTCTTTATAAAGCAGAGTGAATCTAAAGCTAAAGGTGTTAGAAATGCAATAATCTATGGGTTGTCAATTATTGTTATCTATGTTTTATTAGGAACCATAATTACAGCCATTTTTGGTGCAGATGCTTTGAATGCTCTCGCTACCAATGTTTGGTTTAATCTGATTTTCTTTTTGCTCTTAGTGGTATTTGCAATCTCATTCTTAGGTGCTTTTGAAATTGTTCTACCAAACTCATGGGCTAATAAGGCCGATAGACAGGCAGATAAAGGTGGACTAATTGGTATATTCTTTATGGCATTAGCTTTGGCTATTGTATCATTTTCTTGTACAGGTCCAATTGTTGGAACAATTTTAGTCGAAGCTGCTTCTAAAGGTGGAGTAGCACCAGTAATTGGTATGTTAGGGTTTTCAACTGCAATAGCATTACCATTTGCATTGTTTGCAGCTTTCCCAGGTTGGTTAAATTCTTTGCCAAAATCTGGAGGTTGGTTAAATACGGTAAAAGTTGTTCTTGGATTTTTAGAATTAGCATTAGCATTTAAGTTTTTATCACAAGCTGATTTAGTATTACAGCTTCATTTCTTGGAGCGTGAAGTCTTCTTAGCTATTTGGATAGCAGTATTTGGTGCATTAGCCCTATACCTATTTAGAAAAATTAGACTACCTCATGATTCACCATTAACACATATCTCAGTTGGTAGATTGCTATTAGGATTAGTGACCTTATCATTTACAATTTATATGATTCCAGGACTTTGGGGCGCACCACTAAATTTAATTAGTGCGTTTCCACCACCAATGGATTACAGCGAATCACCATATGGTGTAGGAAATTCAAAAGGTGGCGGATCATCTTCAAATAGTCATTCTGATTTACCAGATGGGGCGCATTTGTTAGCACCGCATGATATACTTGCATTTAATGATTATGATAAAGGTTTAGCTTATGCAAAAGAAGTCAACAAACCAATTATGATTGATTTTACGGGTTGGGCATGTGTTAATTGTAGAAAGATGGAACAGAATGTTTGGGCGAAAGATAAAGTTCTAGGAATTTTAAAAAATGATATTGTACTGATTTCATTATATGTTGATGATAAAAGACCTCTTGAAGAAGATGAAATCACAGAGTCTCAATTAAGACCTGGAAAAAAGTTAAGGTATATTGGTCAAAAATGGAGCGAGTTACAAACCATAAAATATAAGACCAATACACAACCTTTTTATGTGCTAATGGATCATGATGAAACTAATCTTCTAGATCCAGTTGGTTACACACCTGATGTCGACGAGTATCACGATTGGTTAAAAGAAGGTATTGGCGCGTTTAAGTAAACTTTTATTTTTCAAAATAAACCTGTTCAAAAGGCACTCTAAAGCGTGGCCCATAGATGCCTTTATCATGTCTGATACCACAACCAATAACCATATTTATCTCAGCTCTTCGTGGTAAATCTAGTATTTGTTTGACTCTTAAGGTATCACTGCCTTCCATTGGGCAAGTATCATAACCAATGGCAGCCATACTCGTCATAAAATTTTGAGCAGCTAAGCCGGCACTTTTGTGAGCTACAATGCGCATATCGCTCTGTCGTACTTGTCTGTAAACAGGTTTAAATAAGCCAAGTATTTGAAATACTACATATTTTATAAAACCTAAAATACCTAAGAAATCGCTATACACAGTTGGTATAAGTTTTCCGTAATAACTTAAAGCCATTTTTTTACGTTTGAGTTCACGCTCTGTTAGATATTCTTTGTCAAATACTTTATTCAGAAAATCGATATTGGCTTTAGCACGTTTTTTCCATAAATCTTTTCTAGCAACAACAACTACCAATTGTTTTGCAGTTTTTGCAGCACTTTGATTAAAACATGCTTGTGCTAGTTGTTTTAGAGTTTCAGGATTAGTGACATGGTAAAATTCCCAAAGTTGAAGATTACTACTTGTAGGTGCTAACGACGCATTTACCAAGCACTGTTTTACTTTTTCGGTGTCTATAGCATCATCTCTATAAACTCTTGTAGAACGTCTATATGCAATAGCTTCTGAAACTGTTTTTTCCATATCTAAATTTTGAGTTATACAAAATACAAGATTAGATTATAATAATAAATTCAATTTTCAATTTAAAACTTATCTTGAGCTTCATAATGAAAAACAAAACCATCGATTATATTAATATTGGGCTTATACTCATAGCTTTTGTTATTGCTGTATTTTTACCTTTTGAACTCTTTTTGTTTTCATATGCTTTTTTAGGACCATTGCACTATCTCACAGAAATCAACTGGTTAGATGATAAAAACTATTTTTTAAAATCGAGAAATCAAGTATATCGTGTTTTTATCACTATAGCATGTTTGGTTGCTGCCTTTCCTTTTCTTAGTTATATAGACAGTGATTTTATTCAATTGTTAAGCTCTAAAAAATCTGTCATATTCTTTACACTTTTTGTCTTTTCTGTAGGGTTGTTATTTATTACTAAGTTAAAACAGTTGTTTGTCCTGTTGATAGGAAGCATAATAATAGGATTGGTATGCTTTCTTTTTGTGCCTAAAATTGTTTTAGCCATGGGCATGTTTCTTCCGACTTTGCTTCATGTCTATGTATTTACATTGCTTTTTATGATATATGGCATGCTTAAGAGTTATTCTAAAGCAGGAATTACAAGTGTGGTTTTATTGATTGCGGTTCCTGTAGTATTACTTTTTGTTGATATTGTGCCTTCTTCATATAAAATTTCAAGGTTTGCTGAAGATACCTTTATTAGAAGTGGTTTTTTATCACTTAACACCACAGTTGCTGGATTATTTGAAGAGATTGATAGATCTAAGATTGAATTAATGACTTCGGTAGTTATAAAAGTACAAGTGTTTATTGCCTTTGCATATACTTATCATTACCTTAATTGGTTTTCAAAAACATCTATTATCGGATGGAAGAAAAGCATCACAACTACAAGGATGAAATATATTATTGGAATCTGGTTATTTTCTGTTGGAATTTACCTTTATGATTATGGTACAGGACTTTTTGTATTGTTCTTTTTAAGCCTTTTGCATGTGTTTTTAGAGTTTCCGTTGAATGCTGTAACTATAAAAGAGTTTGTGAAAGCTTTAGCGAGAAGTAAGATTTTAAGTCAAATAATTAGAAGATAGAATTCTTCAAGCGATTTGAACATGTCCTATATTTTTAAGACATGTTCAAAGTACTCACATTGCTTTTATTTAGCGCAAGTCTTATTTTGCCTTCAAAAGTTTAAATGCATGATTCCATTTGTTATCTCTAAACCCAGGAATACACCATAAGATACATAACTGTTCTATAACGTTACTGGCTTTTGCTGTACCCATATCTTCAGCTTCAAAACCAAACTGTTCAACAATATCGGTGACTTCATTTTTTGCATCAGTATTATTACCGGCAATAAACATTGTAGGTTGACTTTCAAATTCTGGGTTGACCATAAGAGCACTTCCAATAGTGTTGAAGGCTTTCACAAAGTTGGCTTCCGGCACGATATCTTGTAATTCTTCCATTAAGGATTTATCCTTTTCAGTGAAAAATTTTAATACACCATCTTCTGGTGCAACATCCGAAATAGGGTTTGTTGCATCTATAATCGTTTTATTCATCAAATCTTTTTTGTCTAAAGATTTTATAACGTCTTTTGCTGCTGTACCTTTGGTTGCAAGTATTAAAATATCCCCAAACTTTGCAGTTTCGTCAACACTTCCTAGTTGTACATTTTCCCCTAATTGGTTTTTCCATTCTGAGAGTTTATCTGTATTTCTGGTACCAAGCATAATGTTGTGGTTGTATTTTACAAAACCTTCACCCAAAGATTTCCCTACTGTACCAGAACCTATGATTCCTATTCTTTTCATCATTTTAGTTTTTATTGATTAGTTTTTTTACCAGGCAATAGTTTGACCTAAATGTTCAAACTGAGCTGTTTTTTCAGAAGTATCAAGCGCCAAATCTACAATTGTTCTTGCACCTTGTTCTACTGTAAGTGGTGCATGCTCAGTACCTAAGTCTGTCTGTACCCAACCTGGATGCGCGGAGTTTACTTTTATCTTATCGTTCTTTAAAGCTGCTGCTAAATGAATGGTATAAGAGTTAACAGCAGCTTTTGAGGCATTATAAGCAAATGGTTTTACTTGATAATAATCAGAGTTTGGATTATTTGCTTCTTCTAATGATCCTAATATACTCGAAACATTTACGATGTTTCCTTGCTCACTTTTCTTAATAAGTGGTACCAATTGCTGTGTAAGGTCAACAAGACCAAAGAAGTTTGTTTCAAAAGTATTTCGTAATACATCTTGTGTTAATGAATTTACACTATCCGCATCCCAACTTTCTTTGGAATGAATCATCCCAGCGTTGTTTACTAAAATGTCGAGCTGGTCATAGTTTTCACTAATGGTTTTTACAGCGTCTTTAATACTGTCTGCACTTGCGACGTCCAATTGAACAAATTCGGCGTCTATGCCTTCATTTTTCAACTGAGATACGGCGTTATTTCCACGTTCTTCATTTCGTGCACCTACGAGCACTTTAATTCCATTTTGTCCTAATTCTTTCGCAGTTTGGTATCCTAAACCTTTGTTTGCGCCTGTTACTAATGCTACTTTTTTCATAATTTGAATATTTATATTAATGTTTGTACATACAAATAAGTATGTTTAAATTTTTTTACTGCTCTATCATGGTGTAAGCTTGATGTATGTCGTCCGTTAATTTATCTGCTACTTCTTTTCCTAGTATTTCCGTGTATTGACGGTATAAACTTTGCCACGCAGTTTTTAAAACTGGTCTTAGTGCTAAACCATTTTCAGTAGGAAACACCTCTGTAGCACGACCTTTAGATTTACGCTCTAGTAAACCGCGATATTCCATTTTTTCTATAAGACGAGTTACAGTAGATGGTGTAAGCTGCATTTGGCAACTTATGGCTTTTGGTTGTATACCTGGTGATTCATTAACAGTCATAAGCAAAAAAGCATATGATGTAGATAAACCAGTAGGTGCAAAAGCTTCATCAGCCATTTTAGTCATTACTCGTGCAAACGCATTTGCAGAATGGTATAGACAATTACAATATTTTGATTTGGTGCTTTCCATGATTGAGTGTACAAATATATAAAAATGTTTGTACATACAAATAAATAATTCTAAAATTTATTTCACTGTTAAAAAACTAGACTAAATACAGTGCCTTCGCTTTCAATACTTTTTACTAAAATTCGACCCTTATGAAGTAGCATAATTTGTTTACAAAGACTCAGGCCAATGCCACTGCCAGTAGCTTTACTGGTAAAAAATGGTACAAAGATATTTTCTAATATATCTTGAGGAATTCCAGAACCGTTGTCATAAACTTTAATAACAATATCTCTGTTTTTGTTTTGTGTAGCTTGTACTTTTATTTGTGCGTCTTCTTTGTGCTTACAAGCGTCAACGGCATTCAATAATAGATTAATAAGAACTTGCTCAATAAGATGTGTGTCAATATCCAACTCTAGTTTTGGCCCAGAAATAGTGAAGTCTATTTCAATATTTTTAGCTTTTATTGAAGGTGCCATTAATAACTGAATATTATTAAATAGCTCTGATATTCTTACTCTTTCTAAGTTGAGATTTGTGACCTTACTTAAACTACGGTAAGTCTTGGCAAACTTTAATAATCCTTCGCTTCTATTTTTTATGGTTTTAATCCCAGAATTTAAGTCCTCAAGCTCAAGATTAGATGCATCAGGGTTTTCTATTGCCAATTGCAAATTTGATTGTAAAGTGTCCGCTAATGAAGAAATTGGTGCTATGGAATTCATAATTTCATGCGTCATGACACTCAATAATTTCTTCCATGATTCTGATTCATTTTTGTTTAAGGTATCATCAATGTTTTGTATTACTATTAATTTGAAAGCATCTTCTTCAACTTGAAAAATGGTATCTGATATTAAAATCTTAAGATTTTCGTTTTGAAGTGCTACAGATATTGAATTTGGTGTTCTGTAATACGTTTCAAAAATAGTACTGAATAGTTCAGGCTTTCTATTCTCAACAAACCTGATGTTTTTAAATGAAGGCAAATCCAAAATCTCACCAAAAGAATCGTTAGACCAAAGTACATTACCGTCATCTAAATTAAATGCGATAATGCCAATATCTACCATTTCTAAAATTTTCTGGAGATAAACATATTGCGCTTGGTTTTGAGAGTTAATTTCTTTTATGGTTCTGTTAATTTCATTGAACCCTTTATATAGAAATCGAATATCTTTAGGACCTCTATCTTCAGGAAACCATCTTGAAAAATCTCGGTATTTGACGGCTTCAAAAAAATCATCCATAGCCACAAATCTTCTTTTAACAAAGGTGTAAGTATTTATAAGAAGATAAACAATACCTAAACCTACAAGCACTAAATAAGTAGCCATATCATTGTTGATCAGGTAAACGAGACCAAAAATAAGGCCAATTAAAAGGGCGATTCTAAAGTATAATCTAAGTATGTAGCCTTTATAGTTCATACTTTTCTAATCGACGGTAAAGTGCAGCTCTCGTAATTCCAAGTTCCTTTGCAGATTTAGAAACGTTGCCTTTGTGTTTTTCTAACACCATCTTAATGGTGTTTTTCTCAACATCATCTAAATTAAGACTTGTTGATTCAACAGGCTTTGATGTCGTTGTGCGTTCTATAGTGGAAAAAACTAAATCTTCAGGTTTTAAAACATTACCATCTGTCATTATTACAGCACGTTCTAGAACGTATTGAAGTTCTCTTACGTTGCCAGGAAAGTCATGTTTTTTAAGTTTTGAAATAAATCCTGAATCAAAAGAAAATGCACTTTTATTGTATTTTTCAGCATAAACAGCAACAAAGTGGTGTGCCAATTCCGTAATATCAGTGCCACGTTCTCTAAGCGGAGGAATTGTAATATCAACAGTATTAATTCTGTATATAAGGTCTTTTCTAAACTTTTTTTCGTCTGCTAGAGACTTTGGATCTTCATTAGTTGCACATATAAGTCTAATATCAATAGGGATAGCTTTGTTTGAACCTAATGGATTCACTTCTCTATTTTGTAAAACAGTGAGAAGTCTTACTTGCTGTCCTAGCGAGATATTTCCAATTTCGTCTAAGAATAAAGTACCACCATTCGCCGCTTCAAAACGACCTTGACGATCTTCATTGGCACCTGTAAACGCCCCTTTTTTATAACCAAAAAGTTCACTTTCAAATAACGTAGAGGTTAATGCTCCAACATCAACCTTTATAAAGGGTTTGTGTTTTCTATTTGAATTATCGTGTAATGCTCTTGCAATAAGATCTTTTCCAGTGCCGTTTTCACCTAAGATTAGAACATTTGCATCTGTTGGTGCAACTTTTTTAAGTTTCACAAACACATCATTCATAGGATCACTACTACCAATAATTTCAATGCTATTAGATGAAATATTTTGCTTAGTTTTTGAACTGGTTTTTTTACTACTGATTATTGAGCTAATGGTCTCTACAAACTTTTCATTCTTCCACGGTTTCATCAAAAAATCTGATGCACCTTCTTTTAGACTCCGTATGGCAAGATCAATGTCTGCATAAGCCGTCATCAGAATAACAGAAAGCTCAGGTTTCAATCTTTTTATTTCATTCAACCAAAAAATACCTTCATTACCAGTATTCACTAATCCACTAAAATTCATATCAAGAATAACAGCATCTAACGAATATTTACGAAGATGAGAATGGATATTATTAGGGTTTTTTTCAACGATAACCTCTTTGACTAATGGTTTAAGGAGTAATCGTAATGCATTAAGAACATCTGCGTCGTCGTCAACCACTAATATGCTTGCATTTTTTAAAACCATTAATACAATATTACGATTTTATTTTAAGGTCAAAAAGCTAATAATCTTAAAAATGTATATGATGTCGTAAGTGTACATTATCGTACATAAAGTGTATCAAAAACGGACACTTTTATCTTGGGTCAAAGTAGTAATCAGCTAAAAAACAATAAGTTATGTTTTTGGCATCATCTTGACTATATCATTACTGTCAAATTAAAAATAAAATGGACGTACCAATTCAAAAGAAAAAATTTTCAAAACAAAAGTTAGGTCTCATTGGAGGAATAATTGCAATTGTAGCTTTAATTGTTTTTGTCATAGTACAAACTTCTGGTGGCTCTAAGTTAAATGTACAGAAAGAGCGTTTATCTGTGCATACGGTTTCAAAAGAAGTATTTCAAGAAAACATTCCAGTAAGTGGTACCGTTTTACCAATCACTACAATTTATTTAGATGCTTTAGAAGGTGGTAGGGTAGAAGAAAAGTTTGTAGAGGATGGTGCAATGCTTAAAAAAGGAGAACCAATCTTAAGACTTTCTAATACAGATTTAGAATTAAGTTTGATCAATCAAGAAACTTCAGTATATAATTTATTGACTCAAATGCAGATTTCTCAAAATCAAGCACGACAAAATACTATCAACCGACAGAACCGATTTACAGATGTTGAGAATAATCTTATAGAAGCAGAGCGTGTTTATAATCTGAACAAACGTCTTTATGACAAAGGAGCCATTGGAAGACAAGACTTTGAATCTTCAAAAAACAATTTCGAATATCAAAAAGAACTTATGGTATTGGCAAAACAAGTTCTTTCGGAAGATTCTATATCTACTAAACTTGAAATTAAACAAGCTCAAGACTCGTATGCAAGAACACAAAGTGCCTTAGAACTTATGCGCAAGAAAGTTGGGGATTTAGTGGTAAGAGCACCAATTGATGGTCAATTAACTTCATTAGACGCTGAGATAGGACAATCGATTAACAAAGGTACTCGATTAGGACAAGTTGATGTAACAACAGGTTATAAAGTAAGAGTTGATGTAGATGAGCATTACATCTCCAGAATTTATTCTGGTCAATCAGGCACGTTCAAGTTGAATGGTAAGAGTTACACACTAATAATTAAAAAGGTTTTCACACAGGTTACAAATGGACGTTTTCAGGTTGATATGGTTTTTGAAGGTGAAACACCTCAAGGTATAAGAAGAGGTCAAAATCTACAAATTCGATTGGCCTTGAGTGCTGAAAAGGAGGCACTATTGGTAGCAAAAGGTGGATTCTTTCAAAAGACTGGCGGTAATTGGATGTTTAAAGTTAGTGAAGATGGAAGCTCGGCATATAAAGTAAATGTAAGATTGGGAAGTCAAAATACAGAATACTTTGAAGTTCTTGAAGGACTGAACCCAGGTGATAAAGTTATAACGTCTAGTTATGATTCTTTTGGCGAAGTTGAAGAACTGATACTTAAGTAGTGTGAAGTAGATAGGAAATAGTGTAAAGTTTAATTCAAAATAGAATAGTAAATAATAACCAATAGAGCTAAAAGCTAAAAGCCAAAAGCTAAATAAAAAATAAATACAATGATACAGATAACGGACTTAGAAAAATTCTACAGAACAGAAGAAGTTCAAACCATTGCATTAAACAAATTATCCTTTGGAGTTAAAGAAGGTGAATTTGTGGCAATTATGGGACCTTCAGGATGTGGTAAATCCACCTTGCTTAACATCATAGGTTTACTAGACGACCCAGATGGTGGAAGTTTTAAATTTAATGGTGAAGAGGTTTCGGGTTATAATGAACGTAGGCGTTCAGATTTACGTAAACATAATATTGGTTTTGTGTTTCAAAGCTTTAATCTGATAGATGAGCTTACGGTATTTGAAAATGTAGAATTACCACTCATTTACACAGGAGTAAAGCCGTCGGAGCGTAAGAAACGTGTTGAGGAAGTTTTGGAGAAAATGCAAATAATGCATCGAAGAAACCATTTTCCACAACAATTATCAGGTGGTCAGCAACAACGTGTAGCCGTAGCACGTGCAGTTGTTAATAAGCCAAAACTAATCCTTGCTGATGAGCCAACTGGTAATTTAGATAGTGCTAATGGTAATGAAGTTATGGATTTGCTTATAGATCTTAACGAAGCTGGCACTACAATAATTATGGTAACACACAGTGAACACGATGCTAAGTACAGTCATAGAATTATAAGAATGTTAGATGGTCAAAAAGTTACCGAAAACATTTTAGCATAAATAATATCATCAATCAAAATCAATCTGGTTAAAAACACTTCAGATTTAATGCCAACCATATCAATCAATCAACTTATCTGAAGTGTTGATAACCAAACAACTCACCTTCGCTCAAGCTATGGTGAATCAATCAAAAAACGAACAGTCTATCTGTTAAAAATAGACAGGTTATAATCAAGAATATCATGCTTAAAAATTATTTCAAAATAGCCTTTAGAAATCTACTTAAAAATAAGGTGTATTCACTTATTAATATTTCTGGTTTAGCTATTGGTATGGCTGCTACTATACTTATAGGGTTATGGATTTATGATGAATTAAATTTTAATAGTCATTTTAAAAATAAAAATACCATAGCTCAGGTTTATCAACACCAAACATGGAATGGTGTTACTGGCACTGGGCCGGCAATTCCTAGACCTTTAGAGTTTGCTTTGCGAGAAGAGTATAATGACAATTTTAAGCATATAGTAATGGCGTCATGGGAGCAACCACGTTATTTAAAGTATGGTGAAACCAATATCTATATTACCGGAAACGCTATGCAAAAAGGTGCTCCTGAAATGTTAGAATTGGAAATGATTTCTGGTGTAAGAAATGGGTTAGAGGATATGAATTCTATTATGATATCAGAATCTACATCAGTTGCAATTTTTGGCTCTAAAAATCCCATTGGTAAAACTATAAAGGTAAATAATGCACATGATCTAATGATTTCTGGTGTTTACAAGGACATTCCAGAAGGTAATCATTTTGGTGATATGGAATATATCATGTCCTGGGATTTTTATGTCACCACTCAAGAATGGTTAGAGCAGACAAAGGATGTGTGGGATAATAATTCGTTTCAGTTATTCGTGCAGATCAATGAAAATACAACTATGGATGCAGTGACATCTAAAATTAAGAACATAAAAAAGACTAAAGCTCCTGATTTAGTAGAATACAATCCTGAGATGTTTTTATTTCCGATGGAAGATTGGTATCTACGAAATGATTTTGAAAACGGAATTCAATCTGGTGGACGAATTGAAAATGTTTGGCTTTTTGGTATTATAGGTGCCTTCATTTTGATTTTAGCTTGTATTAATTTTATCAACTTAAGTACAGCACGTTCCGAAAAGCGGGCTACAGAAGTTGGTATTAGAAAGTCTATAGGTTCACAAAGAGGGCAACTTATTTTCCAATTTCTAACGGAGTCATTTTTAATAGTGGTTTTAGCTTATGTTTTTGCAGCAGGTATAGTATTGTTGAGTCTAAATTCGTTTAATAACCTTGCCAGTAAATCAATTGTATTTCCATGGGCAAATATTGGTTTTTGGTTGGCTTCCGTTGCTTTTATTTTTATCACTGCGTTTTTATCGGGTAGTTACCCTGCATTGTATTTATCATCATTTAATCCGGTTGCGGTCTTAAAAGGCACATTTAAGGCAGGACGTTTTGCCTCTTTACCACGAAAAGTACTCGTAGTAACTCAGTTTACTGTTTCTATCGCATTAATTATTGGAACCTTAGTAGTTATGAATCAGATTCAGTATAGCAAAGACAGACCAACAGGTTACGATAAAGAAGGACTTATTCAAATTCCTGTAATGAGTGCTGAGTTTGAAGGCAAACAAGAAGTTATGCGAAATCAATTTTTAGCTTCTGGGGGAGCTATTCATATGACAACAACAAGTAGTCCTACCACAAGTGTTTGGTCTAATCGTAGTGGTTATACATGGGAAGGAAAACCCGAAGGACTTCAGGAGGATTTAGCTTACACTTCTGTTAATTATGATTTTGTAGAAACCTTGGGTCTTAAGATTATCGATGGTCGAGGATTCTCAAGAGAGTTTGCGTCAGACTCTAATGCAGTTATTCTCAATAAAACAGCTTTAAAGCACATGGGCTTACAAGATCCTGTTGGTAAGATAATCAGGTCTTCTAATGGTGAAGGTGAATTTTTAGATTTAAAAATAATAGGTGTTATAGATGATATGGTAGTACAATCGCCATATGAACCAGTGAAACAAGCCATGTACGATTTTGATAGATGGGGAAACATTGCCTTTTATAATTTAAGACTAAATCCTAAAAAAAGTACTAGTGAAAACTTATCATTAATTGAAAGTGCCTTTAAACAAAATTTCCCAGGGACACCATTTGATTATCAGTTTGTAGATGAAGAATATGGAATGAAATTTAGAGCAGAAGAGCGCCTTGCAAGTTTAGCACGAGTATTTACTGCATTGGCCATTTTTATCAGCTGTTTAGGGTTGTTTGGTTTAGCATCGTTTGTGGCTGAGCAACGTACCAAAGAAATTGGAGTGCGCAAAGTATTGGGTGCTTCTGTAAGTCAACTATGGCTGTTATTGTCTAAAGATTTTATAACCTTAGTTACAATAGCTTTAGCAATTGCATCTCCATTAGCATATTATGTTATGAGTGGATGGCTTCAAAAGTTCACCTATCGTTCACCCTTAGGTTGGGATGTTTTTGTGATTGCATGTTTTGGTGCAATAATAATTACATTAATTACAGTGAGTTTTCAAGCCATAAAGGCTGCAACTACAAACCCAGTAAAATCATTAAGAACAGAGTAGTTAATCATCAATATGTACTGAAGTTATTCGGTGCAAAAATCAAATCATCATGTTAAGGAATTACTTCAAAATAGCGTTTAGAAATCTCATAAGAAACAGAGGGTTTTCCCTGATAAATCTTATAGGGCTATCAACTGGTTTTGCAATTACTTTGCTTATTGTTTTATATGTGCAGTTTGAGAGAAGTTATGAGAATACACATTCAAACGCAGACAATATTGTAAGACTCACTTTAGATTATTTAACAGGTGAAACGGTAACTACAGAAGATAGTGAAATGTATCCGCCGGTAGGGGAGAAGATGACTTCAGAAATACCTGAAGTAGAAAAATTTACAAGAGCTTATGCCATTGGAGAACCCAATTCACCGATACAAATTGGCGATAAGGAATTTCTTATTAAAAACCTCTACGCAGTAGATGCTGAATTTTTTAACATGTTCAATTATGAGTTGCTACATGGTAGCAATGCTGATTTGTTTCAGAAACCTAACGAAGCTGTAATTACTGAGTCTATAGCGATGAAGTATTTTAATCGAACAGATGTTGTTGGCGAAGTATTAGAATCTTCTAAAGCTGGTGGTACAATCTTGTATAATATTGTTGGTGTTACTCATGATAGTCCGCCAAACACGCATCTTAAAATTGATATGTTGGTTTCTTATCCTACAATGTTATCTGACCCAGAAATGCGAAATAGACATGGTGAAAGAAAAGATAATTGGGATGGTAATAACGCATACATGTATGTGCAATTAGCAAAAGGTACTAATTATGAAAAATTTGAAGCGTCTTTAGAATTATTTAATAAACGTTTAATAACTGAAGAGAAAATTGAAAACGAAGCTATCGCAGCTCAAAAAATAACAGATATTCACTTATACTCTAACAAGACTTTTGAACCAGAAACCAATGGAGATGCCGATGCAGTTCTGTTTCTTTTTATTGTTTCTATTCTCATTATAGTAAGTGCTTTTGTTAATTATATCAATTTAACAACCTCTCAAGCTTTAGATAGAGCAAAAGAAATTGGGGTAAAGAAAGTACTAGGTTCTACAATATCTCAGTTAAAAGTTCAGTTTTTGGTAGAGTCTATTGTTATGAATGTACTCGCAGCGGTAATTGCTTTGCTATTAGTAGGGATTTTAAAATCTCAATTTATAACAATATCAGGATTGCCTGAAGCATTTACGGTGTTTAATAAGATAACTTTTTGGGGATTACTATTTGGGTTTGTAGTTATTGGTGGATTACTTTCAGGTTTATACCCAGCATTTGTGTTGTCATCATTTAAAACCTCCACAATTCTAAAAGGTAATTTCTCGCATTCTGTAAAAGGTAATTTGTTACGTAAAGGTTTAGTAGTATTTCAGTTTGCAATAACTATTATTCTTTTGGTTCAAACGTTTACTGTTAATGAACAACTCGATTTTATTCGTAATCTAGATAAAGGTATCGATGTTGAAAGAAGTATTGTAATAGAAGCACCTACTAAAAATGCGACAGAGAACTTTTCAGCTTTCAAACAACGCTTATTGGCTAACTCAAATGTAAGCGGTGTGGCAATGTCACACACAGTGCCTGGTTTGCCATCTGGTGCACTTACTACTACTGCAGATATTCATATTACTGGTACAACTCCAGATAAGTATCATAACTTTTATCTGACGTTTATAGATAAAGATTATGTACCGTTACTAGATTTAGAACTAGTTACAGGTTCTAATTTTGATGAATCTTCAACCATGCAAAAAGCTGAGGTTATAGTTAATGAAGAAGCACTAAAACGATGGAATATTACTGATCCCAAAAAGGCTATTGGGAAGAAGCTTGTGTTTTGGGGAGGTGAATGGCCAATAAAAGCTGTGGTTAAAGACTATAGTCAGCTGTCACCAAAATCGCCAATGATACCAATGATACATATTTTTAATAATACCTTTAGAAGTTTAGCATCTGTTAAATTTATTGGTGGTTCGCCACAAGAAAATCTTGCTCAAGTAAAAAAGGTTTACGATGAGATATATCCAAGTTCTGCATTTTCATACTTTTTTATGGATCAAGAATATGATAGTCAATTTAAAGCAGAAGATCGTTTTAAAAGTGTCTTTATGATACTTTCCGCAATCTCAATACTTATTGCATGTTTAGGACTATTAGGTCTTGCTTCTTTTGCCGTTACCAAAAGACAAAAAGAAATCGGAATAAGAAAAGTAGTAGGAGCAAGTACAGCAACTATTTTGGTATTACTTTCTAAAGATTTCTTAAAAACGGTACTCATCTCTGTAGTCGTAAGCGTTCCTATTACTTATCTATTAATCGATAAGTGGTTGAATAACTATGCGAATAAAATAGATATTAATATTTGGTTATTTGTACTTCCTGTATTAGCAGTTTTAGCTATGGTATTATTCTCTATTAGTTTTAAAACTGTAAGAGCAGCAACAGCAAACCCTGTAAAATCGCTTAAAACAGAATAAATGCAAGTTCACTTATTTTATCGTTCTACATTTAAAAGTCAAAGTATTATTTCCTTGTAAAACCATTCATTATTTATGATTAAGACTTATTTTAAAATAGCATGGCGAAACATTATGAAGCATAAGGTGTTTTCCTTAATCAATATTGTAGGATTAACAATAGGTTTATGCGCATCATTCATTATTGGTTTAATGGTATATTACGATTTTACTTTTGATAATTTTCATGAAGATACTGATCGTATATATAGAGTAGTCACTGACTTTGATAGCCCAGAAGGTCAGTTTTATAATCCTGGCGTGTCAACAGCATTAGAAACCGCAATTGAGGATAATTCAAGTTTCGAAATCGTCAATGGGTTTTATGTTCTGCGTCCTTTTAAGGTAGAAAACAAGGTTAATCAAACCGAATTTAAATGGCCGAGTTTTGTAATCTATGCTAATGCATCTTATTTTGACATGTTTAAACATAAGTTCTTAGCCGGCAATGAGAATACGATTCTATCAAATCCAAATGAGGTCATTCTAACTGAAAATAGAGCTAAGGAATATTTTCCAAACCTAAAACCTTCCGAAATAATTGGTAAAACATTGGTTTACAATGACTCTTTAAATATTAATGTTACTGGCGTTGTAGAGAATTTTAAAAGTAGAACAGATTTTGTTTTTGAGGAATTTATTTCTCATCCAACAATCTTACAGACAAGACTTAGAGAAACTTTTATTGAAAGAAATTGGAACAGCACTAATTCTAACTCACAATTGTTTGTGAAGGTTAAAGAAAATGCTGATTTAAATAAAGTTAAAAAAGAACTACACGAATTAGCTGAAGCAAATACAGACGAAGATTCTAAAAAATATGGACAAACAAGAGAGTTTGTTCTGCAACCTTTACGCGACATTCATTTCAATGAGGATTATGTTATAT
>CAZFEV010000017.1:0-32016 GCA_964517835.1 uncultured Flavobacteriaceae bacterium | reverse complement strand
TGGGAAAAAGGAATGGCGAGTAAAGTACTATTAAGGAACTTAGTATTAGTTGCTATTTTTCTTTTATTACTTGGTTGTATCAACTTTATTAATCTAAATACAGCTCAAGCAACGCAACGTGCTAAGGAAATTGGTATTAGAAAAACATTAGGGAGTTCTAGAAAACAATTGATTTGGCAATTTATGGGTGAGACCTTTATTCTCGTGTTAATTTCAGCCATATTATCCGTAGTAATGACTAAATGGTTGATAAAGGTATTTTCAGATTTTGTACCGTCAGATTTAGAATTCAGTTTATTAGCAGAACCCCCAATTTTACTAGGTATTATTTTACTCTTAGTACTAGTTACGTTTTTATCTGGCTTTTATCCTGCATTAGTTTTGTCAAAATTTAATACTGTTTCAGTTCTTAAAAACCATTTAGGTATTGGAGATAAGAAAGTAGGTTTACGTAAGTTTTTAACTGTATTTCAGTTTACAATCGCTCAGATTTTTATCATAGGTACCTTATTGGTGGGTAAGCAGATTAATTTTTTGCTTAGTAAGGATATGGGTTTTAAAACAGAGGCTATAGTATCTGTTTTTAGTCCAAGGAGTGAGGGCGAACTATCAAAAAAGGAAATTTATGCTCAAAAACTCAAGTCCATACCTCAAATAAAAAGCATTAGTTTAGGTGGAATGCCACCTGCATCTTTTAATACCAATTCTTCAACGACCACATTAAACAATGGCAATTCAGAAGTACAGTCAGATTTACAATTTATTTTTGGCGATACGCAGTATCAAGAACTTTTTGAGCTTGAACTTTTAGCTGGAAGAGTTTATAGAAATGACACTATTCAAGAATTAGTAATTAATGAGGCAGCTCTCAAAGCTTATGGTTTTAGTCAACCAAAAGAGGCTCTTGGCGCTATGGTAGATTTTGGTGACAGAAAAGTTCCAATAGTTGGTGTAATGGCAGATTTCCACCAACGTTCACTTCGTTCAGATATTAAACCAATGGCCTTAGTTGGAGATTGGTATCGTAAGGATTTTACTCAATTTAGAGCAGTGCATATTGCGTTTAATAATTCTAGTTCGGAAGAGCTAAAATCTACCTTAAATACAATTGAATCTTTATATAAACAAGTTTATACAGAAGTTGAGGATTATCGTATAGAATTCATGGATGAATCAATTGCAAAGTTTTATGATCGTGAGAAGAAGGTTTCTAAGTTGCTAAATTGGGCAACAGGTCTTTCTATTCTCATTAGCTGTCTTGGTTTACTGGGCTTAGTTATTTATACAACCAACAGACGTATTAAGGAAATTGGTGTTAGAAAAGTGCTTGGTGCTTCAATATTTCAAATAAACACATTGTTATGCAAAGAGTTTTTAGTGCTTGTAGCTATTGCTTTTGTTATTGCAGCACCATTAGCATGGTATGGTATTAATGAATGGCTTCAAGATTTTGCCTTTAAAACATCTATGAGTTTTTGGGTTTTTCTTATAAGTGGTTTCGCAATGATTGTCTTTGCCTTACTAGTAATTAGTATAAAAACTTTGCGAGCAGCAAGTGTCAATCCTGTAAGTTCATTAAGATCTGAGTAAGTACTCATTTTATAATTGTTCGTTTATGAACAAAAAGTGTATCATTTTCGGACAATCTCGAGTAGTTGTAAAAGTCTAAAGTGTAGATAATCAAAGCCTTATATTTTTGGCATCATCTTCACTATGATATTATAAAGAGCTTTAAAATTCATCATGATAAAAAATCACATTAGGACATCAGTACGAAATCTTTGGAAAAATAAAACACTATCCATTCTTAATTTACTTGGTTTAAGCATTGGTATTTCAAGTGTATTAACTCTGCTATTTTCAGTTTATGCCTATTATACAGCTGATAATAATATCCCTGAAAAGGAATCCATTTATTATTTAAAAACCGTTTTGAAAAATGGTGATGAGTATCGCTCAGTTCCGTATCCTTTTTTAGATGTAATTAAGTCTAGTTCGCCAAAAGTCATAGCTGGTACACATTTACATGGTTGGGGAAATATATGGTTAGAAAGTGATAATAAGGATTTTCAGAATAGAACTGACTATGCCGATCCAGAGTTTTTTGAGGTATTTGATCTTCCTTTTAAATATGGTAATTCTGATACGGCATTAAAGGATAAGTATTCAATTGTATTAACCGATAAAGTGAGTCGTCAAATTTTTGGTGATTCTAATCCTGTAGGTAAAAAACTTATTGGTGCAGATACATTAAATCTCCAAGTGACGGGAGTTTTAAAACCTATAAGTCCATATTCATCTTTTAGATTAGGTGTTATTTTGCCAAATACTATTTTAAAAGATAATCCAAATTTTGTAGCACAAAACAATTGGGAAAATAGTTTTTCACCAATTGATTTAAAGTTAAGTGCTGATACAAATATTGTGGAGTTTCAGGAACACATAACTCAACTTGTTGAAGAGCATTATACGGATTTAGAATCTATTTCAGAAGTAAAATTAATGCCTTATAAAGAAATGAGAACTGATTTAATGCCTATTGTAGATGTTATTATTACGAGTTCAATTGCAGCATCCTTTTTTATTTTATTGATAATACTTGTGAATCTATTGAACCTTAATACTTCGACAATGTTAGGTCGCACTAAGACATTGGCTTTGAGAAAGGTATTAGGAAGTTCTAAGAAAAGTTTAGTTTATCAGTACTGCATTGAAAATGGTATTCTTGTTTTTGTGTCAATTGGATTATCAATTTTGTTATTCCTTACAGTGAATTTACCAAGGCTTAATGACGCTTTTGGTCCTGAATTTGGTGAAATATCATTTAATATTCTAAACGATTATCCTGTAATTGCCGGTATAGTTATAGTTGGTATTTTATCAACTCTTATGGTGTCTATAGTTCCGAGTTTACGTTTTGTGAAAATTCCTGTGACTATTGGTATAAAAGGTAAGATTGATCGAATTAAGAATAACTTTTTGTTAAGGAATTCATTTATTATTCTACAATTTAGTATCGCTATTTTGTGTATCTGTGTCTCTGTAATCCTTAATAGACAGATTAGTTTTATGAAAAGTGCAGATCTTGGTTTTGAGCGCAATAGTATTTTAGTCGGCAACCTAGATTTAGATTATAAGAATTTGAATGACGCTCAGTCTAAATTTAATGCGTTAATTAATGATTTAGAGTCTAATCCTTATGTTAAGAGTGTGTCAACTAGTGAGTCTATTCCTTCTGATTACTATTTTAATTACAGTTCGTATTATGATCCTACAAATAAAAATGATGTCAGAATGCGAAGATCATACGCTGATGACTCCTATTTTAAAACATTAGAGGTTCCATTAGTAGAAGGACGATACTTTGACAGAAATATAGATCAGCCAGATGAAAGGCCAGTAATAATTAATGAAGCCGCAATGAGAGCATTCGGATTGAATTCAATAGAAGGAAAACGACTTAATTATAAAGATTCTAATAGTGCTGGTTTACCAATTGTTGGTGTGGTTAAGGATTTTCATTATGAAGATTTACAGGAAGCGGTTGAACCTTTAGTACACATATATCGTAGTCATAAAGATCTGAGACTGCATAGGTTTTTGACAGTAAGTGTACGAGAAGGTCATGAAATTAGTGTTGAGAATAAAATTACTGAAGCTTTTAATGGCATTTCATCTCGAAAGACTTATGTACAATCACGACTTTCAGATATGGTAAGTGGACAGTATTTATTGATTGAAGGTATATTAAAATCAGTTAATATAACGGCATTGACAGCTATATTTATTAGTTGTCTTGGGTTATTTGGTTTAATCTCTTTTACAGCAAAGCGAAAAGTCAAAGAAATTGGAATTAGAAAAGTGCTGGGTGCGAGTGTAACAAAAATTGTCCTCTTATTATCAAAAGATTATTTAATACTAGTTGCTGTCGCGGCCATAATTGCATTTCCACTGGCATGGTATATAATGAGCACTTGGTTAGATAAGTTTGCTTACAGCATTTCAATTAAATGGTGGATGTTTGCTGTTGCCGGTTTAATTGCTTTATGCATTACCGCCATAACATTAGGTCTTAGAGCAGTTAGAAGTGCCACTGCTAATCCTGTTGACAGTTTAAAAACAGAATAAGAATTAACAACAATCAAAAAATGAGCATATTACTAAGTTTAAATGAAGCGACAAGGTCTGTAAATTCAGGTAGCAATAAGGTTACATTATTGGACAACATCAACCTGCAAGTAAAGGAAGGAGAGTTTATTTCGTTAATGGGTCCGTCGGGTTCTGGTAAATCAACACTTCTTAATTGTATAGGAATGTTAGATAATTTTAATGGTGGTGGTTACACCTTTTTAGGACAACCTGTTCATAGTATGAAGGAAAAGAACAGATCTAAGCTTTACAAAGAATATATAGGTTTTGTATTTCAGGCTTATCATCTTATTGATGAGTTAACTGTATTTGAAAATATAGAAACTTCACTGTTATATAAAAATGTTAAATCATCAGAACGCAAAGCTCTAGTAGCTGATATGTTAGATCGCTTTAATATTGTTGGGAAAAAAGATTTATTCCCTGAGCAATTAAGTGGCGGACAACAACAATTAGTTGGTATTGCAAGAGCTCTTATAGGCAAGCCTAGACTAATTCTGGCTGATGAACCTACAGGAAACCTTAACTCCAAGCAAAGTGCTGAAATAATGGAATTATTTTCAGAATTAAATAAAGAAGGAGTTACAATTATACAAGCAACACACTCGGAGAAGAATGCCTCATATGGTTCTAGAATTATTAATCTACTAGATGGGGAAATAGTCTCAGAATAACCACAAAATTATGAAACATTTTCAATTCTTATTTGCCATCATTTTTATGATGGGTTGGGGAGCATTTGCTCAAAGCGAAATCTATTCATTGGAAGATTGTATCAAAATTGCCCTTGAAAATAATATAGATTTAAGGTCTGCTAACCTAAGGGCTAATTCAGCTAAGATAAATCACCAACAATCAAAAGCTAATATTTTACCCACAATAAATGGAACTTTTAATCTTGGTAAAAATGATGGTCGTAGTATTGATCCATTCACAAATGACTTCATAAATCAAGAGTTAACATTTTCAAATATGGGATTAAGTTTAGATTTTACTGTGTTTAACGGTTTTAGATTATTAAATGCTGCAAAGCAAAATCGATTGAATAGAAAAGCCGCAGAACAAGAACTAGAGGCTGCTAAACAAGATTTGGTGTTAAGCGTCACTTTAGCCTATTTACAAGTGCTTAATAATAAAGCTGTTTTAGGTTTAACCGAGCAACGTTATGAAGCTACAAAACAGCAACTTAAAAATCAAGAGGATTTCTATAAAAATGAGTCTGGAAACCCAGCAGACTATGCTGATATTTTAGGACAGTTGGCGAATGATGAAACGAGTATTTTAACAACTCAATCCAATTTGAATAATTCAATTCAGAGATTATTAAGATTATTAAATTTACCTAGTGATTTTGAAATTGACCCTCAAAATCTAATGTTAGAAGTTGAAAATTATAATTTAACTGCAGAAGAGGTGTATAAAGCTGCTATTGAGAATTTAGCAACATTTAAGGCGAATGAATTAAGGATAGAAGCTGCAAAAAAAGGTGTAAGCGTAGCGAAATCTCAATTTACACCAGAAATTTCCATTTTTGGTGGAGTTAATACAAACTATTCTAGTGCTGCACAACTCTTTAATTTAACAGGTAGTACAATTGTTGATACAGGTGCTTTTGTTACAGTTGAAGGACAAGAGATATCAGTTCAATCAGAACAACCAATTTTTGAAACTCAGACCATTAGTTATGAGGATCAATTAGATAATAATTTAAACACCGTAATTGGTGTTTCTGTAAATGTGCCACTATTTAATGGATTTAGAGCAAAGAATAATGTAGCATTAGAAAAAATACGAGTGCAAGAGTCTATGTTAGAATTGGAACGTACACATTTAGATATTAAAAACAATATAGCACAAGTACATTTTGATATGGTGGCAGCCTATGGCAGATATCAAAGTTTGCTTAAACAAGTAGAGGCTTATGAAGAATCTTATCGTATAAATGAAATAAGGTTTAATAATGGGGTGTCAAATTTTTTAAGTTACGTTACTAGTAAGAATAATTTAGATGCTTCTCGTGTAAATTTAGAAAACGCCAAATATGATTATTTGTTGAGAGTGAAAGTTTTAGATTACTATAGAGGAATCAATTTTTAGCCAAAGATTGTTCTATGCAGAACATCACCAACCCAATAACCAAAACCTAAAACTAAAGGATAGGCAATAAAAAGCCAGATATAATCTATTATACTTATCATTGTAAAGGCTTGATTACCATTTTTACTTAACAAGTTTATAAAATCATACCAAGATGTAATTCCTAATTTAATAACAATTCCATTTGCCAAAATAGCAATGACAAGAATGGAAAGACCTATGATGTATATTCTAATCATGTGAAATTAATTCCACTCTAAGTTACTTCTTTCTTGCCAATAGAATTCTTTTGACACCATAAAAGTTTCTAATTTTCTAACTTCTAAATCAGTCAGTTTAAAATTTAAAGCTTTATAGTTTTGTTCAAGTTGTTCAATGTTAGAAGCACCACTCAAAACGATCGTAGGTTTCAAATGGTCTATAATAAAGCGAATCGCGATAGCATCATATCCTACATTATATTTCTTTTCAAGTTGTTGTAAATAATTATAGGTAGGTATATAAGTTTTTAAGCTAGGTTGGTGAAGTAGTCGACCGTTTGCTAGCGCTTCTTTAATGATGACCGTTTTATGATTATGAATTAACGCTTTTAATATATTATGGGTTGACTGTTCGAATATATTATAGGTTACTTGAAAACTGTCAAATAAATCTTCACCTTCAAAAGTAATTTCCTGAGCTGTTTTTATGATTGATTCTTGTGCAGTACCACTTGAAGATAATCCAATTTTTAGACCATATTCTTTTTTTAGCTGAAAGAGTCTTCCTAGCACTGCATTATTAGATAATACGCCACTTTCTAATGTAGCAGAATGAATTTGGTAGATTTTAAGATGAGGAAGAAAGGCCTTCGAGATTTTCCATTGTTCATTTAATTTAGATAAAGAGTGTTCTTTGACTTCATGCTTACCTTTAAAGCCAATTTCCCAATCTGCCATATAGGTATAACCAAATTTTGTAGAAAATGCCACATATTTAAATTGTTTGGCTTTATGCCAGTCGAGTAGAAATTCTTCGCCTAAACCATAAGAAGGAGCAACATCAAAGTCTCTAATTCCTATGGCATAGGCTTTGTCTAAAACTTGAAATGCATTAGATCTAAATGCCTTTATAGATTTGTCTATGTTTTTATGCGTTCTTAGGTTGATATAATCTGGTCGACCTAATGCCGCCATTCCTAAACCAATTCTAGTTTCTTTAGCCATTTCATTAAATCGTTATCACTTGGGTTTCTAAGTTTTTTATTGCCGATTGTAATTGTTGGAAAGTTGAGTTTTTGGTTGTTATATAAACTCCGAAGTTCTTCAGCAAAAGATTCATTCTCTTCTACATCTAAAAAGCTGTATTTTAATTGTAGCTTATCTAAATACGATTGATAATATTTGGTTTTATGGCATCTTTGAGCACCGTATAATATGATGTTTGGCTGACTCATTATAGATTCAATTATTAATTTCCAAAGCTAGTAAAACCAACTTTGGAAATTTTTAAAATTAGTTTTTCAATTTATCAGCATGAAGTTTTCTCAACTTCGTCAGCTTTGGGTCAATTACAAAATTGCAATATCCATAATCAGGATTATTTTTGTAAAAATCTTGATGTTCTTGTTCTGCATCATAGAAAGTTTGTGCCTCTGAAATTTCAGTAACTATGGGGTCTTCATAATATTTACCAAGTTCTTCAACAACAGCATTAGCCACTTCTTTTTGAGTAACGTTATGATAATAAATTACAGAGCGATATTGTGTACCACGATCTGCACCTTGTCTATTCAAGGTTGTAGGATCATGTGTCGTCATAAAAATCACTAAGATATCTGCATAACTTATGACATTAGCATCAAAAGTAACTTGCACAACTTCTGCGTGTCCTGTTAAGCCCGAACAAATTTCTCTATAAGTTGGTTTTCCTGGTACATTTCCACCAGAATATCCCGAAATCACTTTTTCTACACCTTTTACTTCTTGAAACACGGCTTCCGTACACCAAAAACAGCCACCACCAACTGTGGCAATTTGTAAATTCTTTGTTGTCATTAAGCAGTCTCCTTTTCTAAAGTCATAGATTCTGAGTTAATACAGTATCGCAGTCCACTTGGTTCTGGTCCATCAGGAAATACATGCCCTAAATGTCCATCACAGGTATTACACATTACTTCAACTCGTACCATGCCATAAGAGGTGTCTTTCTCATATTTAATGGCATTTTCTTTAATGGGTTGGGTAAAACTTGGCCAACCAGTACCAGAACTAAATTTTATGGTAGAATCAAATAGAGGTGTACCACAACATACGCATTTGTACTTGCCTGCATCGTAAGTACGACACAAAGCACCAGTATGCGCACGTTCAGTACCTTTTTGTCTGGTGATTCTGTATTGTTCTGGGGTTAATTGAGATTTCCACTCAGCTTCAGATTTTTCTACTCTTCTGTCTGGTGTTGGGTTTCCGTTTACTGAAAAACTAATAACGTCTTTCCATGTTAACATACTATTTTCCTTTCTTTTTTAGTAATTCTTTGTTTTTGTCGCAAATCTAGCGCAGTTCTTACAGTGGTTCACCACGCCGTTTTTACGAATTTAGCAAAATGAAAGCTGCTATTTTATGGATAATACAAAAGTTGTGAAATAAATAACAAATGTGGGCTTGCTGTCAAATAAATTTATACCTTTAATTAACATAATCAATAAATCATTTATGGTGTTAGTACTTTCTTTAATCTTCGTTTTTATTACAGTTGTTTCTTTGGGTAATAAAAGAAAGTTACGTCCCATTTACGTGAAATTTAGTCGCAAAACTTCAAGAAAATAGTCGACAATAAACGTTCGGTTTATTTTATTTCATTACTTTTTTAATATCTACATTCAGTTAGCATAATTTTTTACTAATTGCATGCACAAATACATTTTTAGTCTATGAAAATAGCAATCATTGGTACAGGAAATTTAGGTAAGTCCATAGCAAATGGTCTAATTAAAACAAACAACTTTTCGAGTTTATACCTTACGAAAAGAAATTTAAATGCGCTTTCTCAATTTAAGAATACATCAAATGTATTTCTTACATCTAACAATATGGAAGCTGTAAAGAATTCTGATATTATCATATTTGCTATACAACCTTCGCAATTTGAAAATATTTTGAATGAAATTAAATCTGCACTGACAGCAAATCATGTTTTAATTTCAACCATAACAGGATATTCAATTGCAAAAATGGAAAGTGTTGTTGGAAGCGAAGCTAACATCATACGAGCAATGCCTAATACGGCTATTGCAGTTGGTAAATCGATGACATGTATTTGTTCTAACACAAAAGGCGAAGCTCAAATACATGTTGCTGAAACTATTTTTAATGCATTAGGAACTTCTCTTGCCATTCAAGAAAACCTTATGCAAGCTGCTACTGTTGTCTGTGCAAGTGGTATTGCTTTTTGGATGCGTCTAATAAGAGCAACAACACAAGCCGCAATACAACTTGGTTTTGAAGCAAATGAGGCTCAAGAGTTAGCGATGCATACCTGCGAAGGAGCTGCAAATTTGCTAATTTCTACAGGTAATCATCCTGAAGAAGAAATCGATAAGGTAACGACGCCAAAAGGTTGTACTATTGAAGGCTTGAATGAGATGGAACACAAAGGGTTGAGTTCTTCATTAATACAAGGTATGGTCGCTTCATTTAATAAAATAAACACTATTAAAGCTAATCAATTGTAATATTGAATACAGTTGCATATTAAAAAATAGTAATTTTGTAATATGCTTTCAAAAAAGACAAAATATGGTATTAAGGCATTAACCTATCTTGCCAAACAGGAGTGTAAAACACCGGTGCGGATTTCTACAATATCCGAAAGTGAAAATATCTCATTAAAGTTTTTAGAAAGTATCTTACTAACACTTCGGAAGAATGGATTTTTAGGATCTAAGAAAGGTCATGGTGGTGGTTATTATTTGCTTAGAGAGCCACACGATATTAAGATGACTGAAATTATGCGAATCCTTGAAGGTCCAATAGCAATGGTACCTTGTGTAAGTCTTAATTTTTATGAGCCATGTAGTGATTGCCCAGATGAGGATCTTTGCGCCGTACATAATCTTATGATTAAAGTAAGAGATAATACTCTCGAAATCTTCAGAAATACAACATTGGCCGATTTAGCCGGAAATAAGTCAAAATAAGAACATTTTTACGAATAGTTGCATAGGAAAATTAATATGTTTATGTTTGTTACCCTATAAAGTCGATAGGATAAAAGGAATATATCAAAAAACGAACAATTTGACTCATATCACATCCCAAAATTTAGAAGAGATTAATGATAGTTTGAAAAGTGCTTCACCACACGAAATTATAGCATGGGCATTAGCTAGAGCGAAGAAGCCACTGATCACCACCAATTTTGGTCCATACTCGGCGAGTTTACTTCATGCGTTAGTACAGCAAGCGCCTAACGTAGAAGTTTTATGGGTAGATACAGGCTACAATACGCCACAAACCTATCGTTATGCTTTTAATTTGATAGAGCAGTTGCAATTGAATATACATACCTATGTGCCTCAACAATCTGTTGCATATAGAAATATTACACTTGGAATTCCTTCAGTTGATGACCCAAAGCACAAAATTTTTACTGAACAGGTGAAGCTCGAACCATTTAGACGTGCCATGCAAATACATCAACCAGATGTGTGGTTTACTAACTTAAGAAAAGGTCAAACGGCGCATAGAGATAGTATTGATGTGGTCTCTATAAACAAAGATGGTATTTTAAAGGTTTGCCCATTTTATAACTATTCAGATGCAGACATTGAAGCTTATCTTACTGCATATAGTTTACCAAATGAGACGAAGTATTATGATCCTACTAAGCAACTGGCAAATAGAGAATGCGGAATACATTTGTAGATGATATTTTACAAAAACACACGTTCTATAAACCAAAACAATCCAAAGAGTGCGATTATTATAGAAGCTGGAATTTGTATATAACTGCGATACCATGTTTTCTTTCTAAAAAACCAAACAAGCGCTAATGCGATAATTAAGACTAGCAGTTGGCCGAGTTCAACGCCAACATTAAAAGCAATTAGTGATGGTATAAAACTGCCTTGTGGTAAACCATAATCGCTCAACACCGAAGCAAAGCCTAATCCATGTAGCAATCCAAAACCAAATACAACCAATGGTCGCCATTTGTTGGTTTTTTTAAAGACACAATTTTCTACAGCAATCCAGATTATAGATAATGCAATGAGTGGTTCTACAATCTGTCCTGGAATTTGCATAATTCCTAAGGCAGCTAAAGCCAATGTAATGGTATGCGCAAGAGTAAAAGCTGTAACTTGCTTAAGTAAAGACATGAAAACTAGACTAGAAAAAAATAAGCCTAAAACAAATAAAATATGATCTAAACCCTTTGGTATAATATGTTCTATTCCAGCTTTTACGAACAAAAAGATTTGTTTCGATCCAGACATGGCATTTAACTTACGTAAACGTTGACGCTTTAAGGCTGCTTCATATTCAGCAGTCATTTGGTCGTCTTGAAACGATAATTGCCCTTCTTCAATTTCTCTTATGATGAGTTCATCTTCAGGATGTGCAAAGACTTGAGTACTAGACAAAAAAAAGAAAAGTAGAAAAATGATCTTTATAGATCTCATGAAGATTCTTTTGATACAATCTTAAACGAAAGCGGCTCGGAATCCCGTGCCGCTTTTATTTATCTATTGTTTTAATATTATTCAGCTGAGCCGTCTAAACCTCTTACTTTAAGAAGTGCATCAATTTTTGGTTGACGACCACGGAATTGTGTATACAAATCCATAGCTTCTTCAGTTGAACCTTTCTCATAAACATGAGTTCTTAGTTTAGCTGCAAGTTCTGGATTAAATACATCGCCAGTTTCCTTAAATGCTTCAAAACCATCAGAGTCTAATACTGCAGAGTGTACGTAACTATAATATCCTGAAGCATAACCACCAGCAAAAATATGTGAGAAGTACGTGCTTCTGTAACGTGGTGCAATCTCTTCAATAAGACCTATTTTTTCCATAGAAGACTTTTCAAATGCGTCTGCATCTTTTATATCGTCTTCAGCAGAAAGTGTGTGCCAATCCATGTCTAGTAGTGATGCTGCTAAATATTCAGTATTCGCAAATCCTTGATTGAATTTAGATGCTTTTAATAGTTTTTCTATCAATTCATCTGGCATGGTTTCACCAGTTTTATAATGCTTCGCAAAAGATTTTAAAATGGCCGGTTCACTTGCCCAATGCTCAAGGATTTGTGCAGGAAACTCAGTAAAATCTCTTGGTCCAGAAGTACCAGACATACTACTATATGTTACATTTGTTAGTATGCCATGCATGGCGTGTCCGAACTCATGGAATAAAGTCGTTACATTCTCAAAACTAAGAAGTGCCGGATCATCACCAACTGGTGCTGGGAAATTACAAACGTTAACAACGACAGGTCTTTCTTTTCCTTCTAAATTAGACTGACTTTTAAAACTACTCATCCATGCTCCACCACGTTTGTTAGAACGTGAGAAATAATCACCAATAAAAATACCTAAATGACTACCATCTTTATCTTTTACTTCCCAAACGCGTGCATCTGGATGATAAGTTTTAATATCAAATAATTCGGTGTAGGTTACTCCCCATAATTTGTTAGTTGTTTCAAATACACCATTAAGAACATTGTCTAAAGATAGATATGGTTTCAAAGCAGCTTCATCTAAATTATACCTTGCTTTACGTACTTTTTCTGAATATTGCCACCAATCCCAAGCTGCAATTTTAAAGTCATGTCCTTCAGTATCAACAATAGCTTGCATGTCTGCAACTTCTACTTTTGCTCTTTCTAGTGCAGGTTTCCATAATTGCATTAAAAGATTATAAACTTCTTCTGGTGTTTTAAGCATGCGCTCTTCCAATACAAAATGTGCGTGAGTTTTATAACCCATAAGTTGAGCACGTTCGGCACGCAGTTTGGCTATTTTAGCCGCCACTTCTTTATTGTCAGTTTTATTGCCATTATCACCGCGCATTACATAAGAATTATAAAGCTTTTCTCTTAAATCTCTGCGGTTAGATTCTGTTAGGAAAGGATACATGCTACTTCTATGAGGCGTAAACACGTACTTATCTTTATACTTGGATTTATCTTCATCTGATTCTGCAGCTTCCATTTTTTGTGCTGCTGTTTCTGCTGCTGCAGCAATAATTCCATC
Organism: uncultured Flavobacteriaceae bacterium; assembly: GCA_964517835.1. Classification (GTDB taxonomy): domain Bacteria; phylum Bacteroidota; class Bacteroidia; order Flavobacteriales; family Flavobacteriaceae; genus Winogradskyella. The sequence continues at coordinate 18,531 of CAZFEV010000017.1, read as the reverse complement.
CGAAAGACCATCTAAATCAGCTTTATCCAAAATAAGTTCAAATCCATTGGTTTCGGCTAGTAGATTTTGTCCGAATGCTGTGGTTAACTCAGAAATTTCAGAGTTTATTTTGGTAATTTGTGCTTTTTGTTCTGCATTTAACAAAGCACCACTACGTACAAATCCCTTACGAGTGTCACTCAAAAGCTTTAATTGTTCTTCTGTTAGACTTAAACCTTCTCTTTCTTGATATATGGTTTCTATACGCTTAAATAATCCTTCATTTAATGATATTTTATCACTATGTGCAGATAACATCGGACTTAAATCACGTTGAAGTTCTTGTAATTTTGGATTTGTATTAGAACCAGTAAGATTGTAAAACACGCTTTGTACTTTATTGAGAAGTTTGCCGCTTTTTTCTAATGCCTCTAAAGTGTTTTTAAAAGTTGGTGCTTCCGTATTATTAACGATGGCATCAATCTCAGAAAGATGTTCTTCCATACCTTTTTCAAAGGCAGGCATGTAATGCTCGTCTTTAATTTCTTCAAATGGTGGCACTTCAAAAGGTGTATTCCATTCTTGAAAAAACGGATTTTCAGATGTTTGCATTTCTGGTTGTTTTGTTTCGTTTTTACATGAGCTAATAACTACAAGTGTAGCCAAAAAAAGAAGTTTTTTCATGTGTTGAAAATTAGTGATTAGTTAGATTGTAATTAAGCCTTAAATGACCTCATTTTTCCTAGTAAATATACGTGGATTCTAGGTTAAAAGCTAAAAAATTTTGGGACTGTTGTAAACGGGTTTAACTATAATTTAAATTTTTGAATGTTTATTTCAGAAGAATTACTGGTACAATCTTATCAGCTTTAATTCAGGATGAAATCAATGAAATCAAGATGTTAGAGGTTTTGCATTTAATTAGATAATGTTTTCTATAACTATTACTTATAGATATTGTGTGGTGAATGTGCTGAGGTTTCGGAATTTTGGCAGCACAACAGTTTAGTATCTAAGCACAATGATAAATAAATCTACGAAGTCTAATGTAATATCAGGTTTTCTGGTATTTCTAATCGCTTTGCCACTTTGTTTAGGAATAGCTAAAGCCAGTGGTTTTCCGCCAATTGCAGGTATTTATACAGCAATTATTGGTGGATTAATGGTTACTTTTTTAACTAAAGCACCTTTGACAATTAAAGGTCCAGCTGCCGGATTAATTGCCATAGCCATTAGTTCTGTTGAAGAATTAGGTGGTGGTGATCCTATCTTAGGTTACAAACTTACTTTAGCGGTTATTGTCGTTTCTGGTATTATCCAAGTAATCATGGGTTTTATAAAATTCGGAAAGTTAGGCGATATGTTTCCGATTTCTGTGATTCGAGGTATGCTTGCCGCCATAGGAATCATTATCATTAGTAAACAAATCCATCTTGTTTTTGGTGTAGCGCCAGAATCTAAAGGTTCTATGGCACTACTTGCAGAAATTCCTCAGAGTATCATGCATTTAAATCCTAAGGTAACTGTAATTGGATTATTAAGTTTACTCTTATTGTTTGGACATCCGTATGTAAAAAATACGACGATAAAGAAATTACCAGCACCTTTACTCATTCTTCTTGTAGCTATTCCACTAGGTTTTATTTTTAATTTATCTCAGGCTCATAGTTACACAGTTGGTTCTTTAAATTTTGATGTAGATCCATCTCAATATTTGGTGGTGTTACCAGAAAGTTTTTTAAGCGGAATAACATTTCCTGATTTTTCACAATTATTAAGTTACGCATCAGTTAAGTATATCATCATGTTTGCTTTGGTAGGTAGCATAGAATCTGTGTTGAGTGCTAAGGCAGTGGATGCGTTAGACCCAAAAGATAGAGAGACTAATCTTAACCAAGATTTGGTTGCAGTTGGTGTGGGAAATACAGTTGCAGGACTTATTGGTGGATTGCCAATGATTTCTGAAATAGTAAGAAGTTCTGCAAATATAAATGCCGGAGGAAAAGGTAGAATGAGTAACTTTTATCATGGCTTGTTTCTGTTTTTATTTGTCCTTTTAGCTGCCGCTGTAATTAAAACAATACCCAATGCGGCATTGGCTGCGATGCTAGTTTATACAGGCTATAAATTGGCTTCGCCACAAGAATTTAAAAAGATTAATACTGTTGGGATTGATCAATTACTTCAATTTTTGGTGACACTAGTTGTCACCTTGTTTACAGATTTACTTTTAGGCGTTGCTGCTGGTATTGCTTTGAAAGTTGTTATAGAACTTGTACAAGGTGTAAAGGTTGGTGAAATGTTTGGTCTTAAGACTGAGATTTCAGACAATGAAGATGGCATGGTCATTAAATTTACAGGTGTTGCGTCTTTTATTAATTATTTGAAGTTTAAAGCATTGATAGACAAGCAACCTAAAAACAAAAGGATTTTATTAGACTTTAGTGAAGCACATTTTATTGATCATACCTTTTTGAATAACATTCACAATATTCAAAATAAATTTACGAAAGAAGGCGGTGAGTTGATTAAAACCGGTTTTGAAAATCACCATTTTCAATCGCAACATCATTTATCATCACGTAAACTAATAACCAATCCGTATCATAAATTTTCAGAGCATACAGATTTAACGAAGCGTGCAAGTATTATCAAAGAAATAGCAATGGCTAAAGCCTTAGATTTTGAGGCTAATTTAAGTCCATCTTTTGTGCGACCACATTTAAGTGCGTTCTCTATATTATCTAAATTACGTAGAGCACAAAATTTTGTAGTTGGTACTCGCGAATATTACAGTTTTATGATCTGTGACCTTACTTATGTAAGTGTTGATGATTTCTCAGCTGAAACTAGTAAGGCAACCATAGCATTAATTTTTAATATTGCTAAAGGAGGCATTCCTGAGTTTTACACACAAGGGAAAAATGAATTGTTCAATTTTTATCAGAAATATGATTTTGATTTAATGTCAAAGTCAAACGAGTTGCCTTTTAATGTTTATGGTGATAATGAAGAATTGATCAATGCCTTTTTTACTCCAGAAATCACCAATATAGTTGATGCGCATCCATATCATATTGAATGTAAACGACGTGAGTTATTAATTCATTATGATTGGGATTTAATAGCGGAAGGAAAGACCTACGAAGATCTTATTGCATACGTAGATAAAATTGCTTCAGAAATGGTTAAAAAAAGGTTTCAAGAAGCTAAGGTTGAGCAATGAAAAGACTATAGTTATCTCTATTGACCTTTCTAGTTTTTGGGATTTTATTGAACTTTTTGATTGTTAATTAACAATTCATCTCTACTGCAAAAAATCAATACCGTAATAAATGATTTCATATATGACAATGCAACGTAACCAGTTGTATTCATAATCATCAGGTGCTTTACAGAGTTGCATCATTTCATTAATTGAAACAGGATTCTGTTCAAACACATCAACTTCTAAAGGATTTGATGGTCGAGCATCATGAAATGGATTTTTTAACAATGTTCTTCGTTCAGTGTTTTTTAGGATGTAAGCAATTCTCTTATCGTTTAGAACAACTTCATAATAGGGTTTACCACTCGTCATTCTATTATGCGTACCAATGAGTTCTTCCTGACTATTAAAAATTTTGCCTTGTGAAATTTTACCAAAAAATGTTTCATTGAGATAAACAGAAATTTCTTCTTGGGTCTGAGAATAGAATATTTCAAAATTGGAGGCAATAGCTATAATCTTAGAAGTGGTCTTAAATTGACCTCTATCTAACCTTCTGAAGTAAAGTAATGATTCACCATTAAGTGATTTAATAAAACCATTAAACCGGCGTGTAAACCCTTTAACGTAATTGAAATTGAGATCGTTTGAGATTTCTTCAATAGATTGTTTTTGCCATTGAGAAAGCTTATGCTTTTTAGACCTTGCTTTTGCTAGCATATCATTTTGTTCTTTTTCTAGAACATGTTTGGGTTGGTCTGCTTTAGACTTTTTTATGACATATCTAATAAGCAGGACAATACCAATAGTTGGGAGTACCACAAATAAAATGGTAAGGATTGTAAAAAAAGCACCGATAATATCCATTATTGAATATTGTTTTTTTGAAATTATTAATCTAAAATGGTCAGTTTACCATCAAAAATATCACGAAGTGTCTCTAGGTTCTTGTAGCCATTGTATTTTGCGATATTAAAGAATTTTTCTCTTTTAATTGTGTCTCGAGCATAGTGATATGCTACAGACAAATTTGAGGCAATAACACCATCTGTACTGTTAAGTTCATAACCTTTAAGTCCTACTTTGACAGCTTGTGTAAATTGTTTCCTTTTTAAATTAATCACCACTAAACTAGAATAAGCTTCAGCGTAATTAGGGTCTAATTCAATAGCTTTAAGGTAACATTTAGCAGCTTTATCATAGTCACCTTTTTTTCTGTAGATAATTCCTTTACCGGTAATGGCCTCAACAGTTTCGGGATTTATTTCTAAAGCTTTATCATAAGCTAGAACTGCCAGTGAGTCTTTTTCAAAGTCAGATTCTATATTACCCAATAATGTCCATGCAATTTCATTATTAGGGTTTTTATCAAGGTATTTTTTGACATCAGCCTTAGCTTCTGTTAATTCTCCATTTCGCCATTTTGTATCAATATCCATAATGTCATAATATCTTTGGTTGGGATGATTACAGCTCATTAAGATGATTAATAGCAATATGCTTGTAAGTGCATTAAGTATTTTCATATATAGGTTTTAGAATAGGTTTATTTCAGTCGATAAGACAATTAAAATTAGTGAATGGTCTCAATTAATAAAGAGATTTAATTGAGATTGAGTTGCCAAGAGATCCCATATTGATCTATAACCCAACCAAATTTCTTACTAAAACCATAATTGTTTAAAGGCATGGTAATAGTGCCATTTTCCGATAGTTTTGTAAAAAGATTATCTTGTTCAGATTCGCTGTTGCATTCAATAAAATTTGAAACTGCAGGTGTAAAGTCCCAATTATGAATTGGAGGGCTATCACTACACATAAAAAGATTTCCATTAAGACTAAACGTGGCCTGCATAATTTTACCTTCTTCAACAGGTGCTTCTTTTTGCCATCGCTTCACATCAATTACTTTAGAGTTTTCAAATATTTCAATATAAAAGTTCATAGCATTTTCAGCATTATTATCTTGAAAAGTGAGAAATCTATACATTTGATTTTCTGTCATCTTTTTATGCGCTGTTACTATATTGGTAAGGCTGTCTCTCTCAGCTTTTAAGTTTTCGATCTCAGTAATTTGAGCTTGTTCTTTTTCGTGATTAGTGCAGCTAAGAACACTTAGACTAAATATTGTTATTAGAGTTATGTGTCTCATAATATGTGATGTTTACAATTCATTTCAAATTAAAATAGTCTAGGTGTGTTGTATAAAAAAACAAGCAACTTTGCTTTCAGGTTCAAAGAATATATACAAATCACCATCTCCCCAAAAATTCATTCTCTCATAATAGAGTTTTGACCAATCGTCTTTTGGGGTTATGCTTGTCGTTTTTGTTTTTACGTTGAGAGCATCTGTAAGCTGACATAAAAATTTCATGGTTTTTTTTGATTTTGGACATGTAGGGATTTCAGGATTTTGTATCCAATTTGGTACACCTGAAAAAGCCATATTATCAAAATCAAATGTTTTTTCCATTGTTATAAATACCTTCTCATATATTATTTCAGAATTGGGTTTTATTTCATCATAGGAGGATTCTGTGTCTTCTAACTCTTCTTTGTTCAAAATTTTTGGATGCAATGGGTCCGAATAGTCAACAAAAACTTTATCAATATCTAAATAAAGTGGTGCAATTAAGTGAATATCAGATGGAAGCCAATTAAATGCCTCTTCAGAGTTTGAGAGTTTTCCTAAATATTGAAAAGGTGCTTTTAACTCTAAATCCGGCATTTTAAATTCATCTGGAATATCACCACCAAGATAACTTTTAGATGTATCTACCTCTACAAAACGAAAAATCTGATTTGGTTTTAGGGTTTGAAATTCTAAGCCAATTTCTTGCTCATTTAATTCGCGCACTGTCCGTTTACCTTCTTCATTATCATAAGCCTTAACAAGTTTTCCGTTCTTGAATACTAGATCTATTGAAGCCCACATATTATTGGCAGTCTTTTTGTCTACAACTTGTGTTTGAAGAAATTTTTGACATTGTTCATCTCCATTAAATTCTACTTCCCAACCAGCTAAATAAATATGCTCTTCGGTCTGACCAAATAATGAAGAAAAAAAACTCATAAAGAAAAGAATAGAAAGTTTAGTAAATATTTTCATGTGTCATTTAACTTTAACTCACAGTGGAATTATCTAATGGTATAAGTTAATGATATTTTATGAATTAAGTATTCTGATATTTTACTTACTGTGGTTATTCACTTTGGGATTTGTCATTCCTCAATACAGATTGATGCCATCCTTAAAAATTGGGGTCTCTAATTCAGGATTACTACCGTAAGCTTTGTTAAAAGCATTTAAGAATACCGAGAAGAAAGCTTCATGGTTTTGTGTTCTTTTTTCTGGAATTAGTCCAGCTTTGTATTCAAAGGCATTTACAAAGGTTTCGTTTTTAGAAATGATATGAATAGGTGTGTCTTTATTGGAATTGTTGTTGGTTATAAATGGTGGTTGATGATCACCAAATAACACAATAATAGTATCATCTAAGTCATTGTTAAGAATGAATTTTTCTAAATAATCAAAATGATAATTAATAGCTGTGGTATAATTTTTAATTGCATTTTTCTTGAGGCCATCAGTGAGTTGAAAATCTTCAGAATTATAAGCGTTCCAATCTTCTAACGCTTTTGTTGGAGAGTGAAAACTGTAGTGTGAGTTTGTTGTATTTACAAATAGAAAAAAGGGTGACTGACCAAGGTGTTTTTGATAGGCATAATTTAAGGTGTATTCATCTGGTAATGTGTCTCTATTACCGAAAATTGGCACAGTCTTTCCTTTGTAATCAAAGTCTTCTATGAGCATTAGTTCATCAAAAGGATATAGATTATTAACTTTTTCCCAGTTGACTTCATTCTGATTATATGATAAGGTTGCTGTGGAAGTCGTTTTATAACCATGATTTTTAAAGAACTTTGGTAATGACTCTAACTGAGACACAAAATCTGTTTTGGTATAGATAAGATCATGCGCAGCATTATCTTTAACTTTTGCGCCGTAAAAAAGACAAGAATGACTGATCCAAGAACCTCCAGAACTGATGGGTGATTTGCTTAAAGTACTTGCACTTAACCAACCTTTTTTTTGTAATACTTTGTCTAATTGTTTCAGTTTTTCAATAACACTATGTTTTACTTTTTCGTCTTGTAGAGCAATTTCACCATAAGATTCTAGTGAAAGAAAAATAATATTAGGATGTTTCAAAGGTTTAATCTCATTAACGTATGAATAAGGTTTTTGATAGTTAAGAGATTTTAAAGAGTTTTTAAGTTGGTGACTTCTATTTAAGTTTAAAATGAAGTGCCTAATAATTGAAAAATTTATGGCACTCATGTAGAAATCATAACGCATCTTTTTTATTGAGTAAGCCGATAACGCTAAACTCATTACTATAAAGCATAGTATAAAACCTTTATAGTGAAACTTTAAGGATGTTGAAATTAAAAGATCCGTTAAAAAATAAAAACATACAGATACGATTACTGTCACTAAAATAGCACTGAATAAAGCTAGCTTTGCTTTATTTCTATATGCCATAAAACCTGTTTTTGCAAATTCTATATCATTTGTTAATATGGGGTCTTTTTTAAAAACCGAAATGATAGAAGAGATATAAGTAACATAAACAAATCCAAAAGTTGCCATAACTGTTATTGCTATTTTAAAATAGTTAGGCAAGACGTTACTTATTAAAAAGAGTATAATCAGCACTTGAATTTCTGCAGAAAATCGGAAGAAATCATTGGTAAATCTTTTATAGATTATTGTTTTGACAATATGAGTAAATCCTTGTTCCGTTTCAGCCTTATTCCTCGGATTAATATTAAGAAATAACCCAATAATCCAATGGGGAAGAAATACCAAGAAGTTAATGCCAAGAAGACAAAGAAAAAATAGTAGTGCTTCCTTCATTGATTCGGTTTTTTAAAATCAATGATATAATATTTCATAACACCTTCATTAAATAATTTTTCTAGATACAGGCCACCTCGCATAATCGTTGCTACTGAGTTTATTGGTTTTAATACACTTAGTAAAATAATACTAAGATGTAATTTAAGGTTAGATTTTGTTTGAACTAAATCTGTAAGGTCTTTTTTAAGATGAAATGGTGGTAAAACATCTGAAGCTGTTAAGAGCTCTGCAAGTTGCCAATCCTTTTGATAGCTTTTAATTGAATTAGAGTAAGTTTCATTTGTCAAAAAATCATCGACGATAATTAAAGTACCGTTTGGTTTTAAGGCATCTGTTAAGGACTTAAGGGTCATCTTTAAATTTAAACTGTGCTTAACGGATTCTGTCGCTATTATAAAATCAAAGGTGTTTGGTTCTAGCTTATCATAAGATGTCACATTAAAGGTGGCAAGATGCTCTAAATTCTTTTCCTTAGAAAATTGTGTCGCTTGTAGAATTTCTGCATCACTCAAGCTTATGCCTTTAACTTGGCATTGTTTTGTTTCTGCAATTAATAGACTTCCATACCCAACGCCACAACCAGCATCTAAAACTTTATTGTCGGAATTGAATTGATAGTTGTCTAAAATCCATTTATAAATATCATCATATCCAAATGCAACGGTATTCAATTTTTTATGAATAGGATATGGTGCTTTAGCACTTTTTCCTTCCCATTTAAAAAGTTTGTTATAAATAGATGTTATTGCTGCTTCGGTCATTTTTTTTCTAATATGAATAAAAATTCATTCGCCTTTTCAATTGGCGTTTTGCTTGTTACTACGGATTTATAATCAATGGTTTTTAACCAAAAACTTCGTCTTTTAAGACGTTTCATTAAAGGATATTGATCTGGGTAAACATTGGAAATGTTGAATCCAGCCATTGTAAACAATTGAGACCAAGAATTGTAATCCATGGCGTCTTGGTGACCAGCTTTGTTTTTTAGCCCTAGAAATTTTTTAAAAAACATCCAGTTTGTAGATTGCGAATTTCGTACTAAAAAGCAATATCTACAGTCCTTTTTTCCAACTCTAAGAAACTCATTAAGTACTTTTTCTTTATCAATCATTCGTTCTAAAGACCCAATACAAGTTAGTAGGTCAAAACTGTTATCCTCAAATGGTAACGCTTCTGCATTTGCAACGCTTACATCTAGTTGTGGAAATTTTGCTTTAACTTTTGCTATCGCTACATCAGAAATGTCTATACCACTAGGCACTACTTTATATTCTAAAGAAGCCTCTAAAAGTCTACCAAGCCCGCAAGCTATGTCTAATAACTTTTGGTTAGCTTTTGCATTAAGTACTTCTAAATATATGTAATACGCGTGCTTTGGTCTCAAATACCATTCACCACGTTTGGTATAAGTGTTATTAAACCAATCTACGATTTGTTTTTGTTCTGTTGAATGTTTAATCATAGATAGCGTCTTATTTTCTTTTTATAGCTGAGGTATTTATCACCATGTAAGTTCGTTAAATAATCTTCTTCTAGAAGTATTTTAAAATGCATATGAATGATATAGATGACAAAACATATGCTGTACAAGATAGATGGTTTTATCATAAAAAAGCCTAAAAAGCTAATGTACAAACCTATTAAACCAGGATTACGACTATATTTAAAAATACCAGTAGAGATAAAATCAGTGAGCATATTTGCTTTAATAGCATTAATTTTTGAAAGGTATATATGGCTGAAAATCCTTCCGAAAATTACTAACAATAGTCCCGCTATTACCATGAGATTTGATGTTATTGGGACCTTATTAAAACTCAAGTCATAAAGTAAAAAAGCTGGTAAAAGATGTAAAAGATATATGAAGACTAAAGGAATTACAAATACAACCAGTTTTGTAATAAAAGACCATCTAAAAATTCGTGCTTTATGTTGTGAAAATCCAGACACATCTTCCGCTTTAGGATTAAGTATACGCTTTGTAACCACAATGCTAGGTACGCTATAATAGAACAACTCTAAAATTAAGGATACATAAAACGCTATGATAGCGCATTGAATTATGAGATTCATACCTTAACTATGTTAGACGTTAAAAAATCATGAAACTCATTAGTGACCATTTCCCATGATCTCTGAGTACTATTTGATGCATTACAAAATTTTGAATAGTCCTCAGGTTTTGAATGCCAATTCAATAAAGCATTGGTAAATTGCTTTACATTGTAGTTTTCAATAGGTAAGTAGTTTTGAAATGTTTCAAAAAACATAAAATCGCCAGTCTTGTAACTTATGGTTGGTAAATTAAGTGTTAAAGCTTCAAAAATGGCCATTCCGAAGGATTCGGATTTTGATAAGCTTAAAAAAATATCTGCATTAATAAATTCAAGATAAAGGTCATTTCTGTTGATTTTATCTAATATGACAACATTAGCATTCGTTTGTTTTAAACGTTCAATGATGCGTTCAGCGTAACTTGGATTTAAATCATCATTACCAACAATACGAAACTCAAAATTTTCTTTTTCCAGTGTTTCTATAAGTGTAATGAGCATCTCATAACCTTTATTTTCAATAAAGTTAGCAACAAGTAATATGCGCTTTGGGATATCCTTAAAAGTCGTTTTTCCGTTCCATGTTAGTTCAATTCCAGGTCTAATTACTGTAACATTCTTTGGGTTAAGATGCCATGTGTCAATAAGTTCAGTTTTTATTGGGTTGCCAGTAACAATACATTTGGTATGATTTCTTAAAAAATCAATCTTGTGCGCTTCAATTTTTGGAATTTGATGTATTAAGGTAAAAAGAGGTGTGTTCTTATGAAACTGAGAGTAGTCGATGGAGTTTAAAACTAAACTGTCTAGAATGCATAAATCATAGTTGTTAGGTTTAGGTTGCGCATGATAGTCGACAGTATGTCCTTTGTTAATTAATCCTTCGATAATGTTCTGGTTGTATCGATTCCCACCAGAGATGATATTTAAGGATATATTATTTAAGAATTCAATATGCATTTGATGAGACTATTTATGATATTGAATAAATCCTATCGCAAAGGAGATGACTATACTCATTGAACCAATGGCCAAGATGACCGTTTGAAAACAATCCTTCGTTATTAAACCCAAAAGCAGAATCACAAAGAAACTTGCTGCTATGATAGTTCCGTAATTGGTTTTTGATTCGCTTTTACTTTTTCTTGGAATACAAAACGTATAAATTCTATAGATGTATCTTAATAATCCTGGGATTAAAATCCACCATGAAATGTCCTGAGAAAAGTAATAATAAAAGCACATTAATAGCACAAAAAATGCGTCAATTTCCATATCAAAATACTGACCAAAAAAAGATGATTCGTTAAAATACCGTGCTGCTTTACCGTCAAAAAAATCTAATATTACTGCAGTTGTAAGGCCATAGATTAGAAATGTTTCTTGTGAATTTATCAATTGAAAACTAAGAATGATAAGTATGTATCTAATGAGTGTAATGGTATTAGCAACACCAAAAAATCGTTTCGATTTAAATAAAGATGCTCTGTTGATGACAACTAATGCGATAATTGATACGGTAAATACAACAAAAAGCGGTTCAGTTTTTTTTAAGAAAAATGCGATTGCAAAGGCAATGACCATTGCAAATGCATTGTAAATACTCCAAATTTCAATATGTCTTTTTTTGAGTATATTCATAAATTTACACACCTGAATAACTCGCCCAAGCGTCGTGAGTTTCACCAAGGCAAACACTTATTTTTCCATTAAAGAATGTGTTAACCTGATCTTTGACACGATCATGAATATGTTTAGCCATAAATTCGGTGGTTGTAAGTTTCCCTTTAAATTCTGGAAGTTCATCTAGGTTTTTATAATTCAAAGTTTTTAAAACTTCAGCAGTAACAGATTTTGCTTTACCAATATCTATCACCACATTATGTTCATCTAAATTTTGAGATTTAAATATCACATCTACCACATAGGTTGCCCCATGCATGTGTTGCGCAGGTCCAAAAAATGGATTTGGTAGTGAATGCGCAATCATTATAGAATTTCTAACTTTTACAGTATACATTGTATTAGTATTTTATTAAATAGATTAAACCGTCATCATGCGTGTTACGTCTTACGGCATTAAAAAAATCAGGTGCCTTTTCAAAATGAATAATGTTAGTGATTAAGGCATCAAACTCATCGTTTTTCAAAATATTTACAGCTAAGATTTTCCTTTTGTGATAATCAAATTCAGACCTTTTATCTAAAGGTATTTTTGACACTTGCGTTGAAATAATCTTAAGCCTATTCTTATGAAAATTTCCACCAAGCTTTATTGTAGTTTCAGCATCACCATACCAACTCATTTCAATGATAGTACCTTCTTCATTGGCATGATCTATACAAAATTGAAGTGCATTTTCATTGGCAGCTGTATTAAAAGTAATATCGAAAGTATCTCCTGTTTCAAAAATTTCAAAACCTAAATCCTTTGCTTTTTGCTGTCTCCACGTATTTGGTTCAATGATTTTAGGTGAGATTTGATAATGATATTTCAATGTAGTGGCTAGTAAAGACCCTAAGTTTCCAAAACCAGTTATAAGTATCGATTGTTCTTTATTGAGTTTACTATCCCAAATAGCATTTATAACCGTTTCCATATTACTTATTAATGGAATTCTTTGGCTAGGTAAATCTTGGCAATCTGTAAATATAGATTCAGGTTTTACAACACAATTATCTTGATGTGGATGCATAACATGTACTTTGGTGCCATCTTTAAGCTTGCCTGCTACCGCATAGCCATAAGCAATTGGTAACGAAAAATCACCCTGCATATATGGTACTTTCATATAATCCGTAACAGATTCTGGTACCTTTTTTTGAATGACTAAACGCTCAGTGCCGAGGCTAATCATTGAGTATTGGCTCATGACTTCAATCTCATTCTTTTTGACTTGAGGCGAAATCGTTTCTTTGATTTCACTAATTGTTGAGCTATGCCAAAGTACTTTTGTCATTGAAGTCCTGCAGTTATCATAAAGGAATTGCCTACTGGTGTCACAAACATATCAGAAAGTTCATAAGCCTCGTTAACTGTTGAAACTTCAGGAAGTTTTACAGCTTTTATACCATTGCCGAATAATAGTGGTGAAATATGAAACTGAATGATATTAGCATATTTAGTCTCAATGAACGCGCTTAATGTGTCTCCGCCACCTTCAATTAATATTGAAGACATATTTTCATCCTTACACTTTTTAAGAATGTCTCGAATTTTTTCTTCTTTGTTTTCACCGGAGTAAAAAATAAATTTATCAAAGCTGTTTGCAACATCGTCATAGCCAAACTTTTCATTCCTAATTAAATAGGTTTCGCAATCCGCAATCTCCTTAAGTGCAGATAAATCATCACATTTATTAGATAGGATAAGGCGTTTTGGGTTTGAACCTTCTACATGTCTTACATTTAGAGAAGGTTTGTCATTTAATACCGTTTTACCACCTACCAAAACAGCATCAAATAAGGCTCTAAGTCTATGAGAATGCACCAAGTTTTCATTATTCCCAATCCAATGCGAATGCCCAGAACAGGTTGCTAAATAACCATCTAACGATGTGGCTGAATGAATAAAAACATAAGGCAAATCATCATTAAAATGTGATAAAATGGCTAGTGGCCAATAGTTTTGTAAAATACATTTATCAGTATGAGATAACCTATGTTTTGTAATAAGATAAAGTGACTTAAAAGGCAATTTGGTAATATCACAACCTGATACGTCAATTTGATTAAGAAGTTGCGACGGAATTAGAATGGCGTCGAAATCTGTGTCTATTTTTTGTGTAGATAAAATTTCAGAAAACGCACCATTTACATAACGCCAGGCCAATATTTTTCCTTCTGGAATAGCGTTTTTAAGGTTCAAAATTTTGGACCAAAGTAAATTATCTACAGTCATAGTATGGTTAGGGATAGATCAAAAAAGATCTACTTAGAATTTTTCAGTCTCATAGTTATGCGAAAAATTACAAAAAATAATAATATATACTGCGTTGCAATACATAAACTTGCTAAATCTAGTGATTTAATAGCTTTGTTGGAGTAGGTAAGAGCAATGTTTAATTGGATGGTAATTCTTTAGTTTTAGCTATTGGCTTTTTTCTGAATCCAAAGTATCCACAAATGAATGCAATTAACATGAGTATCGCACTAATTATCCATAATATCCATTCATATTCTCTTTCAATAAGTAATTCATATGTTGGGCCAGGTACGTTAGTCTGTATTCCGACATTTAATGTGTTTGGATTTGAACTAGCATTAATCAATTTTATCTTCAATTCATACTCTTGATTATATTCACTTAAGAAAGCGTTTTCTTCATTTTTTTCTATAGGTTTGTTATTTTTCCAAAGCTCAACTTCTATTTTGTATGGTATTGTTGAGTCTACAACTTTGTATTTTTCTTTATGTTCTAGATTGAACGATATTTCATAATAAGATTCGAAGTCTGTTGTGAATTTTTCTGAAACTTCTAGTGTTTTTTCAAAAGGATAACTTTTAGTTAATGCTATTAAGCTTCTGTTGCTTCTATCAGGAAATAAATCAATGGCCATTGAGATAGAAATGAGTCCCAAAATGATAGCTATAACTTTTAAAAGATTACTTTCCATTTGTTTTGTTTGCTGTCAAAGTTCCCAGTGATTAACCGCAGAAATGGTGTTTATTGTTGTGCAATACTTTACATCTAGTGTGATGACTTTATTTCTGTTCAAGATAACTTTTGATGTCAGCTCTTAGTTGTCCAATTCTTTCTTTTCCAGACATAGCCGCTAAATATCTGTCTCTTTTGCCAACTGCTATTTTCCATAAATAACTTTTTAGTAAGCTTCTTTCCTTTTCTTCTAGTTCTATTGGAAGTCTTATGCCTTGTATATGGTTTATGGAGTCATATTCAAAATGTGGTGCAATGGCATCATTAATTTTATGAAAATAGTTTTGCATAAACTTGTATTCACTGTGTTCTTCATTAAATTTTCTAGCCAGTTCATAGTCCACTTCGTAGAGATCAATAATCTTACTTCGTAAAGTGTCGTTTTTAATGGTTTCTAATCCTCTTGACTTTAAAGATTCATATCCAGATTTATTTTGTACCACTATACTTTCTCTAGAGAATAGGAAGTAGAATGTGGCTAAAGAGTCGTTTTCTACTTTTTTTCCGTCTATGACATCATTAAAATATTGGATACCTCTAAACGCTATCTTAAAGTACTGTTCATCATTTGCAATATCCAAGCTGTCGCGCTCAAGTCCATTATAAATTTCTTCAAGTATTTTATTTTCGGCAATGCTGTCTTTTCTATCATCGTTCCATCTGTCTAAAATGAAGGCAAGGGAAACTGCAAGAAATATGGAAATAAATTCAAACAGGTATTTCTTCCAATTTTTAATTTTTAATCTGTTTTTCACTGTTTTGTTTCTTATATTTTTATAACTAGTGGTAATTCTGGTCTAAGGTCAAATATTTTTCCTTGAACATTATTGTCAAAAGTCAACTCCATTACATGCTCTGTACCATTTTTAATGCTTACGTTCTCAATTTTGTTTACAGCTTCAATTGTTTCCGTTTCCATGTCTAGGTCAGAGGATATAATTGTGATATGCGTTACTTTTTTTGCGCCGTTTGGATGTTTATAAAACATTCTCGCAAAAGCGTATTCTTCTGGTATGTTTTTTAAGTCAGCTAGTGTTTCAAACACATCCGATTCTAATTCTGGATAAACGACAAAAACAGAAGGCTCTTTTAGGTTTATTTTTGAATTAAAAGCTGAATATATACTTTCACTATCATTCATCCATTCTTGATGATACTTTACTTTTTTGAATGGAATTTTTTCTATATCATAATCTTTTACTTTTAAAGCAAGGCTAAAAGGGGAAGCCCCATTTTTATCAAAATTTGCTCGCTCAGCAAAATCTAAATCTTTATTTACTTTGTTATTTTCTTCGAATTCGGTTTGGTCGTACACAAAAATTAATTCGAGGTAGTTGTTTAAAAAATGGAAATACCGTCCTGTTGTTCCTTGTCCTTTATGAACTGTCGAAAGTGAGTCAGGAACAGAGGTAAATCCGATATCAGTTAATTTCTTTTTTGCGGTTTTTGGATTTTTAACCCAAATATTAAAATGGTCAACCTGTAAATCTGATGAATCAATCGAAGTCGTTTGACCAGTATTGGGCTCTGCTTTTTTCTCGTTATTACAAGAAATAAAACCTAAAATTAGAACTAAAATTATGAGGTAAGTGAGGTTCTTCATTGAAATGTGTGGTCGTGGTCTCGGCTAAGGTTTCGTCGTGTTGAAAATTTCAGCCATTTAAAGTTAAACTAATTTTGGGTTTTGCTATAGTGAAGCAATGACACGAGCAAAACGAACTGGCGTAAGCAATTATAGCCATTGTTAACCACTGTATTTTAAAGTTCTTTTTTCATTGCAATAAATTCGAAATTTTCTTTACCAATTTGAAAATCGTGATCACCAATTTTTTCAAACCCGTTTTTTTTGTAAAAATTTATTGCTCTCTCGTTGCTGTTAAGCACGGAAAGCCAGACTTTATTAAAATTCAATTCCTTGGCTTTTTTTAATAGAAGATCTTGTAATTCAAATCCAATTTTCATTGACAGAAAGTCTTTCAAAACGTAGATTTTCTGAAGTTGGCAAACGTCATTTGATTCAATAAATTCTGAATTGGAATTTAGTTTAAGTTTTGCATATCCTACTGGTAATCGGTTTGCAAAAGCTATCCAGAAAATGTTGTTTGGTTTTTTAATACCATCTTCAATTTTTTGAACTGAAAATGTCAAATTGTAGTAATCGATCAAATCTTTTTGATCTCTAAAAAAATGTCCAAATGTTTCCGTAAATGTTATTCTACCAAGTAGAGCAATAAATTGAGCATCTTCTTTTTTCGCTAATCTGATTTCAATAGTATTCATCAATCGTTGAAGCTTATGATATATTGTGGCTAACGGTCTCGGTTATGGTTTCGTTGCGTTGAAATTTTCAGCCGTTTAAAGTTAAACTAATTTTTGGTTTTTGTCGCCAATTGATGAATTAGAGGCATTGTTGGCTGTAGTTGTTTTTTAATTCAGTACGTAATTCAGTTTTAAATTCCAGCCAGATAGTCAATATATTTTCTGCATTACTTATTTCGATATCGTCAGTTGTATTTATAATCGATAGCGATAAATTTTTTGTCAGCTTTTTTTCAGCACGTTTTGTATTCGTCCAAATTGGGCCAGATTTTTCTCGACTTAATTGAGTTGTATTCACGTAGCATTTTCCGATAACATAATATGGAATCACATACAAATGATGATTATCATAATCGTGTGGCATTAATTCGTCCATTCCTTGACCAACATCTTTAGTTAAATCAATTCCGAGTTGATTCTCAAGTCCATTCAGTTCGGATTTAACTTCGGGAATTTTACTCACATAATTCCGACAGTCTGGACAATCACAAGTAAATCCGTTTTGATTCGCATAAAATTTTTCCGTTTCTATTCGGTCAATTTCTAATCTTATATTTCCTAAATCTACGATTGTTGTCATCAATTATGGCTAACGGTCTAGTATAAGAATAGTAGCGGATTTTTACGCACTAACTTTTCGGTTAAACACAGACCTTTTTTATATTTCATTACTATGGTTTTAGCGATTAAATCGCTATTATTTCTTATACATTGTTAGCCACTGGCTTTTTTCATTCAGCTTGTCTTACAGCGTTGGCAAAGACATACTCTTTTGCAATTTTTGGCTTGTGTGTTGGCTTTAGCGAATTGCAAATGTGTATGGCTTTTAGCGTTGGCTTTTCGTTCTATTTATAATCAAACTTCCAATTAGTCCAATTCCAACAATAACATCTACAATATTCCACATTTCTCTTCCAAGTGCTATTTTAAAAAATGGCTGAAAGAGTAGGGCAAGTGCTCCGTAAATAATCATTTCAGTCTGCTTTTGCTCTTGGTTTGCTTGGTATGCCAAAATTCCAAATCCTATCAATGACACAAACCTCACGAATTGATAAAATCCATAGGACATATCTAATAGGCAGAGGAAAAAGAGAATTGCTAAACCAATTTTTATTAATACTTCACTATTCTTCATTCTTCTCTTTCAAACTATCTAATATGTCATCATCAATTTCACTTATCAACTCAAATTCATTTGAAATATGAGTGTCAAAGAAATCATCTTGAAGTCTTGCTAAATACGAATCAGTGATAATATCTTGCTCCAAATAGTCTTCAAAATCAGGATGCTTTTCAAGAATTAATTCGTTGTCAATTTTTAGCTTTGAACGTATTACTTTGAAAAACTTGATTTCGCTATATTCAACTTTTTCGTCTGCTTTTATTGTGT
>CAZFEV010000016.1:0-58223 GCA_964517835.1 uncultured Flavobacteriaceae bacterium | reverse complement strand
TTACTGGGAAAAAAGCAATGGTTGGAAACAACGTTTCTCACGCCATGAATAAAACTAAGCGCAAGTTTAACGCTAACTTAATTAAGAAGCGTTTTTATATTCCAGAAGAAGATAAGTGGGTAACGCTTAAGGTTTCTACAGCAGCATTAAAGACTATCAATAAAATTGGTATCTCTGCAGCATTAAAAGAAGCTAAAGCAAAAGGTTTTTACAAATAATAGCATTCGATTAAAGTCAATTTACGATGGCAAAGAAAGGAAATAGAATACAAGTTATCTTAGAGTGCACGGAGCACAAGGCTTCTGGTCAACCAGGAACTTCAAGATATATCACAACAAAAAACAAAAAGAATACGCCAGGTCGTATGGAGATTAAGAAATTTAATCCTATCCTTAAGCGTATGACAGTACATAAAGAGATAAAATAATAAATCATGGCAAAGAAATCAGTAGCATCTTTACAGACAGGATCTAAGCGTTTGACAAAAGCTATCAAAATGGTGAAATCACCAAAAACTGGGGCATACATGTTTGTAGAATCAGTAATGGCACCAGAATTTGTCAATGACTTTTTAAATAAGAAATAATCTTATTACAGAGATATAGATTTACAAAACTGCTTTCATTTGAAAGCAGTTTTTTTATGGCTATATTTGAGCACTATATGACAACTTAGCAGTATCCAACCAAGGGCAAGATTATTGCTTTAGTCAAAGCAAATAGAATATTAAATGAGTTTTTTTAAAAAAATCTTTTCTTCAGAAAAGAAAGAAACACTTGATAAAGGTTTAGAAAAATCTAAATCCTCTTTTTTTACAAAGCTAAACAAGGCAGTTGCAGGTAAGTCTAAAGTAGATGATGATGTTTTAGATAACCTCGAAGAAGTATTGGTGACCAGCGATGTTGGTGTTAATACGACCTTAAAGGTAATAGAACGCATAGAAGAACGTGTTGCAAGAAATAAATATCTTGGAACTTCTGAACTTAATAGAATTCTAAGAGAAGAGATTGCAGGCTTATTATCAGAAACCAATTCTGGTGAAGATACAGATTACACAATTCCAGAATTACCAAAACAAGAAGATGGAACAAAAACACCATATGTTTTAATGGTTGTAGGAGTTAATGGTGTTGGTAAAACAACAACAATTGGTAAGTTGGCGTATCAGTTTAAAAAGAAAGGTTTGAATGTCGTGTTAGGTGCAGCAGATACTTTTAGGGCTGCGGCTATTGATCAATTGCAAGTTTGGGCAGATCGTGTAGATATACCAATGGTAAAACAAGAAATGGGCTCAGATCCTGCTTCAGTAGCTTTCGATGCTTTACAATCTGGAGTGAACCAAAATGCAGATGTTATTATCATAGATACAGCTGGTCGTTTACATAATAAGGTTAACTTAATGAATGAGTTGTCTAAAGTAAAACGTGTAATGCAAAAGGTTGTTGGGGATGCACCTCATGATGTACTCTTAGTTTTAGATGGTTCAACAGGTCAAAACGCATTTGAACAAGCTAAGCAATTTACTGCTGCTACAGAAGTAACATCATTAGCTGTAACAAAACTAGATGGAACAGCAAAAGGTGGAGTTGTTATTGGTATTTCTGACCAGTTTAAAATACCTGTAAAATATATTGGTGTCGGAGAAGGCATCGAAGATTTGCAAGTATTTAATAAATACGAGTTTGTAGATTCGTTCTTTAAGTAAAATAATTCCTGCAGAATCAGGAATCTTAATAAATAAACTGAGCCCTATTAGATGATTTGAAATCTAATAGGGCTTTTTGTATTTTTATAGAAATACACTTACCATGCGATTTTTATATATCATTTTCATTTTTCTATTAGTCTATTCATGCAAAGATTCTACTTCTCGAGACGCTAGAGAACCTGTATCCAAATCAGAAACTGTTGAATACAGTCAAGATTCTTCAGATTTAGATGCTATTTCAACTAAAGATGTCAAATATAAAGTCTTAGATTCTAAGCATATTTCTAAATCAGATATTTGGGCAGAAATCAATCCTCAAATGGAAGATTTTACTACAGTAGATTATGAGCGTTTAAAGCCATTAATTTTAGAACAAGATATTCCAACACTTCAAAAGCATATTTCAGACGGTAAATTTGATTATGTAGCATTGACAAAATTTTATTTATATCGTATCAGAAAGTTCGACAGGGAAAATAACTTATCACTAAATTCTGTAATTTCAATTAATCCAAATGTGATTAAAGAAGCAAAAGCTTTAGATCAGGCTAGCGATGAAAATCATTTAATATATGGAATGCCAATCCTTTTAAAAGATAATATAAATGCTTCAGGCATGCCAACAACAGCTGGTGCTGTCGCCTTAAAAGATAATATCACTGAAGACGCTTTTTTAGTAAAACAATTGAAATCAAAAGGTGCATTAATTTTAGGTAAAGCAAACTTGAGTGAATGGGCATATTTCTTTTGCGGTTTTTGTCCAAGTGGTTATTCGGCAATAGGTGGTCAAACGTTAAATCCTTATGGGCGAGAAATTATCGATACTGGTGGTTCTAGTTCTGGTAGTGGAGTTTCGGCATCAGCTAATTTCGCGGCCGCTACCATTGGCAGTGAAACCGCTGGTTCAATTCTATCACCAGCAAGTCAAAACTCAGTTGTTGGTTTAAAGCCAACTGTAGGTTTAGTAAGTCGAAGTGGAGTAGTGCCAATCTCTTCTACATTAGATACAGCAGGGCCAATTACTAGATTTGTAATAGATAATGCTATTGTTCTTGATGCCATTTTTGGAGAAGATGTCTCAGATTCTAAATCATTTATGATTCTTTGGGATTCAGGATTTTATACAGAAAAAATTCAAGAAGCAAATTTACAAGGAAAACGATTTGGTGCGCCTAAGTCATTGATGAAAGACTCTTTATTTTATAAAGCAGTTGAAGTTTTAAAACTACAAGGTGCTCAAATTGTAGAAATAGAAGAGCAAGATATAAATCTACCTAATTTCATCAATTTACTTAATATAGATATGAAAAAGGATTTGCCAAATTACATGGAGAATTATGCAAATTCCAGTATTAAATTAAGAACAGTAGCTGATGTCATGGCTTTTAATTCTAAAGACTCAGTTAGTACAATGCCTTATGGCCAAAGTCTATTCAAAGGTATTGTTAATGATAATGGCGATGAGGTTTTTTTAGAAAAGATAAAAGATACTTTAAAAACAAATGGGAAACAGTTTTTTGATGTTCCTATGAAGCAAAATAATTTAGACGGATACCTTTCAATTAATAACTATCACGCTGCTTATGCTGCAGTTGCTGAGTATCCTGCAATAACAGTTCCTATGGGTTATACAAATGAAGGAGTCCCAAAGGGTTTAACTTTTATTTCTAAATCACTTCAAGAAAAACAACTACTTGAATGGGCTTATATTTATGAACAAGCTTCTAAAGCTAGAAAAGCTCCTAAAGATTATAACTAATTAATAAGTGCGTTGATTTTTTCCCAGAGCTCATTATCAAAATTTGATAAAGCGAAGTTTTCGGTATCGGCGGCTTCACCCATTCTTATGACAACGAGTTTTTTGCTAGGTACGACATAGATTTTTTGGTCATTTTTACCTAAGGCTGCATACATGTCGTTAGGTGCATTAGGAATGAGTTCACCTGTAAATTCAATTTGTGTTTGTGGCAATCTAAACGATGATTTGCCATTGAGCCACCACATGTAACCATAAGATTTGTTGAGGTTTTGAGAAGTATTTGTGGCTTCACTTAAATAGGCTTCAGGTATGATTTGTTCATCTTGCCATTTACCATTTGCATAAATTAGCAGACCGAATCTTGCCATACTTCGAGAAGTACTCCAATACACATTAAAATCATTATTTTGTAACCAAGCGCCTGTCATTCCTATTTTATTTTTCAATTTCGTGTTGAAATAATTAGACCAACTTTGGTTGCTTGCAGCAGATATTACATCTTGTAGTTTTACATAAACATTATGATAGGCCCAACGTGTACCGGCATCTGCGACGAATTGTAAATTTGTAGGTGACGTACCATCACCAATACTGTCATCTAAACCAGATGACATTGATAGAAGGTGCTTACAGGTAATTAAGTTTTCCTTTTCTAAAGGCGCACTTGTCCAACCAGTACCAATATAGTCTGATACTTTGTCGTTAATGTCTAAAATTCCTTCATCTTCTGCAATTCCTGACATTGCAGTTGTTAAGGTTTTACCGGCACTAGCCCAATACCAAGGTGAAGTAGCTGAATGGCCATTAAAATAACTCTCCACTACAATTTTGCCATCATGAAGCATCATAAAGCTTTTTGTGTTTTTAGTGTCTAAATAATCTAATAGAGGTTGCAGTTCAGAGTTATTCCAATTAAGATCTGCAATTGTTTTTGTCTCCCAAATATCAGAGTTTATAGGCGGATAATAAATCTCTCCAGTTTGTGGATTATTATCATTAGGGTCATTATTCTCATTGTTACTTGAACATGAATAGCTAACAATTATTATCAACATCAAAACTAGATAATTTATATAGCGCATTTCGGTAGTTTCTACTTTAGACATATAAATATATGAAAGGTTTAATTCTTTTCAGTATTTAGTTTTAAGTGTAATGTAAAAAGTGTGAAGTGGTAGGCGATAGTTGGAAATCCCAAATTCCAAATTCCAAATTCGTAAATCGTAAATCGTAAATCGTAAATCGTAAATCCTAATTTGTTCCTTATCTTTGCGCACTGTTTTATCGAAGGTATGAGAACAAAGACTTTAAAAAAGAATAGAATTAATGTCGTAACTCTTGGTTGTAGTAAGAATGTTTATGACAGTGAAGTGTTAATGGGACAGCTTAAAGCCAGTGGAAAAGATGTAGTTCACGAACAAGAAGGTAATGTTGTAGTTATTAATACTTGTGGTTTTATAAATAATGCCAAAGAGGAAAGCGTGAATACTATTTTACACTATATGCAAAAGAAAGAAGAAGGCGATGTAGATAAAGTTTTTGTTACAGGATGTTTGAGTGAACGCTACAAACCAGATTTGCAGAAAGAAATTCCTAATGTAGATCAGTATTTTGGAACAACTGAATTACCTAGTTTACTAAAAGCGCTTGGCGCAGACTATAAGCACGAACTCATAGGTGAACGTTTAACAACCACTCCTAAGAATTACGCGTATTTAAAGATTGCTGAAGGTTGTGATAGACCTTGTAGTTTTTGTGCTATTCCTTTAATGCGTGGAAAGCATAAAAGTACACCAATTGAAGAACTGGTTACTGAAGCTGAAAAATTAGCTGCTAATGGCGTAAAGGAATTAATCCTGATTGCTCAAGATTTAACCTATTACGGTTTAGATTTATACAAAAAAAGAAATCTAGCAGAGCTTCTTGAGAATTTAGTAAAGGTTGAAGGGATTGATTGGATTCGCTTACACTATGCATTTCCGACAGGATTTCCTATGGATGTTCTTGATGTAATGAAGCGTGAACCAAAAATTTGTAACTATTTAGATATTCCTTTACAACATATTTCCGATGCTATTTTAAAGAGTATGCGTCGTGGAACTACCAAAGAAAAAACGACCAAGCTTTTAAAACAATTCAGAGCTGCAGTGCCAGGTATGACGATTAGAACAACCTTGATTGTGGGTTATCCAGGTGAAACTGAAGAAGATTTTCAAACATTAAAAGAATGGGTGAAAGAAATGCGTTTTGAACGTTTAGGTTGCTTTACCTATTCTCATGAAGAAAATACACATGCCTATAATCTTGAAGATGATGTACCTGAAGAAGTCAAACTGCAACGAGCTAATGAGATTATGGAAATTCAATCTCAAATCTCTTGGGAATTAAACCAGCAGAAAATAGGTCAAGAATTTAAAGTAGTCATAGACCGAAAAGAAGGTAATTATTTTGTAGGACGTACAGAATTTGATTCACCAGATGTAGATAACGAAGTCTTAATCGATGCTACTGCTACTTATCTAAAGACCGGAGAATTTACCACAGTAAAGATTATTGAAGCCGAGGATTTCGACCTATACGGTGAGGTTACATCTTAAAATTGATGAGGTTACCTTGTATTTCAAAAGGATGAAACCTAGAAAACAATTCTTCTGAATACCAACCTAGTTCTCTAGTTTTTTTAACCATGTCGGCGTGCTTTTGGTTCTTATAGGCATAAGCCATCATATCTTCACCTTTTTGCCAAAGTGAAAACGTGGCCTGCATTAATATAGGCCATTCCCCAATTCCCTTAGAATAAATAAGTCCCTTATGTCCGTCCATTGATTTTGAAACCGATGGTACATATTTCCAAAATTTATAAGCTAGTTTTGGTTTAATAGTAGCCCGTGTAATAACAGCGAGTGGTTTAGAATGGTCAAATTTTGCACTAGATTGAAATGGTGATTGCTTACTCCATTCACCATGGGCTTTCACGGTATGCATTAATATATGGCTGAAATTTTCACTATTCTTAGTGTATTCATCCATTATATGAGACGCTAAGAATGCTTTAGCATCATGCTCAGAATTAAAAACAGTTATTAAGCCAAATGTTGAGAAGTCTGGCCAAATTGAAAAACCATTGCCACTTCCGCTTCCTAATGCTTTCCAAAAGGATAAACCTTCTATTGTTGATTTTAATAAAGGTGGTCTGCCCATGCGTCCAAGTGCTTGCCATTTATTATTAAATCCTTTGTATTTAAAAAAAGAAACAACTGAGGTCTGTGGCATTGTTCTAAACTTTGATCCTATGATAACAACTTATTATATAAACGAGAATTATATTATGACGTTAACCTTTATTTAGTTATTGTTGAGTAAAACAGGTTTGCCAAAGCCTAGAGACTCCAATTTTTCAAGCTGCGTTTTTGCATCACCTACTATAAGATAAATCATTTTATTAGGTCGTATATATTTATCTATAAGAAGTTTTACATCTTCTAAAGTCATATCTTTCACAATTGATTCTCGCAGTTTTGCATAATCAGAAGGCAAACCGTAGTTACTAATGTTAGTAATCATGTTGAGTTTTGAGTCTAGGGTTTCAAAAGCTCTCACAGTACTTTTTATGGTGTAACTTTTGGTAACGTCTAAATCTTCTTCGTTATAATTTTTGCCATAATTTTCGAGAATCTCTTTTATAAGACTTGTTGCTTCAAATGTGACGTTAGTTCTTACACCACTGCTAATAACAAATTCTCCTTTGTCTTGACTTCCTGCAAATCTTGAACGAATACCATATGTATAACCTTTACCTTCACGTAATTCTTGAGTCAGTTGTGATGCAAAACCACCACCACCGAGTCTGTAGTTCATAACTGTTGCAGCATAATAATCGTCATCTGTAGCTTTCAATGCTGGGTAACCAAATCGAATTACTGACTGTTTGGCATTTGGGACATCATAAAAATAGATGATAGACTCTTCAGGATATTTTGGTGAAGGTAAGTCTGGAAAAGATACTGATTTGTTCGGCCAACTTGAATTTAGTCTATCAAAAGCCTTAACCACATCAGTGTTTGAAATAGCGCCTGCAATATGAATCTTTGTGAGGTCAGCGGACATATTTGTGTTGTAATACGCTTTCAGATCTTCAATAGTTATGGAATTAACTGATACTTCTGTACCTCTATTGTTATAAGCAACGATATTATCTTCGCCATAAATAAGTTTTGCAAATTCGTCACTGGCAATGCTGTTAGGATTAGCTTTACTTCTTTGAATTCTACTAATGGTGCTTTGTTTGATAAGATCAAACTCATTCTCGTCCCATCTAGGTTCTAAAAGAATTTCTGAAACTAAATCTATTGTAGTGTCAAAGTGCTTTGATAATGTAGTACCATAGATTGTAATATTGTCGTCAGTAGCATAGGCATTTATGTTTGCACCAATACTTTCAATGGCATTTTCTAGTTCTTCAGGTGTTTTATTTTTTGTCCCTTTTGTAATAACGTTTGCAATTAAATTAGAAACACCAATTTTATCTCGATCTTCAAGTAGTAATCCGCCACCAATTTGAATTTCAAACTCAACTAGTGGCACCTCATGATTTTCAACACCTAAGATTTTGATGCCTGAGCTTAAATCTTTTTGCCATACTTCAGGGATATGTAAATCAGGACTTTCCCCATATGGTGGCTCAACACTTCTATCAAAACTACTTGGAGTTTTTTCATATGTAGCTGCTAAACTTGGGTCAAAGGTTTCTTCGGCGCCATCAATTATCTTTTCTTCGACAATATTTGCGAGTTCTGAATTACTTAGAATTAGTTCTTTTTCGCCCTTAGGAACAAAACTTGTTGAAATGTAGTTTTTATCTTTAATGTAAGTATTGTAAACACGCATTACGTCATCTGGAGTGACAGCGAGGATATTTTTTATATCCTGATTAATGAAGCTGGGATCACCAGCAAATATTTCGTATTGTGCTAGTTGAAATCCTTTACCTAAAACGCTAGAAAGTCCTCTGTAAAAGTTTGTTTCTTGTTTGGCTTTAATTCTATTTAGGTCATCTTCACCGATACCGTTGTCTTCAAAATTCTTAAAGCCATCTTGAATAGCTTCCGCTACAGAGTCTAAATGTGTCTGTTTATAAGCTGTAACACTTAGAGTAAGCTGTCCTGCAATTTCTGAAGATTGTTGATACATGCTAACATTTCCTGAAAGTTGCTCTTCTTCAACAATAACTTTGTTTAATGGAGCTTTTTTACCTTGTGTAAGGTATTCCGATAAGACTTGTAATGCATAAGTATCAGGATGATATTCGTAAACGCTAGGCCAGGTCATTGTGAGTCTTGGAGCGCGTGCAAAATTGTCTTCGTAATAAAATTGTTTAGTTTCATTTAAAACAGCAGCTTGTTTCCCTGGTTTTAAAACGTCTTCACCTCTAGGAATTTCATCAAAATATTTTTTCACCCATGCTTTAGTTTGGTCAACGTCAAAATCGCCCGCTATGGTCAGTGTAACGTTATTTGGAACATACCATCTTCTAAAAAATTCTTTAACATCATCTAAAGTAGCTCTTTGTAAGTCTTCTAATGAACCAATAACTTCCCAGCTATAAGGATGACCTTCTGGATATAAATTACTATTTATTACTGATGAACTATGGCCATAAGGTTGATTGTCTACACGTTGACGCTTTTCATTTTTAACAACTTGTTTTTCTTTTGCTAAAACTGGCTCGGTAACCGTATTAATGAAGAATCCGAGTTTATCGGCCTCAGCCCAAATCATTTTTTCCAAAGCATCTTTTGGTACGGTTTGAAAGTAATTTGTTCTATCTCTATTGGTTGATCCATTAGCACCAGATCCTCCTATACGAGCACTCATTTGGTCCAATCCACCTTTACCAAGATTTTCGGATTCTAAAAACAACAAGTGTTCAAACAAATGTGCAAAACCTGTTTTACCTTCTTTTTCTCTGGCAGATCCAACGTGTGCTGTTAGTGCCACTGCAACAACAGGGTCAGATCTATCCGTGTGAAGTATTACTTGTAAACCATTGTCTAAAGTAAATTTCTCAAAATCTACTTTAAATTCTCCTGTGGTTTCTTCTTTAATATTGTCTTTACATGAAAAGGTTAAGCATATTAATGCGAAGCTTATAGTAAGAAACTTGTATGATTTCATATGTCTAGAGTGAGTTGTTGTAGATATTTAGAGCTCGTAAGCGTTATTGTTTACAAAGAAAATGGAGTTGACAAAAAACAATTTTCCGTTTTCCCAGAAACTTCTGAATAATGTATTGTCAACAAAATAAATGAAGCTTCCACTTCCTTTGCGTTCTTCACCAAAAATTAGTGTGCTTTCTAAATTTGCAAGTGCATCTTTTCCGGCAAAACCCGAGTACACTTTAGTGTCATCTAGATGAGCGACATTATAACCATTGTCTAATAAGTTGTATGCGGAACTACCCAATTTTAAAGTAAAGTAATCTTTGCTGTAACCAAAAGCCATGGGATGTGTGATATCTACTTTCGTTTTAAAGATGGCACCAGTAATCAGTTGGTTTGTGTATTGACGTTCACGCTCAGCATAAGGTACTAAATTGTTGTTTTCACTGCTACTGTCTGATGATTTATAAGATAAGTTAAAACCATCTTTACCCGCAAAACTTCGCAATGCACCATCAATAGCAATTACCTTTCCACCAGAACGTACCCAATCTTTAATTTTTGTCATATTACTCTCGTTAAGAACACTACCATAATAGCCATTAGGAAGTATTAAAACATTATATTTTCTTAGATTGGTAGCGCTTAAGTCATCTGTATTTATTGATGTTATTGGATATCCCAATTGTTGTTCAAAGAAATGCCATACTTCACCATAGCTTAGAGAAGATGTACCTTCACCAGTTAATACAGCAACCTTTTGTTTATTTATTAACTTAATATCCGGCGAACCAATATCTGGTGTGCTTTGAGAGAATCCTGAATATATCTCAGTAAGAGGTTTTTCGTGCTTTTGAGCAAATGTATTTAAAGTGTTTACAAAATCATTGATATGCTTGTTATCTCCTTTTGTGATGATTAAAGAACCTCTTTCAAAATTTGTATTATTTGATTTAAATGGCTTCTCAGTGAATCTTACTTTAATATTATGTTTTAATAATTCAGCTAGAAACTGAGCATCATCCATAGAATTCCATTTGCTAACGTAACCATAAGCATCATTAACCTTAGAAACAGATTTGTTGTTGTCTGTTTTTGTGCTACTTACTTTGGTGGTTGTGGCAATCGCATCTAAACCATAAGCATAAGGTACTGACCACGCAGTGATATCATAGGTTAATGAATCTGAAAGTTTCGCATTAGGTTCAAAAAGGACCTTAATCATTTTACCTTTTGGTTGACTTGTATGAACCACTAAAGTGTGGTCGTCAAGATTTAAACTGCCTTGTTTAGCTGTACTGTAATTGTAACCTGAAACTTTTGTTGTATTTGGTTTTTCATAGCTAATCTCGTGCTTGTCTAAAAACGATTTTAACTTATCAATTTTATCCTCATTTCCATTTAGAACATAGCTCTTGTATTTTAAATCAGAATTTTGAAAGAATTTCGCAAACTCAGTATTTAGTTGTTTTGCATTTTTTGAAGCCACTTCAACTGTAGAAAGACTCGTAACTGTATGATGTGTCAAGCGTTCCTTTAGAGTTAAAACATGACCTTCATCGTTAAGAATACCAAGCCCAGAAATACCGTGACCTGCTTGTTCGTATGTCATCCCAATCGCACCCATATATGTAGGGTAAGTATCGCCATAACTTGGGTAGAATAAATCAAAACGCTCTCTAGTAAAGAATAACCAACCTTCAGCATCAAAATATTTCGCATTATTTTTTCCTACTTCGGTTTGTAGGTCTCGTTGCCAATCTGTAATTATCTCATGAAATGGTTCTGCTGCTGGGGCAAAATAATATGGCTCGTTTGGTCCTTGTTCATGATAGTCCGCATGAATGTGTGGCATCCATTTGTTGTATACTTTTAAACGCGTTTCTGATTCAATTTGTGTTGCCCAAGCCCAATCTCTATTTAAATCAAAAAGATAATGATTTGGTCTTCCGCCTGGCCAAGACTCGTTATGTTCGTTGGCTTGTATGTCTGTATTATAAGGTTGATGCGCGACTTTGTTATACCAATTGACGTAACGATCTCTTCCGTCAGGATTAACACTAGGATCGATAATTACTACAGTGTTTTCAAGTAAATCCTTACGTTCAGTTAGTAATTTATACAGAGTAAGCATTGCTGCTTCAGAACAAGACGCTTCATTACCGTGCACATTATAACTTAACCATACAATAGCAATATCAGTGGCCGTTGGTTCACCTTCTATTATTCCAGCGTTTTTAAGGTTATTCTCTCTTATAGTTTCGAGTTTAGCCATATTAGCCTTGCTAGTGATATAAGCCACGTATAAATCTCTTCTTTCAGTGGTCTCACCATATTTCTCAAGTTTTACATGACTTGGAACTGCTGCACTCACAGCCTTAAAATAATCTACAACTTCATGATTTCTACTAAATTGTGTGCCCAATTCGTAACCTAAAAAATCGCTAGGTGATTGTAAATTTTGGCCATTCATAGTTGACGGAAAACTGATAGCAAGACATGCTAAGAGAATAAGATAACGCATATTGTTTTGTTAGTTTGAAAAAGTAAATATAATCACTTCAACTTTGAGATAGACTTTTGATGCTTGAATTAACTAAAAATTAGTAGTTATAATTTGCACTTGCCGTATATTTACAGACCGAAAAATAACACTATGCCAACTGACTGTATCGCTTTTAGAGACACTAATTACTTTTCAGATTTTATTTGTGATTATCTAGATCAAAAACCTGAATTAAAAGCACTTTACAATCGGTACCCAACCATAAATAATTTTAAAGCGCAGATTGAGGAAAAGTCTATCTTATTTCGAAATGAAAACAGAGAGGTGCTAGCTAAAGTCCTTAAGAAACAGTATGGTGAGTTTTCGACTTCAGAATCTACTCTAATCAATATTGAAAGTCTAAAAGACTCTAAAACCTTTACAATAACCACTGGTCATCAATTGAACCTTTTTACTGGTCCGTTATATTTTTTATATAAAATCATTTCAACAATTAATTTAACGAAACAACTAAAGGAAGCCTATCCTGAATATAATTTTGTGCCAGTATATTGGATGGCCTCTGAGGACCACGATTTTGAAGAAATAAATTACTTCAATTTCAAAGGAAAAAAGCTGCGTTGGAATTCTAGTCAAACCGGTGCTGTTGGGCGTTTTGAAACACAAGGGTTAGATGAGGTCTTCAATGTGGTCGCAGGCGAATTTGGACAAAGCATAAATGCTGAACAGTTAAAGGCTTGGTTTAAAAAGGCTTATTTAGATCACAATAATTTGGCAGATGCTACACGCTATTTAGCAAATACCTTATTTGGACAGTATGGTTTAGTAATTATAGATGCTGATGATTCAGATTTAAAGCGACAATTTATCCCAAATCTTAAGCAGGAGTTATTGCAACAGACGTCGTTTAAAGAGGTTTCTAAAACCAATAAAATGCTTCAGGAATTAGGACTAAAAGTTCAGGTGAACCCTAGAGAGATTAATCTCTTTTACATTGATGGAAATATAAGAGAACGTATTGTTTTTGAAGACACTGTTTTCAAAGTGAATAATACTGATATTTCATGGGATGAAAAAGATGTATTACAACATCTTGAAGAACATCCAGAGCGATTTTCTCCAAATGTTATTATGAGACCTTTGTACCAAGAAGTGATTTTACCAAACCTTTGTTATATAGGTGGTGGTGGTGAGATGGTTTATTGGTTACAGCTTAAATCTAGTTTTGAAGCCCAAAATGTAACATTTCCAATGTTGTTATTGAGAAATTCTGTTTTGGTTGCATCAGAAAAGCAATCACGTAAGCTTCATAATTTAGATATTTCCTTAGAGGATTTATTTCTAAATCGTAACACATTCATAAATAAAAGAGTTCGAAAAATATCGAATATAGATATAGATTTTTCAACACAGATACAGCATTTAGAATCTCAATTTAAAGGTTTGTACGATTTAGCTGATAAAACTGATAAGTCCTTTTTAGGTGCTGTAAAGGCTCAAGAAATAAAACAAATAAAAGGGTTACAACATCTTGAAAAAAGACTGCTTAAAGCTCAAAAGAAAAAATTAGCTGATCAAATTCAAAGAAGTACTGAGTTACAAGAACAATTGTTCCCTAATCAAAGTTTACAAGAACGAAATCGCAACTTTTCAGAATTATATTTAGAATATGGGAGTCAATTAATCCCGACCCTATTAGAATCATTAGACCCATTATCTGGTCAATTTACAATACTTAAGTTAAAATAATTTATGCATAAAATAGATTTTGATCTGGTAGAAATGACCATGGATGTCATGAAGTATACCATAGATCGTATATCTCATACCAAACAAAAAGTAGGAAAGCCACAGAAAGCTGAGGTGCTTAAAGAACTTGTAGGTGAAACCATAACCAAAGAAGGTATTGGAGGTGAGAAGGCTTTTAAACTATGGAAGAAGCACTTAGCAAAAGCTAATGTTCCTGTAGATCATCCTCGCAACTTAGCCTTTGTACCTGCAGCACCAACACGTGCTGCTGTTATGTTTGATTTGGTGACATCAGTTTCTAGTATTCATGGCGCTTATTGGATGGAAGGTGCTGGCGGTATTTTTTGTGAAAATGAAGCTATGAAATGGATGGTGTCATTAACTGGCATGCCAGAAGGAGCATTTGGCGTTTTTACAAGTGGCGGAACAGCAGCAAATTTATCTGCCATAGTTACAGCAAGAGAACGCTGGCGAGAAGATGATACATATAAAAGAGAAAAAGGTCTTATTATCACATCCATTGGTGCGCATTCATCAGTAAAAGCAATGGCAAAAGTTGCAGATGTTGATATTTTACTAGTTGATTCTGAAGAAGAATTAAAAGGTGAAGATTTAAGAAATACTATTGAAAATCTAACCTTCCACCAACGGAAACGTTTGTTTGCGGTTGTGGCGACAGGTGGAACTACCAATGCGGGTATCATTGACGATTTAGATGGTATAGCTGAAGTTTGTGAAAAAGAGAAACTGTGGTTTCATGTTGATGCGGCTTATGGTGGCGGCGCCTTGATAGCAGATTCAGTACGTCATTTATTTAATGGTATTGAGAGAGCAGATAGTATCACTATTGATCCGCATAAATGGATGTTTTCACCATACGATTGTGGTGCAGTGATTTATAAGAATCCAGATTATGCTAAGAACGCACACTCACAAGAAGGTTCTTATCTAGATATTTTTAAAGATGAAGGTGCACATGGTTTTAACCCTGCAGATTATCAGATTCAATTAACACGTCGTGTTAGAGGTTTACCATTATGGTTCTCTTTAGCCACTCATGGCACAGATCGTTATAAATCTTCAGTAGAGCGTGGCATAGAATTGGCCCAGATTGCAGGTAGAATAATTGAAGAGAATCCTAATGTGGAATTGGTGCGAGAACCAAGTTTGTCTTGTGTGTTGTATAGACGTATTGGTTGGCAACCAGAAGATTATACGCATTGGACTTATGAAAACCATAATAAAGGTTTTGCTTTAGTGACACCAACAAAATGGAAAAATGGTGACACGTTTGAGACAGTTTCGAGGTTTTGTTTTATAAACCCAGACACCACTGAAGAAGATATTAGACTAATTATTGATTCTATGGCATAAACAAAATGATGTCAATAACTCGTGAAAAAATAAAGCAGTTAAAAACGTCATTCTAAAATCAATTATTACTTTTGCGCATGCAACACAACAAAGTACTTATTTTAGATTTCGGTTCGCAGTACACGCAGCTCATTGCAAGACGTGTAAGAGAGTTAAACATCTATTGCGAAATTCATCCATTTAATAAAATTCCTAACGATTCAGATAGTTTTCAGGCTGTTATTTTATCTGGTAGTCCAAACTCAGTAAGAGGTGAAGATGTATTACATCCGGACTTATCAAATATAAGAGTTAAGAAGCCAATGTTGGCGGTGTGTTATGGTGCACAGTATTTGGCACATTTCTCAGGTGGTGAAGTCGCTGAATCAAGTACTAGAGAATATGGTAGAGCGCATTTAGAATTCATTAAGTCAGACGAGGATTTCTTTGAAAACATTCATGAAGGTAGTCAAGTTTGGATGAGTCATAGTGATACTATTAAACAATTACCAGATAATGCAGTATTATTAGCCAGCACTGAAGATGTAGAAAATGCGGCTTATAAAATTGAAGGTGAAAATACTTATGCCATTCAATTTCATCCGGAAGTATATCATTCAACTGATGGTCACCAGTTGTTACAAAACTTCTTGGTAAAAATTGCAGGTGTAAATCAAGATTGGACACCTAACGCATTTGTTGAGGAGACCGTTGAAGATCTCAAGAATCAATTAGGAGATGATAAAGTTGTATTAGGTTTATCTGGTGGTGTAGATTCATCTGTGGCTGCTATGTTATTGCACAAGGCTATTGGTAAAAACCTCTATTGTATCTTCGTTAATAACGGATTACTTCGTAAGAATGAGTTTGAAGATGTACTTCATCAATACGAAGGCATGGGCTTAAACGTAAAAGGTGTTGACGCTTCGGCACGCTTTTTGGATGCCTTAGCAGGAAAGAGCGACCCTGAAGAAAAACGAAAAATAATTGGTCGTGTGTTCATTGAAGTTTTTGACGATGAAGCACATCTTATCAAAGATGTAAAATGGTTGGCGCAAGGCACTATCTATCCAGATGTGATAGAAAGTGTTTCAGCAACTGGAGGACCAAGTGCTACAATAAAGAGTCACCATAATGTTGGTGGATTGCCAGACTTTATGAAACTTAAAGTTGTAGAACCTTTAAAAGCATTGTTTAAAGATGAGGTAAGACGTGTTGGTGCATCTATGAATATGGATGCGCACCTTTTAGGTCGTCATCCATTTCCAGGTCCAGGATTGGCAATTAGAATTCTTGGAGATCTAACTCCTGAGAAAGTTCGTATATTACAAGAAGTTGATGCAATTTTTATCAATAATTTAAGATCTTGGAATTTATACGACAAGGTTTGGCAGGCTGGTGCAATGTTATTACCTGTGAATAGTGTAGGTGTAATGGGTGATGAGAGAACCTATGAGAAATGTGTGGCATTAAGAGCTGTTGAAAGTACAGACGGAATGACTGCTGATTGGGTAAATTTACCGTATGAGTTTTTGCAGAAAACTTCTAATGAAATAATAAATAAAGTAAAAGGCGTTAATAGAGTAGTATATGATATCAGCTCAAAACCGCCAGCGACAATAGAGTGGGAATAAAATTATGGTGACTTATGACCAAATTTTGTTTCTTAATTATGGTCAACTAACATAAAGTACATGAGAAATTTTATTACCATCTTTTTAATTCTTTTCACATTTGTTGTAAATGCTCAGAAATATAAAGAGCATAAGGTAAAGTCTGGAGAAACTATTGAAAGTATTGCGAAGCAGTATTTAGTAACTCCTTTTGATATTTATGCCTTAAATCCTGATGCAAAAACAACACTTGCACCTAATACAGTTTTAATTATTCCCAATTCTAAGGTAAAGAATCAACCAATTGAAGAAGATTCTAGAGAGTTAATTGGCTATAAAAAGCATAAAGTAAAGCGAAAAGAAACACTTTATGGACTTGCTAAAAAATATGGTGTGTCTGAAGAAGAAATTAAGAAAGCGAATCGTTTTTTGTATTCTGAAAATCTTCAAAAAGGACAAAAGATTAAAATACCTCAATATAAAACCTTCATTTCTAGACAGACATTAAAAAATACCTTAAAAAAATACACTGTTCAAGCGAAAGAAGGTAAGTGGCGTGTGGCTTATAAATTTGGAATTAAAGTAGCAGATCTTGAAGCTTTAAACCCAACTATGAATGAGGTGCTTCAACCTGGTGATGTGCTGAATGTGCCAAATATAGAAGATGAAGAGGAAAAACCTGTAGAGGCTAATTATAACTATTATGAAGTCTTACCAAAAGAAGGTTTCTACAGGCTAAAAATTAAAACCGGTTTAACACAAGAAGAACTCGAAGCACTTAACCCTGAGCTAAAAGAAACAGGTTTAGTAGCAGGTATGGTATTAAAGTTACCAGTTGGGGCAGAAACAAGTAGTATTAACGTTAATACGGAGACGACTCGATTAATATCAAGTTTAAACAATTTTGAAACTAAGAAGTTAGCCTTAATGTTGCCGTATCAATTACATAAGATTGATACTGATTCTGTTGACGTTACTAAAAGTGAAATAAGAAACAATAGACTACTCTCTTTGGTTTTAGATTTCCATGTTGGTGTTACCATGGCATTAGATTCTGCTAAAAAGCTTGGTATTTCTACTGAGTTAAAGGTTTTGGATACAAAATATAGTACTGAAGCAACAGGAGATTTACTTAGAACTCATGACTTTTTTGGCTATGACGCTGTGATAGGTCCAATAAATGAAACATCATTTGATAGAGTTGCTTCAGAACTTAAAAGTGATAGAATTCCTGTAGTGGCAGCACTTAAGAAGCCAAAGGAATTATATAGTAATGTGTTTCAGACCATTCCGGAGGATGAATTGTTACGAAAGGCCATCATAGATTTTGTAAAAAAGGATACTTTAAAAGCAAGAGTAATGATATTTGCAGATGCTGCAAGTAAATCTAATGTAGATAAATTAGTTGCTGAATTTCCTAGAGCAACTGTAAAATACGCTAGAAAAAGTAAGAAAACAGGCTTACCATTTTTCTATCCAACGGATTTGACGGATATGATTCCAGAAGGAAAAACTTATGTCTTTTTAGAGGCTAAAAGTAATGCATTCGCATCTAGCGTTATAAGTATGCTTAACGGTGAAGTTGATGACAATACCGAAATTATTTTAACGACATTAGATAAGGGTAAAGCATTTAAAGGAAAGGATATTTCCAATAATAACTTATCTAAATTAAAGTTTCATTATGCATCTGTAAATAAGGATTTTAATGAGACTGAGCAGAAAGGTTTTGTAGCAGCTTATAAGAAACAATTTGGAATTTTACCAAGTAAATATGTTGCTCGAGGATTTGATATTACTTTAGACCTATTATTACGTTTGGCATCAAATGAAGATTTATATGAATCGTCTAATGACATTATCGAAACAGAGTATGTTGAGAATAAGTTTAGGTATAATAAATCCTTATTTGGCGGTTACAAAAATGAAGCGGTTTATATCGTAAAGTATCATGATTTAAGAATCGTAAAAGCAAACTAATACTATGACATCAAAAGTTACATATTTGGGTGGTTTACGTACCGAAAGTACACATTTAAAATCTGGAAATTCTTTTATCACAGATGCGCCAACAGACAATAATGGCAAAGGTGAAGCGTTCTCACCTACAGATACTGTTGCTACAGGACTGGCAAGTTGTATGCTTACGGTTATGGGAATTAAAGCAAGAGATTTGGATGTAGATATGTCCGGAACTACTGCTGAGGTAACTAAAACAATGTCTAGTAACCCAAGACGAATTTCTAAAATAGAGGTTGTTGTTCATCTACCATTTTCTGCTGATGATAAAATCAAACAGATTTTAGAACGTACCGCAAATACTTGTCCTGTGCATTACAGTTTACATCCAGATATCGAAAAAGATATCGTTTTTAACTGGCAATAGCATGCAATTAAAATATGTTTTCCTAATCATAATTTTTCTGATTTTTGGTAATCAACAAGATGAAGAGGTTATCGAATGGAATGAATCAAGAGCTTTAACTTGGGCTGACTTTAAAGGTGAACCCATTCTAAATACAAGTGCGGTTGCGTTGACGGCTTCGGGTATTACATTCGGTTATTCTGTTAAAACCTCAAATGGAAAGATTGTCGATTTTTCAACAACTGTAGAATCTCATTTTTATCCAAATAAATCATGGTATATTAAATCAAAGTCAAATGATTACATATTAAAGCATGAACAATTACACTTTGATATTACCGAACTTTATACAAGAAAGTTTAGAAAAGAGATTCAGCAATTAAAAGTCAATCAAAACATTAGACAACAATTAAATGATCTTCATTATGCTATCAACCAAGAATTGAGAAACACTCAAAAACGCTACGATGAAGAAAGTGAACATTCCATTGTTAAATCGGAACAACAACGCTGGAATATGTATATCGCAGAAGAATTAAAAAAACTTGACAGCTACAAATCTCAATAAAAATGTTATTGTCATTCCTGCGACTTGTGCTGAGCTTGTCGAAGTAAAGCAGGAATCTCTTAGTTTATAAGATAGTATGGAATTAGACAAAAACAAATTAATTGAACTTGCCCATTATAAAATGCCTTTCGGAAAATATAAAGGTGAATATCTAGTTGATATACCTGAATATTATTATACATGGTTTAAACAAAAAGGATTCCCTGAAGGTAAGCTTGGTCGCATGATGACACAGATGCACGACATTAAAATCAATGGACTCGAAGAATTGATTTATACCATTAAGAAGGATTTTAAGAAGTAAAAAGCACTCAAATAATTGATTTAAAATGTGTTACTGCATTTACTGTTGACCACATGACAACATATCAACAAACCTTAAACAATTCTTAAATTACTCGTTTTATTTTGTAAATTTGCCTGCGTTTTAATCACGCAATATGACTACAAATCCTAAGTATATTTTTGTAACTGGCGGAGTATCTTCATCTCTTGGAAAAGGTATTATCGCAGCATCTTTAGCCAAATTACTTCAAGCTCAAGGTTACAGAACAACCATTCAAAAACTAGATCCATACATAAATATTGATCCAGGAACATTAAACCCATACGAACATGGTGAATGTTATGTTACTGATGATGGTGCTGAGACAGATTTAGATTTAGGTCATTACGAGCGTTTTTTAAATGTACCAACATCACAAGCCAATAACGTTACAACAGGTAGAATTTACCAAAGTGTTATAGATAAAGAAAGGCGTGGTGAATTTTTAGGTAAAACAGTACAGGTTATTCCACATATCACTGATGAAATAAAACACAGAATTAAAATCTTAGGTAATTCTGGTGATTATGATATCGTAATTACAGAAATTGGTGGTACCGTTGGTGATATTGAGTCTTTACCATATGTAGAAGCAGTGCGTCAATTACAATGGGATCTTGGTGAAAATAATGCTTTGGTTATTCATTTAACCTTAGTGCCTTATTTATCTGCTGCAGGTGAATTAAAAACAAAGCCTACACAGCATAGTGTTAAAACTTTAATGGAAAGTGGTGTACATGCTGATATCTTGGTTTGTAGAACAGAGCATGAGCTAAGCGAAGGACTTAAAGAAAAATTAGCGCGTTTCTGTAACGTTAAAAAGGAAGCGGTAATTCAATCAATTGATGCTTCTACTATATATGACGTACCAAACCTAATGTTAGAAGAAGGCTTGGATAAAGTAGTGTTAGATAAGTTAAAGCTCGATAGTTCTCAACCAAATTTAGAGCGCTGGAACGAATTCTTAACGCGTCATAAGAATCCAAAAAATACGGTAACTATTGGTTTAATTGGTAAGTACGTAGAACTTCAAGACTCCTATAAATCAATATTAGAGGCATTTATTCATGCAGGAGCTGAGAATGAAGTAAAGGTGAAGGTTGAACCTATTCATTCTGAATTTTTAAATGAAGATAATATAGAATTTAAATTAGGGCACTTAGATGGTGTACTTGTGGCGCCTGGTTTTGGTGAACGTGGTATAGAAGGTAAAATTGATGCTGTTAGATTTGTACGAGAACATAATATTCCATTTTTAGGTATTTGTTTAGGAATGCAAATGGCTGTTATTGAATATTCAAGAAATGTTTTAGGGCTTCAAGATGCTAATTCTACTGAAATGGATGAAGCAACTTCAAATCCTGTGATTAACTTAATGGAATCACAAAAAGATGTTGTTAATAAAGGCGGTACGATGCGTTTAGGTGCTTGGGATTGTGATATTGTTGAAGATAGTATCGCACATCAAGTATATGGTGCAACTCAAATTAAAGAACGTCATAGACATCGTTTTGAGTTTAATAATGATTATAAAGCGCAAATCGAATCTGCAGGTATGAAAGCTACAGGTTTAAACCCAGATACCGGACTTGTGGAAATTGTAGAAATACCATCGCACAATTGGTTTGTTGGTGTACAGTATCATCCAGAATATAAGAGTACTGTGGCAAATCCGCATCCACTTTTTGTGTCATTTGTAGCTGCTTCTTTAAAGCATCAAAAGAAGAAATAATGTGTCATGTTGGCACAATTTAAGTAATTGGATAACTTTTTGGTTAATCGTGAAGAGTAATCAACTAATGCGTTGAAGATGATTTTCAGCGTAGTCGAAAGACAATAAGACATATGGAAGAAAAGAAATTAGACATCAATTCAATTATAGGATTCGTATTAATCTTCGGAATCCTAGTATATATGATGTATCAAAATCAGCCTTCACCAGAGGAGATTGAAGCACAAAAGAAAGCTGAACAAGAACAGGTAGAAGCTGAGAAAAAGAACTCTAAACAAAATGAAGCTGTAGTTACAACTGCAGAAGATTATTCATCAAGCCAAGTATTAGATTCAGCACAGGTAGCAGCACTGCAAACTAAAATGGGAGCAATATCTTATGCATCTACCTTACCTGGTGAAGAAATAACTACTGTTGAAACCGATGTTTTTGAATTGAAATTTCAAAGAAAAGGTGGTCAATTAGCAGAAGTTAGGCTGAAGAAGTTTGTAGATTATGATTCTCTACCTATTTATATGGTAAAGGATTTAAATAGTAATTTCAATATTACATTTGGTACTTCAGATAATCGTACACACAATACGCAAGATCATCCTTTTCAACCAAGTGTAACAAAGAGTGGTGATAATACTGTAGTATCAATGAAATTAAAGTTTTCTGAAAGTGAATTTTTAGAATACAGATATGAGTTGAAACCAGATGACTATATGATTGACTTTTCAATCAAATCTCAAGGGTTAAGCAATGTTTTTAATACGTCTCAGCCTATTCATTTAGATTGGAAACAAAAAGGGATGCGTCATGCAAAAAGTATTTCTTATGAAAATCGTTACACACGTTTAACCTATATGCATGAAGGTGATAGAGTAGAGAAATTATCTCAAATGGGTGATGATGAAGAGACTGTTGAAGATGTAGAATGGTTATCATACAGACAGCATTTCTTTAGTTCTATTTTAGTAACAAAAGATGCACCATTCAAAAAAGCAGAATTAACGTCTAAGAATTTAGTGGAAGATGAAGAAGTAGATTCATTATTTACTAAAATGTATACGTCTAAAATGCCGTTGGCATATAATGGTGGTGAA
The DNA here is from genome assembly GCA_964517835.1 of uncultured Flavobacteriaceae bacterium. GTDB lineage: Bacteria > Bacteroidota > Bacteroidia > Flavobacteriales > Flavobacteriaceae > Winogradskyella. The sequence goes on along the minus strand of CAZFEV010000016.1, from coordinate 35,299 downwards.
ATCAATAAAAGTCTTGGTTTATACTATGGACCAACAGATGCTAAAGTTTTAAAGGCATATGACAAAAATCTGCAAGAAAGTATACCATTTGGTTGGGGAATTTTTGGCTGGATAAATAAAGCCTTATTTATTCCATTGTTTGGTTGGCTAAGTAGTATGCTACCATATGGTATCGCTATTATTGTAATGACTATATTAGTAAAGTTGATGTTGTCATTTGTGCAGTACAAACAATTCTTGTCTCAGGCAAAAATGAAAATTTTAAAGCCGGAATTAGATGCTATTAGAACAAAGTATAAAGACAATAAATTAAAAGCACAACAAGAAACTATGGCTTTGCAAAGTAAAGCAGGTGCAAGCCCGTTAAGTGGATGTTTACCAGGTTTAATGCAAATTCCTGTGTTTTACGCCTTGTTTATGTTCTTCCCGACAGCTTTTGATTTAAGACAGAAAAGTTTCTTATGGGTGGACGATTTAAGTTCATATGATTCAATTGCAGACTTACCTTTTAATATTCCATTTTATGGTGATCACGTGGCGTTATTCCCAATATTAGCGGCGATAGCTATTTTCTTTTACATGAAAATGACCACAGGCCAGCAAACTGCAATGCAAGCACCTCCACAAGAAGGAATGCCAGATATGGGTAAGATGATGAAGTATATGATTTACTTCTCACCACTGTTAATGTTAATCTTCTTTAATAACTACGCTTCAGGATTAAGTTTATATTATTTCATTTCTAACCTAATTAGTATCGGAATTATGTTAGTGATTAAAAATTACATCATTGATGAGCAAAAAGTACTTGCTAAGATTGAAGTGAGTAAAAGCAAGCCTAAGAAGCAAAATCGTTTCCAGAAGAAGATGGCAGAAATGATGGAAGAAGCTGAAAAGCAAAAAAATGCGCAACAAAAAAGAAAGAAATAGAGTAAAGTAATTCTAATATAAAGCCTTGAATAGAAAAATGTTCGAGGCTTTTTTTATTCATTTATGTTATAAACAGAAATTTTAGTCTCATATGTTCTATTTCATATGGCTAAATTATAAAGCGATAATCACTAGTTTATAAGTGCAATAGTTATGATTTTAGAATCTGTTGTTAAATTAAACTTACATTTCTTAAAGCTTGGTTTTCCAAAAGGACGCACATTATTGCTAAACCCGTAAGGTTCTTTTGGTGGTCCATAAAACTTTTTATCTAATTTTCTATTGCCATTAAGATCTTGAAAGGTTGAAACAGCATATTCGCCTGGTTCTAGTTCAAAATTTGCTATGACTTTATCATCATTAATTTTAACGTATTGAAAGGAGATAGGTGTTTCTAAAAAGTTTTTTTCCTTAAAAATGGCCACAACAACTTCAGAAGATTTCTCCTTTTCAAATCCTTCTATGTTAACCGTCAAGTTAGTCTTGGTGACATTTTCAGAATGAAGTATCAAAATAGAAATTATTGCAATTATTATATGTTTCATTGATGTAGAAGTTAAATGTTAATACAAAATTAAGTCAAATTCAATAGAATAATCATCATTAGAAATGAAGAAGCCAGACTCACTGAGTCTGGCTGTCTTACTAACTAAATCAATCAATATAAAAATGAGGTAATCAGCCTCTATTTTCCTAATTAAGATTATAGACCTGGTAAGATTACCTTATCTATAACGTGAACAACACCATTCATACCTTGTATGTCAACTAGTGATGTTACTATATTACTTACTCTATCGTTTGCATCTGTAAGTGTAAAGTTTGTTGCATCTGCGGTGATATCACCACCTAAAGTAGTTACAGTACCAGAAGCTAATTGGTCAGACTGTACGTTTGCACTAACCAAGTGTAATAATAATACTGCATCTGTCGTAGCACCATTAAGTTGTCCTTCACCTTCACCGAAACCTGATAAGCCTAGTTCAGCTAATACTCCATTTGTTGGGTCAGTAAAAGCTGCGTTTACTGGCGCAAATACTGTGAAAGGTCCTGCCGTGTCATCTAAAACTGTATTGATGTATGGTACTGTTCCTGCACCAGAATCATCAGCGTATGATAACGCTGCTACTAAAGTAGAAAGCGCTGGGTTTGATGTTGCAAATGTTCCTATTGTTGGTAATGCTATTACAGTGTCTACAATGTGTACAACACCATTAGTAGCTGTAATGTCTACATTATTTAAATCGATGTTTGACTGTCCATTGATAACAGCTCCATTCGACGTATTAAAGTATAAACTTAAATTTTCACCATTAGGTCCTACTGCTGCAGTTTTTGCATAACCATCACCAGCATTCACTAAATCACTAGACATAATTTCTGGGCCAATGATTACGTGGTTTAACAAAATATTTCTCACTAAATCTTCTTGTTCAGGTGTTAAATTGTTTAAATCTAAACCTGTATCATTTAAAAGTGTTGCGAATGCCTCATTTGTTGGGGCAAATACTGTAAAAGGACCTGCTCCTTCTAAAGTTGTAATTAAATCTGTAGCATCTAAAGCAGCAGCTAAAGATGTTAAACCGTTTGCAGCAGCAATATCAACTATAGTTGTTGCTTCAACACCTGGTCCGTTGTTGTCGTCGTCGTCACTACATCCAGTAACACCTAAAACCAATAGAAATACTGTAAGTAATTTGAAAGTTTTTGAAATAATTTTCATTTTTTTGAGTTTTTAATTGTTCATCATTGCACAAACTTCGCGTTAGTTTGTTTAACAAAAGTATTAAAATGATTAAACACAATTTATACTTAGTATTTATTTTTACAATAACTTTAACAATTGGCTTTGCTCAAAAGCCGGTTAATCAGTTCGATAAAAACGGTAAACGCCACGGCTTATGGACGAAAGACTATCATGGTACTGACCAAAAACGCTATGAGGGTACTTTCTATCATGGAAAAGAGATTGATACCTTTAATTATTACACATTAAACAACGGAAAAAGTGTGTTAAGTGCCATCAAAGTGTTTAATGAAAAGGACAGTATTTCACAGGTTACATTTTACACCTCCACAAAAAAAGTAATGAGTGAAGGTCAAATGAATGGTCGAAAATATATTGGTAAATGGATCTTTTATCATAAAAACTCAACTAACATAATGATCGAAGAACATTACAACGATAATGGCCAGCTTCATGGTAAAAGAAAGGTGTTTTATAAGAATGGAAATGTCGCTGAAGAAACAAGCTATGTTAATGGTAAACTAGATGGTATGTCTATTTGGTACACTGAAAAGGACAAGATTTTAAAGAAGTCCATGTATAAAAATGATATGTTGAATGGTGAAAGTATTTACTATGATGCCGATGGCAATGTCACATCTCAAGGAAATTATAGAGATAATAGAAAAGAAGGTATTTGGAAGTATTACAAAGACGGAAAAATTAAAAAAGAGATAGATCATACTAGTAATACAGTGATTAAGAAATATGAATAGTTTTTAACTATAAATTATATAGAAATAGCGAATGGCAATCTTTATAGGATTGCCTTTTTTATTTTGTAATTTTGCCGGAGTTTTAGAGACTAAAAAAATAATGAAAAGAGTAATCGTTGGACTTTCTGGTGGAGTAGATTCTAGTGTTGCGGCCTATCTTTTAAAAGAGCAAGGTTATGAGGTTATTGGCTTGTTTATGAAAAACTGGCATGACGATTCTGTAACCATTTCAGACGAATGTCCTTGGTTAGAAGATAGCAATGATGCTATGTTGGTGGCAGATAAGCTCGGTATACCATTTCAAACCGTTGATTTAAGTGCGCAATACAAAGACCGTATTGTGGATTACATGTTCAATGAATATGAAAAAGGACGTACGCCAAATCCTGATGTGTTGTGTAATCGCGAGATAAAGTTCGATGTATTTATGGATATTGCTATGGACCTTGGCGCTGATTATGTTGCTACGGGTCATTATTGCAGAAAAGATAGCATTACTAAAGACGGAAAAGAAATACATCGCTTGTTAGCTGGTGTGGATAACAATAAAGATCAGTCCTACTTTTTATGCCAATTGTCTCAAGAGCAATTGTCTAAAGCATTATTTCCAATAGGAGAATTAACAAAGCCCGAGGTTAGAGACATTGCTAAAGCGCAAGATTTAATTACAGCTGAGAAAAAAGATTCTCAAGGGTTGTGTTTTATAGGAAAGGTAAGACTACCAGAATTTTTGCAACAGCAATTAAAGCCAAAAGAAGGTGTTATTGTTGAGGTTGATGCTGCTTTAGATGTTTATACAAAAGAACAACCAGTATTTACTTCAAAAGAAAACGAATTAGAATTCTTAGCTCAAAAACCTAAGTATGCTTTAGCTGATGGTAAAGTTGTAGGGCAACATCAAGGTGCGCATTATTTTACTAAAGGTCAGCGTAAGGGATTGGCTGTTGGTGGTACAAAAGAGCCCTTGTTTGTTATTGAAACTGATGTTGAAGAAAATATCATTTACACAGGTCAAGGTAAACATCATCCAGGTTTATTGCGCAATGTTCTTTTTGTGTCTAACGAAGAATTGCATTGGGTTAGAGAAGATTTGGCATTAGCTGCTGGAGAAACTATGGAAGTGATGGCGAGAATTCGTTACCGTCAACCATTAGAAAAAGCCACACTTCATAAAGTAACTTCTGGACTTTATGTAGAGTTTGAAAACAAACAATCAGCCATAACTGAAGGACAGTTTGTCGCTTGGTATACAGATGAGGAACTCATTGGTTCTGGTGTGATATCTTAATGTCATTCCTTTTTTTGTCATTCCTGCGCAGGCAGGAACCTCAATCATATAGTTTTTATAGGTCAGTTCGAGTGGTCACGCTTTAGCGTGATTGTATCGAGAACAAGTGTCTATCTCTCGATAGCTCTGCGGGACTTAGGTCACTGAGGTTCTCGAAGTGGTCGAAGTATAGTTTTTTGTACCCAAAAAATCACTCGAAATGACGTAACATTTATCTATCAAAATTTCTCTCATTTACATTCGCTAATTTCACATGAATTGACGAATTTTATAAACGAAATAGATTCCGTTGTATATGTCACACTGAGCGTAGTCGAAGTGTCTCTATCAATGTACTCTTTTTTTATGCTAAATAAATAATATCAATGCAAAATAGAATCACTTCACTTTTCGGAATAGAACATCCAATTATCCAAGCAGGTATGATATGGAATAGCGGTTGGCGATTGGCTTCAGCAGCCAGTAATTCCGGTATTTTAGGACTCATTGGTGCAGGTTCAATGTATCCAGAAGTGCTGCGCGAACATATTCAGAAGTGTAAAGCTGCAACCGATAAACCGTTTGGTGTTAATGTGCCAATGTTGTATCCAAACATTGAAGAAATTATGGATATAATCGTTGAAGAAGGTGTAAAAATTGTATTTACGTCCGCTGGAAATCCAAAGACTTGGACCAAATGGTTACAAGACAGAGGTATTACAGTGGTGCATGTCGTAAGCAGTGTAAAGTTTGCTTTAAAGGCACAAGCAGCTGGAGTTGATGCTGTCGTTGCAGAAGGTTTTGAAGCTGGTGGTCATAACGGTAGAGACGAAACAACAACATTAACCTTAATTCCTATGGTAAAAGAGCAGTTAGAAATTCCATTGATTGCTGCTGGTGGTATTGCTACAGGAAAAGCCATGTTGGCATGTATGGTTTTGGGTGCTGATGCAGTACAAGTTGGTAGTCGTTTCGTAGCTAGTAATGAATCTTCGGCTCACCAAGATTTTAAGCAAGTGGTTGTTGATGCTAAAGAAGGAGATACACAATTAACATTAAAGGAATTAGCACCTGTACGACTGATTAAGAATAAATTCTATAACGAAGTTGAAGCATTATATAAAACAGGTCCGACACCAGAACAGCTTAGAGAACTACTAGGAAGAGCACGCGCAAAACGTGGCATGTTTGAAGGTGACTTAGAAGATGGTGAGTTAGAAATTGGTCAAATTTCTGGATTGATTCATGATATTAAGCCAGTCGCTGAGATTGTAAAAGATATGCTCACTGAGTTTGAAGAAGCAAAATCCAATACGGCATCCTTATAATTGTAGTTTGAGGTCTCTAATTAGAAAAACTTTAGTTCTAGTAAGTTTAGACACAAATAATTACATATAATAAAACGGTACAGGTATCATCTCTTACCATCCTTTTTTTAATTGTATTAAATAATCTGTCTATAGATTATGTTTTTAAATCAATAAGTTATGTTAATATCTAGCTGAAAATCTTTATAGTCATAATAGTTTCATAGTTTTGACGTTCAGGTAGAAATAGGCAAATTATGAAGTATAACATGGCAGATATGTATGCCTTAGATCTTTATCTGTCTAATGCAGACAAAAAAGATTATAAAACGGCAATACAAAATATAACAGTTCCGAGTGCCAGGCACGTGTCTTTATTAAGTTGGGACTTATATATGAATTCATACAATGAGCGTTTATCAAGTGCCATAAAACGCAATGAGTTTGGACAAATCTTATTTTACGCAGAGCATTTTAAATGGCAAAATAACTTAGATTTAGTATTCTCTGAAAATGATTACGAAGCACTAATTATTACAGATAAGAATCAAAAAATCATTTGGGTAAATGATGGTTTTACTTCTATGACGGGTTATTCAAAATCATATGCACTAAGCAAAACTCCGAGATTCTTACAAGGTGCACAAACGTCCATAGAAACTAAAAAACGTATCAAGAATAAAATAGCACAAGATGTACCTTTTGAAGATGTTATTATAAATCACAGAAAGGATAATACGACTTATAAATGTGAAATTAAAGTTTTTCCATTATTTGGAGAAAATACCACACATTATTTAGCCCTAGAGAAGGAGATAAAATAATGTTATCTCATCAAAATATACCAAAGCGGTTTGAGTGTTTACTCAGACCGTTTTTTATATAAATACAAGAGTATGTCTTTTGATTACTTGATTTAAAAACACGAACTTCGCTTTTTAAATGACCAATACTAAACGTTGATTTTAGGAGACCAATGACGCAAGATTACCAGAGCAATGAATTAATAGATAGACTTCCTAAGCACTTAAAGCAGTTTATCAAACCTCAAAATTACGATGATTATACGCCTATAGATCAAGCTGTTTGGCGCTATACACTAAGGCGATTGGTGAATCATTTATCTAAGGTTGCCCACCAATCATATCTTGAAGGATTAGAAAAAACAGGTGTCAGTGTAGACGCTATTCCAAGTATGTATGGCATGAACCGTATTCTTAAAGAGATCGGTTGGGCCGCAGTAGCTGTAGACGGATTTATTCCACCAAATGCTTTTATGGAATTTCAAGCCTACAAAGTGTTGGTGATAGCCTCAGACATTAGACAATTAGAACATATTCAATACACACCAGCACCAGACATTATTCATGAGTCGGCCGGACATGCGCCAATAATTGCTAATCCAGATTATGCCGAGTATTTAAGACGTTTAGGAGATATTGGCGCAAAAGCCATATTGTCTAAGCACGATATGGATATGTACGAAGCGGTGAGAAAATTATCTATCCTTAAAGAAGCTGAAGGTATTCCTCAAGAAGTCATTAACAAAGCGGAAGCCGAAATTACAGCGCTTCAAAATGAATCTGTTGAACTTTCGGAAATGGCTCAAATCCGTAATTTACAATGGTGGACGGTTGAGTATGGATTAATTGGCAATCTAGAAGACCCTAAAATATATGGAGCTGGTCTGTTGTCATCAATTGGCGAAAGTACCTCTTGCCTTAAGGAGACTGTAAAAAAAATACCATATTCTATCGAAGCGGCTAACCAAGCTTTTGATGTTACCAAGCCGCAACCACAACTATACGTTACACCAGATTTTTCTAAGTTAATGCAAGTGCTTGAAGAGTTTGCAAATACCTTAAGTCTTCGTAAAGGAGGACGAAAAGGCTTGCAGCGACTTATAGCATCAGAAATGGTTGGAAGTATAGAACTCAATACGGGTTTACAAATTTCGGGTAAGTTTTCTCGAATGATATTAAATGATGATAATGAGATTATTTTCTTTAAAACTGAAGGTCCTACAGCGTTATCTTATCGCGAAAAAGAACTCATAGGTCATGGTATAGATTATCATAAAGAAGGTTTTAGTTCACCTTTAGGTAAATTAAAAAACATCAATTTGGCCATTGAAGATATGGGACCTGTAGATTTAAAAGCCTATAGTTTTTATGATGGAAAATGGTTAGAATTTGAGTTTGAAAGCGGTATTAAAGTTGAAGGTCTAAATATTACAGGTATTAGAAACTTACAAGGCAAACTCATGCTCATTCAATTGTCTAATTGTACGGTGACTTATAAAGGCGAGATCTTATTTGCACCAGAATGGGGCACTTTTGATATGGCCGTTGGGACAGAAGTAGTGTCGGCTTTCGCTGGGCCTGCGGACAGTAATTCTTTTCCTAATTTATATGGTGAGTCTCTCACTAAAACCATTAAGAAGGCAAAGAATAAGGCCACTGAAGCACGTGAGCAAGATTATGCTTTGGTGAGACATATGAGAGAATCAGGTGATGCAAGCAACGAACAAATCTCGGCTTTATTTCAGAAATATAGAGATAATCAATCTAAAGAATGGTTGTTGTTATTAGAGCTATTAGAAATTACAAAAGATGATACACTAGCAACATCTGTAGAGGACTATCTTCATCAACTTATAGAATCTCATCCATCATTAAAAGTCCTGATTACAGATGGTATTAATTTGCTAAGAAATACGTAGAGTTAAGCATTGAAATCAAAATTGTTCTTCCAACATTATCACAGTAAACGTATTGATTAAAAAACGAATGTCTAAATGAATTTGAATAGTCCCAAATTCAACTACCGTAGATTCGGAAAACAACTTCATAGATTTGGAACATTTTATAAGGATTTAGCTGCGCACCTTTGTAATGTTAAATATTAAAACACGTTACAATGAGTCAAAAAACAGCAATTATTACAGGTGGAAGCAGAGGTTTAGGTCGCGATATGGCTATAAGTCTAGCCAAAGATGGAGTTGATATTATATTCTCATATCATACTAACAAAGCACAAGCAGATGCCGTCATTTCAGAAATTGAATCTTTAGGGCAAAAGGTAACAGCCTTTGCGTTAGATGCCAACAATCCAGAAAACGGTAAAACATTCATAAAGCAAGCAACCGCATATCTAGAACACGAAAATGGCAATCCAAATTTTGATTTCTTAATCAATAATGCTGGCACAGGAACTTATAATTTCGTGGCTGATACCTCTGAATCGCAGTTTGATGAGATGATGAATATCCATCTTAAAAGTGTCTATTTTATAACACAAGCCGCATTACCATTTATAAATAAAGGTGGTCGTATTGTAAATATTTCTAGCGGATTGGCACGCTTTAGTTTACCAGGCATGTCCGCTTATGCCATTATGAAAGGCGCAGTAGAAGTATTTACAAGATACTTAGCCAAAGAACTTGGGGAACGTAAAATCACGGCCAATGTTATTGCACCAGGAGCTATTGCCACAGATTTTGCTGGCGGAAGTAATAAAGATGAGAAAAAGGCTGCTATGATAGCAAGTATTACAGCACTTGGTAGAGTAGGAGAAGCGGAAGATATTGGTGGTACCGTAGCATTCTTGTGTTCGGATAAAGCAGGTTGGATTAACGGACAACGTATTGAAGTTTCCGGCGGAATGCTCGTTTAGAAATATAAAATACGTCAGTTCGAGTGATTCTGAGGTACGAAGAATTGTATCGAGAACAAAATCATAAATTGATACACACGTCAGTTCGAGTGATTTTAAGTGCTTATAAAGCAATTAAAATAGTACTTCGACATGCTCAGCAGAACTATCGAGAACAAGAAGTAGTACTTTCTAGTTTCAATTAACCAAAACAATAGAAATGTCACACTGAGCCTGTCGAAGTGTATCAAGTTACTATTAAATAAAACTCGAACTGACTTCACATGTAAATAGATATACTTAACTTTAATGCAATGAAAGACCTTAAACATTTTAAAAGTGTTAGTGACTATCATAAACTTGCTAATTTATCCTCACCAGAGCATCCATTAATCAGTTTGGTGAATTATAGTGACGTGCAGTATCCAGAAGATATAGATAACATAAGATGGAGGCAAGATTACTACACCATTGGGTTAAAACGTAATATACCGTATAAGTTCTTTTATGGGCAACAAGAGTATGATTTTAATGAAGGTTTAATGACGTTTTTAGCGCCAAACCAAGTGATGAGTTTGGCGAGTAATCCTAATGTTAAAGCTGGTAAGCCTGAAGGCTTTTTATTGTTGATTCACCCAGATTTTTTATGGAATACCGCTTTGGCGACCCAGATGTCGTCGTACGACTTTTTTGGATATACCGTAAACGAAGCCTTATTTCTGTCCGAAAAAGAAGAAGGCATGATGCTAGATTTGTTACGCAATATTCAACGCGAGTATCAATCTAATATCGATAAGTTTAGCCAAAAGATTATCATCTCGCAGATAGAACTCTTATTAAATTATGCAGAGCGTTTTTACGAACGCCAATTCATTACGCGTAAGATTACCAATCACCACATTCTTAACCAACTTGAAACCCTTTTAGACGATTACTTTAATGAACCAACGCTTATAGATAAAGGTTTACCAACAGTAGTTTGGGTGTCTGAACAGCTGCATTTATCACCAAATTACTTAAGTAGCATGTTAAAATCTGCTACAGGGCAAAGCACGCAACAACACATACACAACAAACTCATAAAAAAAGCCAAAACCCAATTGTCTGGTACCACAGATTCTATAAGTGAAATCGCTTACAGTTTAGGTTTTGAGAGACCATCATCCTTTACCAAATTGTTTAAGAGCAAGACAGAAATGTCGCCATTAGAATTTCGGAAAACATTTAATTAAACTATTAGTTGCTCACACATGTCCCAATTCCTCGGTAAGTTTGATTTTGTCTTAGTGATATTGCAAAGTATTGCAGTACAAGCTCTATTTACAGGTGTGTATAGATTGTATGTGGCATATAATGAAGACAAATGGGATGTTTTATTTAGTGAATCTGTAATAACCCAAGAGCATTTATCTCATATACGCTATAAAGAATTTGTAAGCACTGATCTCGACTGGAAGATCATAGTAGCTCTAACAATTTTATCAATAGTAATTCTATTAAACAGATACTTTACGATTGGCCACATTAATACTGTACTAGTTTTGGCGGTATCTGTATTTTTAGCCCGAACAGGCTTATTTACGTCGCCTTATAATAGTTGGCGCTTAGATTATTATGAGACTATGATTAGCGATAACACCAAATTTACATACGTCACCGGTGGTTGCTTTTTCTTGGTTTTAGGTTTGGGTGTATTATGGCGATCTATTGTCTTAAATGTGAATGCTAGACGTTAATATGTTGTTTAAAATACGTAACGTTACGTATTGATTTCTTCAATGAAAAATACGACGAACATCGTATATCATGTAACAGTTTTCTTTGGTTTGTATATTATTTCTTAATCTAATACAAATACAATCCTTTCTTAGGGGAGAATTTTTAATGATAACTCACTACTATTGGGTATTTTGGTTTTAATAGAATTCATCTATCTTTAACATGCTATTAATTAAATTTTATTATTCCCATGAAAAAACTAGTCTTATTTTTTATGTTTTTAGGATTACTTACTTGTCAATCTGATGATTCTAGTGATGACGGTTCTCAGGATCCTGATTTTCCAACTAATAATATCACAGGAAATATTGTATTACCTCAAGAATCAACTATTGATCCCAATAATCTAGAAGTGCAATCCCTTGTTGGTAGTAGTATTATTTCCAATTTTGAATATTCAACAAGTATTATAGGAAATGACGATAATACGCTCTATGTCACGGATGAATTAAATCGAGTTATATTGATGGGTTATTCCTATCCTAATCAGTCAGATTATACAATAGATTCAGGCTCCACATTGGTTGCAATGGTGATGAATCAACCTTTTGCGCAGACGTTGTCATTACAGGGCAAAATTGATTTAGTTCAAGATATTAGGAGTAGAGATGATTTTGAAGACATGAAAGCGCAAATAGAGGAAGTACTCATTCAGGGTTTATCACCATTAGACACGACACTGCAGTCTTTTGGCGAGCAGCTTGCTGGTTTTTTTAATAGTGTGATTCAACAGGCGGATAGAAGCAATAATAATTCAGATCAGCCTGCAAACATAATAAGAGCAGGTCGAAATTTGATTTTTCAAAACCCGGGAAAATCCTACACATCTTATGTAGGTGTTTATAAAGGTCAGCAAAGACTTGCCCAGTTTAAGTTAGGGCGTGTAAATTTTGTGCCAACCTCTGTTTCAGAGATTTTATTAAATCTAACGGGTCTTTCTGATGGGCCTGATGTTGTTGAACAAGAATACACCTTGCCTAATGAAGATGGAGACTATGATATAAGAATTAGAACGGGCAAACAGGCGCTGAGTGAATTAAATGATGAAGGTGTAAAGGCCTTACAAGATAATATTCTAGATATTTCTACTGATATTTTGTTTGAAGCGATACCTTATGATAACGATAATATTCAATGTACTATAGCATTATATAATGATTTTAAAGAGTATTTGACCGTTGTTGATGATTTTAATAACGTCAGTACACCTCAGGAGATGCTTTCATATTGTTATGATAAGATAAATAATTATCTAAATTTCAGGCAAAATCTATTGACAGGATGTAATCCACCAGGAAATAATGTTACTGATTATTTGGAGGCGATACAGAAGAAGCTAACTTGGTTAAAATGGGTAGGGATATTAGGTAATGCAGGCAATTTCGCTACGGCAGCATACCAATGGACTACGGATGACTCTGTATTGAACCTATGTTATAATGTTACAGATGGTGTTGCTATCGAATGTGAACCCAATTTAAATTTATCGGGTAATCTTCAATTTGGAGAAGTACCTATTAACACTGAAAAGGAGAGCATATTATTCTTAACTAATAGTACAGATCAGAACATAGAAGTCAGTTCTATAGAACTTCCAGATAACTTTACAGCCAGTTGGACTTCAGGTACCATTACTCCGGGTCAAACTCAGGAGGTGACTATAACATTTTTACCAAATGCCCTTGAAGATTTCGAAGGTATAATAACCGTGAATAACGATTTTAATCAAGATACCAATACTATAGAAGCTAATGGAACCGGCGTTCCAGCATTTACGTTAACAGGTGATTTGAATTATGGGGATGTGTCAATTAATACATCACTATCCAAAATACTAACTATCACTAATGCGATGGATCAACCATTGCAAGTGACCTCTATTGACTTACCTAACGGGTTTACACCGAATTGGCTGAATGGTACAATACCAGCCAATGGTGTGCAAGAAGTATCTATTATATTTATTCCAAATGAAGTACAGAGCTATGATGGAACTGTGACTGTAAATAATGATATTGACCAGGTAAATAATACCATTGCTATTACAGGTAATGGAGTAGAAGAACAAGGAGAGATTTTATTATCAGGAGATCTAAATTTTGGTAATGTAGAGGTGAATACCAGTCAAAATAAAACCTTTTCTATTTCAAACGAATCCACTTTTACTATAAATATATCTTCAATAGTATTACCTGATGGATATACTGCAGACTGGAATAGTGTTGCACTTGAAGCAGGAACTTTTATAGATGTAATTGTAACCTTTACACCAACACAAGTTCAGAATTATGATGGAACCATAACCGTTAACAATGATACAGATCAGGTGAATAATACCATAGATGTGATTGGGAGTGGTATAAATAATTCGCCAAGTGCTGAAGTTATAGAAATTATTTCTGGTAATAATCAAGCAGGTGAAGAAGGCCAAGAATTGTTAGAACCTTTAGTTACAATAGTTAAGGATAATCAAGGTAACCCAGTCTCTGGCCAACAGGTGTATTTTGAAGTTGTTAGTGGAGGAGGCAGTGTCAACCAATTAAACGTAACTTCTAATGGAGATGGCCTAGCGCAAACAACTTGGACACTAGGTAACAACAATGATGCGCAGAGTGTTGAAGCCTCAATTCTTGATGATACTAATAATACAATTGATTTTGTTACATTTACCGCAACGGTCGAAAATGCAGAATGTACTGGTCTCTCTTCCTTCACAGACCCTCGAGACGGGCAAGTGTATCCAATTGTACAAATAGGTAATCAAACTTGGTTCGCAGCAAACCTAAATTTTGATGATGGTAATAGTTGGTGTTATGATGACAACCCTTCTAATTGTGACACTTATGGTCGTATGTACGATTGGCAAAGTGCACTTAATGCCTGCCCAAATGGCTGGCATTTACCTACTGATGCTGAGTGGACACAACTTACCGATTTTTTAGGTGGATCTAATGTAGCAGGAGGCGAAATGAAAAGTACAAGTTCATTATGGACTGCACCAAATACAGGCGCAACCAATAGCAGCTGTTTCTCGGGTCTTCCAGGTGGTCGACGCAATACCAGTAGTACTTATGGCTCTCTTGGTTCCTTTGGTTACTGGTGGTCTTCTACTTTAGCTGCGTCTAATCCTAACCGCTACTACATGCGGGGCTTGAGTTCTAGCGATGATAATGTGACGAAGACCTTCTTCTCTGAAAATAACGGGATCTGTGTTCGTTGTGTCATGGATTAATTTACCTTTCAGTATCAGGCAGATTGCACAATTTGATTATTTTATTATCACTGAGGTAAGCACGAGGCAATAATACATTTTAACAATGAGTTATTATAGCAAAATGCTACCTTGATTTTATGATAACAACAATGCCTCAAATGAACATTTTACTTCTTATACTTTTAGTTATGACAACTGCGTGTCAAAAAGATACAGATGACACAGCACAATCCGATGAGGTAGACGTGTTGTATATCATGCCAGAAGAAAGTGAGCTGCATGAAGGTACTTGGTTGCAATGGCCACATCATTACCAATATGGTTTGGCGTATCGCAATAGCTTAGATGCCACTTGGGTCGCCATGACCAAGGCATTAGTATCCAGCGAGAATGTCCACATCATTGCATATAACCAAACAGAGAAAGATAGAATTATAGCCCTACTTACCAATGAAGCGGTAGCATTAGCCAATGTAGATTTTAAAATTTATAAAACAGACGATACTTGGGTAAGAGATAATGGACCAATTTATGCCAGAGACAATAACGGTCAATTGGTCATACAAGATTGGGGCTTTAATGCTTGGGGCAATAAGACAGATGAGTTCAGTGGCTTACCAATTCAATCATATCATTGTGATGCCATTCCGTCTAAAATAGCTGCAGACCAAGGTAAAACGCTAGTAGACCTTAACGCTGTTATGGTTAATGAAGGTGGCAGTGTAGAGATTGATGGTCATGGTACCTTAATGGCTTGTAAGAGTTCTATTTTTAATAACAATAGAAATCCCGGCATGACCCAATCACAAGCTGAAGCCATTTTTAAAACCTACTTAGGTGTTACAAATTTTGTTTGGTTAGATGGGCAAGCAGGTTTGGATATTACAGACCAACATATAGATGGTTTTGCAAGATTTGGTAATTCAGAAACCATAGTCACCATGGCAGAAAACGACTTGCTAGACTATGATGTTAAACCAACTGACATCACCAAACTGTATGCTGCCAAAAACAAAGATGGTAATGCTTACAACTTTGTTAATGTGCCACTAACACAACAAAATGTGGTGACCACAGATGGGACAGATTTGGGCTATAAAGGCTCTTATGTTAACTATTATATTGCCAATACAAAAGTGTTAGTGCCAAATTATAATGATCCTAATGATGCAGTAGCTAATGCAATTATTCAATCTCTCTATCCTTCTAGAACCGTTGTGGGTATTGATGTGAGAAACTTGTATGCCAATGGCGGTATGGTGCATTGTGTCACCCAACAGCAACCTGCTGAATAAAAAATAAATTCTCAAATTCTTATCTCAAAACCATTACCTTCGCGGCATGGTTTTAAGCAATTACACCAAAGAGTTTCGGTACAACCTTAAACTAGCGTCACCAGTTATTTTAGGAATGCTTGGGCATACCTTTGTTAGCTTTGTAGACAATGTTATGGTAGGGCAATTGGGTGCCGCAGAGTTGGCAGCTGTGTCTTTGGGTAATAGTTTTATTTTTATTGCCATGTCATTAGGCATTGGCTTTTCTACAGCCATTACACCATTAGTGGCAGAAGCAGACACAGAGCAGAACTTTACAAAAGGCAAATCGGTGTTTAAACATGGTTTGTTTTTGTGTACGGTTTTGGGGATTGTACTGTTCCTATTAGAGTTGGTAGCCAAACCCTTAATGTATGTAATGGATCAACCCGAAGAAGTGGTGGTTTTAGCGATTCCGTATTTAGATTTGGTGGCCTTTTCGTTAGTGCCGCTTATCGTATTTCAGGCGTTTAAACAATTTAGTGATGGTATGTCACTTACTAAATACCCAATGTTTGCAACTATTGTAGCTAACGTGCTAAATGTTGCGATCAATTATGTGCTTATTTTCGGGAAGTTTGGCTGCCCAGAAATGGGTATTGTTGGCGCTGCTGTTGGGACATTAGTGTCGCGTTTTGTGATGGTATTTTTCTTATGGTGGTTATTGGCCAAACGTAAACGTTCGAGACCTTATGTTACCAATATTAAGTTTTTTAAACTCTCTAAACAGCCTATTAAAAAACTGATGAATCTTGGATTACCAAGTGCTATGCAAATGTTTTTTGAAGTGGCCATTTTTACGGCAGCGATTTGGCTCAGTGGACTTTTAGGTAAGAATGCACAAGCCGCTAACCAAATTGCACTGAACTTATCATCTATGACTTTTATGGTAGCGATGGGATTAAGTGTAGCGGCCATGGTACGTGTTGGGAATCAAAAAGGATTAAAAGATTTCGTCAACCTCAAACGCATTGCAGAATCCATATTTTTAGTTGGTTTTATGTTTGCGGTAGTATTTGCTTTGTTCTTTGTGATTTTTCATCAAGCTTTACCAGATTTATATGTCGATTTAGATGACCCAACCAATGCTTTAGATAATGCTGAGGTTGTTAAGATAGCCGCAACTTTACTGTTGGCATCTGCAGTATTTCAGATTAGTGATAGTCTGCAAGTGATTGTTCTTGGTGCATTACGCGGTCTGCAAGACGTTAAAGTGCCAACCATTATCACCTTTATTTCATATTGGGTTATTGGTTTTCCAATCAGTTATTTTTTAGGTAAAGAAGATGCCTATGGCAGTCTTGGGATTTGGATAGGACTCTTAGCAGGTCTCACTGCTGCAGCCATTTTATTGTTTATTAGGTTTCGTTATTTGACTAAGAGGCTTATTTCTCATTCTAGTACTTCATAATTTAGACGTCAGTTCGAGTGTTTCGCAATAGCGAAATGTATCGAGAACAAGTCTAAATCCTCACTTATTACAGGTGGTATTTAAATTAAAGTACCTTTTCAAAAGGTTCTCGATACAATTTTTCGTACCTCAAAATCACTCGAACTGACGTATTGAAGAATACATTTAATAATCTGAGAAGTCATTCAGAATCAAAATTCTTTTTAGCTAGGTTTGGTAATTTGTCAAAATCACCATTTATCAAAGCTTCTTTTTTGACTCTAGACCATTTTTTAATTTGCTTTTCAGTTTCTATTGCTACGTTGATATCTGTGAACTCTGCGTAAAAAACTAATTCTACTGGTCGCCGATTATAAGTATAACTATCTTGGTGTTTACCAGATTGATGCTCAAATATCCTTTTATTAAGATTTGAAGTAACACCAGTATAATATGAGTTATCTGAACATTTAAGAATGTATACATAGGATAGTTTCATGGTTTAAATATAGTTACTTCTCGATACAATTTTTTAATTAAAGCCATTAAACGTCACTTCGAGTGGTCATGCTATACGTGATTGTATCGAGAAGTAAACGTACTGATTTTTAATCATAGAGGTTTTTAGTTTAATGAGTTCTCGATTTAATTTTTCGTTCCTCAAAATCACTCAAACTGACACTCAGATTAATTTATATGTGTTTTTCATTTGAACGAGTTTGCAGAAATCGTCAGTTCGAGTGGATTTCAGTTGTGTTAGCAAATGAAATTTGTATCGAGAATAAGATTTCATTATTCAACTCTAACTAAATTTGTACTTTTACGCGCATCAAAAGTGAACAAATGGAATTGCCAAAATTTATACTTGGAGATAATACAGACCATCCAGACGCTATTTTTATAATTCATACTGAGTTTCCTAGATTTATTATTAATTTAGAAAATGATGAAGTAGAATGGTTTGAAGAGTTCGATGAGCACGACCAAAAAGAACTCGAAACAGAAACCGAAAATTATTTAAGATTGGCTACTGAGTTTTATGATAGAGAAGTAGCACGATACGAAGATTAATGCTAGAGAGACTTTTAGAATTAGATACAGATCTTTTTGTATACCTCAATGGTCTAGGTTCTGAAACTTGGGATTGGTTGTGGTTAGCCATAACCAATAAACTCACCTTTGTACCACTTTACGCGCTTCTATTATTTCTAATCTACAAGAAAATGGGCTGGAAATCATTGCTGATGATTATGGTAGTCATTACACTAATGATTTTATTTACAGACCAAACGACTAATGTTGTTAAGCGTTCAGTACTTAGGTTTAGACCTTGTGCTTGTAATGAAATTAAAGACTTTATACGGTTTATAGCAGAACGTTGTAGTTCGCAACGCAGTTTCTTTTCGGGTCATGCGTCTAATTCTATGGCAGCAGCAGTATTTGGTGGTTTAGTATTACGACCGTATTATAAAAGACTTATTTTTATCTTATTGGTTTGGGCATTTTTAGTAGCCTACAGTCGTATTTATGTAGGTGTACATTTTCCTGTAGATATCTTATGTGGAATGACCTTTGGTGCTTTAGCAGGATTTGGGTTTTATAAGTTGAATACCTACGTTCTAAAACGATTTATTTCAGAGTAAGTTTATACAATTGATTTACCAATCGACCACGATGACTTCGTGTCCCCTTTTTTCCGGAATAATTTAAATCATATGTGTCTATAAAGTCAATATTATAGAGCATTGCGAGTTCCTTAATATCTGCCGGATTTGTTTTTGAAGTGAGTAGATAGAAACGCTTTTCTGTCGGAATCGTATAGCCTTCACCAGATTTTAAACTCGGTATTTTATCGCCGTAATTATAGATCGCTTCTGGTGAAACACCTTCGAGAAAATACAGTTTTAAATTTGAATCTTGCAGTTTAGAAACTGGCAAATATTCGGGCTGCTGTTGTGTTTTTGCCAATGGTAAAGCAAAGAATCCAATGCTCATCATTAAGGCCACTAAAAGATAAACAACGTGCTTGATATTTTTGGCTTTGAGTTGTTTTATAATGAATATACCTATAACAGCTAAAACTAAAGATCCTATAATATAGCGAGCAAGCATAAGACCAGATAGGTCATCAAAAACAACAAACTTAGTAACCCAAAAACTTAATCCAACAAGTGCAATTAATCCAAATTGAAAATATATTGGAAATGTTTCGCGTTTGTCTTTGAGGTTTTTAAACTCACGGATAAGATATTCAATATAAAATCCAATATTGATGGCTAACGGAATCAATACAGGCATCAAGTATCTCGATTTTTTTTCAGGAATAACAGAAAGTAATATCACTGCGATGATCGTCCAGAAGAAACTGAAACGATACGCTTTTAGATGAGATACTCTAGATTTTAAATACGGATACAATAAGCTTATAAATGCTGGAATAGTCCATAAACCACTTTGTACAAAGAAACTCCAGTAGTAATAAAATGGTCTTACGTTATAACTGCTCCAGTTAGAGGTTTCTTTAGAAGCAATGGCTGTAAAAGTTTCAGGATCTGCCACGCGTACATGAAAATACCACCAACCGCCAAGAACAATACCAAAAACTAATAAACTAATTAGTTTGAGAAAGTGCATCGTACCACCTTTAAGCTTAAATGCAATGCCATATGATATAATGAAAGATAATAATAAGACATATAACGATACAGGTCCTTTAGATAATACTGAAGCTGCCAAGAACACAATAAACAGCAAGCTTCTTAATGTGTCTGTGTGTTTTGTTTTAAACATTATAAATAGTTGGTATAATGCCATAAGCATAAAGCCGTGTGTGTAAATATCCCAAGGTGCTTCTATGGTAATGCCAATCACATAAAAAGATGTTAGAACAATAAAACCGTTGATGAGACTATGTGATTTGTTAAGCTCTAGTTTTTTAGACAACAAATAAGTTGAAATACCAATACTTGCTAAAAATAATAGTGCTGGCCATCTCAAGGCAAGTACAGATTTTATTCCGAATAGATAACCGAATACAGCAGTAATCCAAGTTGGTAAAGGCGGTTTTTGGTAACGTGCTTCACCGTTCATAGTAGTTAAAATCCAATTGTCATCCGTAAGCATTTCTCTAGCCGAAATAAAATTTCTGGCTTCCATGATGGTCACAGGAATACTATCAATCGTAAAGCCTAAAGTAATCACTACAAAAAGCAATAAACTCAATATCGGATATTTTTCTATGAGCTTAATCATTGGTTTTTCTTATGAGGTAAGCGTTTCTAGCATATATGGTCATTCCCATTAAATGACTCAAAAGCAATACAGGATCTCTTCTTATAATCGCATAGGTTAAAATGAGTGAAGACCCAATTAAACTCAAAACCCAAAATCCCATAGGTAATGTTGATTCTTTTGTACGCTCTGCATGAATCCATTGATAAACAAAACGCATGGTAAATATAATTTGAGAAAAAATACCTAATAGCATCAGCCATAAAGGAATGTCTTCATTCTTAAATAGAAGATCAATATCAATTTTATTGTTGTTATAGTAAAAGATAACTATAAGAACAGGCACCGTAAAAAATAACCATTGCACCAATTTCGGAAACTTTTGCCATTGGCCTTGTAGCTGTAAATTTCTGATGTATATGAAATAGGTTAAACTCTGACCTAGCATAATGGCAAAGTCATAACGTAAGTATCCGTAAATAAATAAAAGAAACGATGCGATTAAACTCAATAACCAAAAGGTGGATGGAGTAATGACTTTTCGGCTACGTTCTGAAGTCACCCATTGAATGATCAGTCTTGCTGAGAATAGTACTTGAGCTAAAAACCCTATGGAATAAATGATCCAGTCTTTCATTTACTAGTTTTAGCGACGTCGTAATTAATGTACTTTTTCTTCATCCATAAGTAAGCAAAACAATCCATTAACGGACCTAACAAGCGGTTCCATAATCCGAATTTGGCAGTGCCAGCAATTCTTGGAAAATGCTGCACAGGAACCTGAGTTACACGTCCGTTTTGAAGCATAATCATAGCAGGTAAAAAACGATGTAAGCCTCTAAACATTGGGATGCGTTTGGCATAATCCGTTCGTATAATTTTTAACGGACAACCCGTATCATCCATACCATCTTTAGTAAAAGCACGTCGTATACCATTAGCAATCTTAGAGGACATATTTTTTACAAAAGAATCTTTTCTGTTAGATCTTACACCAGTAACTAGTTCATAATTGTCAATATGTTCTAGAAGTATATTAAAATCCTCTGGTGCGGTTTGTAAGTCAGAATCAATATAACCTACAAGTTCTGAGTCAACGTAATCAAAACCTGCTTTAATGGCAGCACTAAGACCTCTATTTTCTTTAAATAACACATAATCAAACCCCGTATTGCGTTCGCAAATAGATTCAATGAGTGCTTGACTATTGTCTTTAGAACCGTCATTAACAAAAAGTACAGATGTAGCTACCGATGCTATAGAAAGGTACTTTGAAAGTTCTTGTTCTACACGTTCAAGATTTTCTTCTTCGTTATAAACAGGTACTACAATAGTTAACTTGTAAGACATAGAATGTGATTGCTTAGTCAGTGCAAAAATATTGTTTTTTTACGATAACGAAAGCAAATATTCAGCTGCAGCAAAAGGGGTTATTTTTCCAGCTTCAACAAGGGCAATTTGCTCCTTAATACTTTCCTTAATAATTGGTGTATTGTAGAAGTTGGTTTTTAATTGTTCCTCTATGGTTTGAAGCAACCAAAAGGTATTTTGATTATTTCTGTTTTGGTCAAAGTATTGGTTAGATTGTGTTAGTTTTAGATATTCCATTATCAATGCCCAAACATCAGAAACGCCTTCTTGTTTAAGCGCACTACATAAGGATACTTTTGGTGACCAGCCAGATTCTTTTTCAGGATATAAGTGTAAAGCTCTATTGAATTCTAATCGCGCTGATTTTGCTGCTTTAAGATTATCGCCATCCGCTTTATTAATGACAATAGCATCTGCCATTTCTATGATACCGCGTTTAATACCTTGTAACTCGTCACCAGCACCAGCAAGTTTTAAGAGCAAAAAGAAATCTACCATACTATGTACAGCGGTTTCACTTTGTCCAACACCAACCGTTTCGATAATTATAGTATCAAAACCTGCAGCTTCGCATAGAATAATGGTTTCTCTTGTTTTTCTGGCTACACCACCAAGCGAATCCCCAGAAGGTGATGGTCTTATAAACGCATTTTTATCTTTTACAAGATCTTCCATTCTGGTTTTATCACCAAGAATACTACCTTTACTCAAACTGCTACTTGGGTCTACAGCTAAGACCGCTACCTTTTTACCTTGAGATGTTAAATAGCCACCAAAAGCTTCAATAAAGGTGCTTTTACCAACACCTGGCACACCAGTAATACCTATTCTAACAGAGGCTTTGGTGTGCGGTAAACATGCAGTAATAATATTGTGTGCTTTTTGGGTATGTTGGGTATTTGTGCTTTCTATTAAAGTAATTGCTCTACTGAGATCAGTAATATTACCCGCGAGTATACCAGACACTAGTTCATCTACGGTAGGTTGTTTTCTGCGTTTGGCTTTTATAGAATTCGCAGAGTCTGTGCTTAAGGATTCTGGTGGTGCAATACCATCTTGCTCTTGTAAAGCAGATTTATATGTTTTTTTGTCCTTCGACACAATACACAATTTATGGATTCGTAGGATCGTACACTTTAAGAGGTAGCTCAACTAGTGTCGTGTCCCAAGCCATAGTTAATTTTAAGTTTCCTGTTTTATTATCGAAGGCAATGGTGAATTTCTCAACGACTTCATCGATGTTTTGACTTGGAACTTCAGTTTCTAAAACATCATAATTGGGATCCCATAAGGGTTGCATTTTTTCATCAACTCCCCATTGGTACTGCTTAGAGTTGAACATAATCTTCCAAGTATTCTCCATTGGTACTGTCCATAAGGTGTATTTCCCTTTTTTTAATAAAATACCATCAATCATTAAATCTTGGTTGCATTGAAACGTCGTCGCTTCATTTGCGCCAGTTCTCCAAACTTTATTATATGGTACTAAAGCACCAAAAATGTCACGTTCTCTTTTAGACGGTCTATTGTATTCTACCTTTAAATCTAAATCATTAAGTGTAATCTTAGCAGTATCCTTAGGACTAAGTCTTGGTGCGAATATGTTTTCTACAAAAACAGTATAGACCAAAAGCCCTAAAGCAATTATAGAAAGTACTATTAATAAACGTTTTAACATTGTGGTTTTATTACCTTTTTTATTCGGTGTTAAATATAATTCAATTCCCTAAATTTATAGAATAGAAGGCCTAATTTTAGAGAAATCTTATAAAATCGAAAATTTTTAAAAAATTTTTGCAACACTCATTTTTTTGTGTCGTCTTTAGTGTGAATTCGATTTTAAATAAGAGTTCAATCAACCAAAAACCAAATAATCATCAGTACGTTACAGATTCATATTGTTGAACAGTGTAAACAAAACAATAGGAAAGCGCAAATGCAGCTTTACAAGCAGTATTGTGATGGTATGTTTATAGTTGCTAAACGTTTCATTTCTGATACAATGGAAGCAGAAGATGTAGTGCAAGAGGCATTTATTAAAGCATTTTCTAAACTAGAACAATATAAAGGTGAAGTGACTTTTGGAGCTTGGTTAAAACGCATCGTGATTAATAAGTGTATTGATGTGTTGAAATATAAACGTCAACGCAGTATAGAGTTAGAGGAGCATCATCTAAATGTAGTAGATGCTGATTATGAAAGTGAGTGGTTGGTAGATGACGAAATCACAATTAATGAAGTGAAGGCAGCAATTGAAGAACTGCCAGAAAAATATAAATATGTTGTAATGCTGTATCTCATTGAAGGATACGATCACAAAGAGATATCAGAAATACTCAATATTTCTGAAGTCGCATCGAGAACACAACTGTCAAGAGGAAAGCAGAAGTTACAGACAACTTTAAAAACAAGAAGAAATGGCACAAGATCTTAGAAATTTATTCAAGGAGAACACAAAAGATCAAGGCATTAAAATGTCGGAAGGTCATGAAGCACGCTTTTTTGAGAAGCTCGAAAAAGAATTACCAATAGAGGAGAAACCAAGTCGATTTTCATTTTTCTACATCGCTGCTAGTGTTGTGGTATTATTAGGACTGAGTTTTGGTGCGGTTAAATATTTTCAGAATCCAACTATAGTTGAACCGAACAAAGACCCAATAATAGTTGAGACTGATTTAAAGACTATTGGCGATTATTCTCCAGAATTAAAGAAAGTAGAAGATTATTATTTAGCGAGTATCAATTTAGAACTGTCTAAAGTTGAATTAACTCCAGAAAATAAAGATTTAGTTGACGGTTATATTTTAAGACTGAAAGAACTAAATGATGAATACCAAAAGCTCACCATAGAGCTCAATGAAAATGGACCGAATGAAGAAACATTAGATGCATTAATTGAAAACTTAAAGCTGAGATTAAATCTTGTAACACGATTAAAAGAAAAGCTTAATGAATTTAATGATGATGCTTTTGAACAAATAGGGTAAGTACTTAATATATCATATAAATCAAAAAACGAACAGATTTTACTCAGCTTGGCTGGGTATCTAAAAACAATCAAAAAATGAAAACAATAAAAATTTTAATGCTGTGCTTAATTACCAGTTATGGTTTTGCACAAAAGAAGTTAAGTAAGACTTCACAATCAATCAAAGTCAACAAAGATGTCGTTGTGGACTTAAACACAAGTTATGCCGAGATTGAAATTGATACTTGGAACAAAGACATCATAGAAATTGAAGCATATGTAGAAAGTGATAAGCTTTCAAAAGAAGAATTACAACGTGTCTTAGATGCTTGGAATTTAAAAGTAGACGGGTCTAATGATAGAGTAGAAATTTCATCAGAAGGTGGAAAGGCGATTAGTTTATACGGTACAGAAGGTTACACGTATTTATTGAAAGATTTAGAATTTGAACTTGCTGATTTACCTGAAATACCAGAAATCAATTTTCCAGATGATGTTGTAATAGGTTATGCTGGTATGCCAGAGTTTCCTGAAATGCCAGACATGCCAGAGTTTCCTGAATTACCTGAGCTTCCAGATGGTATTACGACCATAAAATTTGATTATGATAAGTATCAAAAAGAAGGCGATAAGTATCTTAAAGAATGGAGTAAGCGCTACGAGAAAGAAGGAGGTAAAGAACTTCAGAAGAATATGGAAGAATGGGCAAAACGTTTTGCCGAATCTGGTTATCAAGAAAAGATGGAAAAATGGGGTGAAGAATATGGTAAACGTTTTGAAGGTAAGTGGGCCAAAGACATGGAGAAATGGGGTGAAGAGTTTGGTGAAAAGTTTGGTAAAGACATGGAGAAATGGGGAGAAGAGTTTGGTGAGAAATTCAGTAAAGAATGGGCTGAAAAAATGGAAGCATGGGGAGAACGTCTTGGTGCCGAGATGGAAAGAAAAGCAGAAATGATGGAACGCAGAGCAGAGAAACAAGAGCGCATGGCAGAACGTCGAGAAAGATTAGCAGAGCGCCAAGCTGAACGTGCTGAAAGTTTGGAGCGCAGAAAAAAGGAAATGCAAGAGCGCAGAGCTGCAACAGGCTATAGTTTTAGAGCTGGTGAAACAGGTACTAATAGTAAAGTGAGAAAGGTCATTAAAATTAAAATACCTAAAAAAGCAAAGCTTAAAACGAATATTAGACATGGTGAATTAAAATTGTCTTCGGTAATTTATAACCTTAGAGGAGATATTTCACATGCTTTTTTAATAGCAGAAAACATTGATGGAAGTGATACTTCCATCAATGTATCTTATTCGCCTGTGGTTATTAATACATGGAATTTAGGAACATTAAATTTAAATTATGTGGATAAGGCACAAATTAGAGCTGCTAAAGATTTAGTCTTAAATTCAAAATCATCAAATGTAAATATAGAATCACTTAGTGAAACAGGTATTATTGATGGTAGCTTTGGTGATTTAACAATTTCGAATTTAACGGAGACGTTTAAAAATTTGAATTTGATTTTAGAAAATAGCGATGCTTTAGTAAATCTACCAAAAGGTGTCAATTATACCATGCATTTTAAAGGAAATAAATCTAAATTAAATAACAGAGCTACGAGTCAAAAAACAATTAGAGGTGAAGGACAAACTTCTGGAGGTAATATTATTGTAAACGCTAAATATAGTAGTGTGATAATGAATTAAAATTACTTGTTTTTGCCGACGTATTTCTTAATTACACTAATTTAGTTATTAGGCTATTTTCTTCTCCTATCTTTTATTTTCCGTAAAATAGATTCATTATTTTTAGGAAAATTTTTTTATGCCTAAAACTGAGTTCCAATTACTACTAAATTCTCTTGATGCTCATAAGTTGGTGAACCCGTCTATAGGCTATGATGGTTATATTGCTTTAGACTTATCTGTTCAAAACGAAACTCTAAAACATATAGATGTTTCATCTTCTCAAGACTTAGAAAAGTATATATGGACATATATGTCAAAGCACAACGCTAAAGTGGCGTATGGAGGTTATATAGAACATCGAGGTATATACAATCGTAGCGATTATTTTAATCAAGCAGATCCTGAAGAAGAGCGCAATATTCATCTTGGAATGGACTTATGGATTGAAGCAGACGAACCAATTTACGCACCATTACCTGGAATAATTCACAGCTTTAAGAATAATACCAATTATGGCGATTATGGTCCAACAATTATCATAGAACATTTGATTGAAGGCTTTAGATTTTATACGCTTTATGGGCACTTAAGTTTAAGTTCTATTGAAAATATTGAAGTCGGAACTAAGATAAAGCAAGGTCAACAAATAGCTACTCTTGGCACAGCAGAAGTTAATGGGGACTATCCTCCGCATTTACATTTTCAGATCATAAAAAATCTTCAAAATAATTTTGGTGATTATCCAGGAGTTAGTAACCAAAAAGATTTAGCGTTTTATATGGCAAATTGTCCTGATCCTAATTTGCTATTAGGTTTAATCTAAGAATTTTTCAAAATCATCTATAGCAAAAGCATTGTTGAAATCTTCTTCATCTATTGTGCCATTTTCTGAAGAATCGTAATCCATAGTGATTTTCCATTCATCATTTATTTTCTTTAAAATAACATGAAATTGACCATAGTATACTTGTTCTTTATCGGTGTTTTTATTTCTAATAAGTTTGTAAATGCCACGTTCGCTTGCTGTAGAGTCATTACTAATTCTTTCAAAAAAACGTAAAGAAATATTACTAGTTTGTTTAGATGTTTTGTCTCGTTCAAATCCAGATTTGTAGTTTGCGATATATGTATCGTAATCTATAATGCGTTGCCCGCCAGAAACACGCACCAAATCTTTAGAATGTATCTCTGCCATTAATGTGTAATCTAAAGATTCAAAAGCTTTGTAAAACTTAGACCACGTC
The DNA here is from genome assembly GCA_964517835.1 of uncultured Flavobacteriaceae bacterium. Lineage (GTDB taxonomy): Bacteria > Bacteroidota > Bacteroidia > Flavobacteriales > Flavobacteriaceae > Winogradskyella. The sequence goes on along the minus strand of CAZFEV010000016.1, from coordinate 7,452 downwards.
ATATTAATCTCTTTTAGATTTTGCTGCTTTTGAGCATTGCAAAAACTAAAAACACCTCCAAAGAGTAATAGAAATACTATTATTTTACGCATTTTACGTTACTTTATTAGTTGTCCAGATAACCGCTTACCAACTAAGAAACCAATGATAGCAAGTATACCGTCAGATAACGAAAACCATAATTCTTTAGGTAGCGTTACGATATTAAATATTGTAGCTACTAGCATTAAACCACCAACAATATAACACGGAATCATACTAGTTTTAGAGATTTTAGATGCCGTAAACATACCGACTACAATACCCATAAAGTGAGCTATAACAACACATACTTTTGCACCTACAGGTATTTTATCCATATTGGCTTTTATCCATTCTACATCCATAGGGTCAACACCTTCAGGTAATGGGAATAAACTATGTCCAATGAGGTTTTCAATAAGGAATACTGTTGCAGACGCCACCACAAAGCCAACAACGGTTGCGATTACATTTTTCATAATAAGAGTGATTAGTTAGTGGCAATAAGTTACAAATAATTTATTGAAGTCGCTCTAGTTTACCTTTTCGTTTGTAGATGTTTTTGTAATCCCATTGAATGGTTTTAGACTTTTGAAGCCAACGTTCTAGATCTTCAAGGTTAATTTCGTCCACAGAAGTGTAAAGAATGGAAGCATCTTTAAATTTGCCAGTACCACGTTTTAAGTTGTCTTCGTTAAAACTTGCACCAGACCAAAACATTAATCGTATACCAGCTTTAAGTTTATTATAACCTACAATAGGATTCTCGTCTAAAAACCAAACAGGATGACGATGCCAAATTTTATTATTAGCTTCTGGTAAAGCTTCTGAAATTATATGGGCTAAAGTATTACAAACCTTTTGTTCCTCTTTTGAGTGATTATTGTTAAAGGTTATAATGTCTGGATGCATTTGTCTTAGGATTTAACATTACCGTTGTCATCTAATCCTAAAAATGGATTATATGCAATCTCCCATAAGTTGTCATCTAAATCGCTTACGTAGGCGCTGTAACCACCCCAAAATACTTCTTGTGGTTCTTTAATAATTGTCACACCTTTAACTCTTAAGGCTTCAATGGTTTCATCAACTTCTTTTTTTGAAGTTACATTGTAAGCCATTGTGAATTTTTTAAAACCACTACCATTTGAGTCTACAGTTGCATCTTTGGCGAGTTCATCTTCATTATACAAGGAAAGAAGTATGCCATTAAGTTTAAAGAACGAAATATGCTCGTTACTAAATGCTGTTTTTTGCCAGCCAAATTTATTTTCGTAGAATTCGGTTGATTTTTTTAGGTCTGTTACACCTAATCCGATAATGGTTAGTCGTTGTTGCATAACTCAATTAGTTCTTAATTTTAGCATTCTCAATTTCAACATCTTCTTTTGTGAAACCGATAAAGTTGCCTTTAAAATCAACAAGTCCTCGGCGTTCACCGAAACTGACGTGTGCTAGTCCTTTTTCTGGATAAAGCTTAATGTTTTTAAATAATAAGTCAATAATAATATTACCTTTTTTATCAATATATCCATTTTTTGTACCAACCAAGCCAGCATTTTTCTCAGAAACTGTTCTAACCTCGGCATATCCATATTCATCAAAATCTTTAATATAGCCAAATTGCGGTTCAACAATAAACTCACCTTTTGTATTTATTATACCCCATTTATTGTTCAATTTTACTTTAGCCATACCTTCTTCATTGAATGGAAAGGCCATCTCAAATTTTTGTTCAATAATAAACTCACCTTTTTTATTAATGAAACCCCATTTACCACCAGTCTCTGCCGGTGCGTAAGGAAGAGATTGAAACCCAAATGCGGTATCAAACTTATATGGAATAACTACTGTCCCTGTTGTATCCATATATGCATGTTTATTATCCTTTTTTATTACCACCAAATCGTTAAATGAGTAAGGATCGCCATATTGAAGATTAATGGGATGAATTAATTCACCCTTATTATTGACGAACCCGTATTTGTTATTTTTACTGACTCTAGCAATATTTGAGTTTCTAAAATCTGTAATGGTACTATATTTTGGTTCAACAACAATTTCACCTTTTCTATTGATTAATCCATAAAGATAATTTTCTCTTATCTCGGCATGTGCTCTGTTTTCAAAGCTTTTAATGTATTCAAACTTTGGTTCAATAACAATGTCTCCATTATTATTTATAAACCCCATTTTACCATTTAGTCTTATATCCGTTAGGTCATATTTACCGTAATTGCCTATGGCATCATATATGGGTTGAATTATGGTGTCACCTTTAATATTAATAATGCCATATTTAATATCACCAGATTTGCCTTTAATACCAATTTGTGCATATCCTTCCGCAGCAAAACCACTGTTAAAATTTGTCGCTGAGTGGTAAGTGGCATCAATGGCTAATTGACCTTTGGTGTTTATGTAGTTATGTTTATCGTTTATCCAGCAATGTGCTATTTCACCATTATAGAAGCTACTTATGTAATCGTATTTTGGTATCACAAGCGTATCACCTTTGATATTCATCATGCCCCATTTTTCGTTGTCTTCAAATCTTATAATGTCACTACTTTGATCTATTTCTAAGCGATCAAATTTGGGTTCAATTATAAAATCGCCAAAAATATCCATGATACCATATTTGTCATTAATCTCAGCGACTAAATAACTTACGTTTTTTTTAGGAGCGCTTATATAAGTATATTTTGGTTCTGATATAATGTCTCCAAACTTGTTAATAAACCCATATTTTCTTTCTTGATATACAATAGAGATCTCTTTGTCGAAAAAGTTATCACTCAGATATTCAAATTTAGGTTCAACTACGACATTACCCACAGAGTCCATATAACCATATTTGTAATCTTTATTATTAAACGCATATAAATCTATTTGTTTTTGTGCTTGAATAGTAAAAACAGTAAAGAAAAGGAACAGTAGAAATCGTGTTTTCATCAATGTAAATTTATTGTTGAAAGTTAATAGGTATTCTTTAATTACTCACATTCAGATTGTGTTATTTTATTCTGCCATTGTATCCAATATTCTTGTAAACCTTCTTTAGTTGTTTTTAGGTTACTAATGCAGAGTTGGTGGCCTTTCATTAATGCTTTTTCCAATTGAGCTTTTCTTTTTATTAGTTCTGGCTTATGATTCCATCCACCAACATGATCAAATGAAGTATATGCGTCGCATTTGTTTTCAACTCTAGAAAATGGAATTTTAAGATAATAGGCTACATTTCCAGAACCCATACCTTCAGTAGTCATCACTATATTCTTAAAATCTACTTTACTGAATTTACCTTGTTTGTATAATGCTTTTAGTTGGTCACCAACTTTAGCAGACATTGTATTAGAAAATTGATGAGCGACATCACTACCATTTATAAACTCTTTACCTTGATATGTGCCTTGACAGTTATTGTCTGTACAGATGATGTTATTTTCGGTGGATAGAGAAGAGGTTTGATTTTTAAATTGTCTATTACTTGTGAATGAATAAACCACAAAAATTAAAAAATAGGTCTGTATTTTTATATGATTCATATTTAAAAATAAAAAATCCTGATGAAAGTTATCAGGATTTTTGTTTGTATATGAGATTCCTGATTTCGCAGGAATGACAAGCTTAATCATTCACTAAAACCCATTCACCTTTATCAATTAATGGAATAGCTTGTTTGTATTTTACAACTTTGCTTTCGCCACTCATCACATGTTTAATAGTCACTCTGTCGTTACGACCAATTTTTGGTTGTTCTCTAACAATAGTTTCAACAACTTGTGGTTGACGAGAAGCGCCTTGTCCAGCAGCTCTACTTTGTGCTGCACGCTCATCCATATTTGGGATTTCTTCTTTTTGCTCTGTTGTTTTTTCTTGACGTCGTTTTTTAGCTTCTTGAATTGTATTCGCCGTTTCTTGAGGAATTTCACCTTTAAATAAGAATGAAATTACATCTTTATTTACTTGGTCAATCATGCTTTTGAATAACTCAAAAGACTCAAACTTATAGATTAATAAAGGGTCTTTTTGCTCGTGTACAGCTAACTGAACAGATTGTTTTAACTCATCCATTTTACGTAAATGCGTTTTCCAAGCATCATCTACAATGGCAAGTGTAATGTTCTTTTCAAAATCATTAATTAACTGAGTTCCTTTTGTTTCGTATGCTTTTTCTAAATCTGTAACTACTTGAAGGTTTTTAACACCATCTGTAAATGGTACCACGATGCGTTTAAAACGGTCGCGTTGCGTGTTGTAAACGTTCTCAATTACCGGATATGCTAAATCAGCTGCACGTTGCATTTTTTCACGATAGTGCTTAAAAGCTTCTTTGTAGATTAATCCAGCAATTTCTTGCTCACCCATTTTTGCAAATTCTGTTTCAGAAATAGGTGATGCCATTGAGAAGTAACGGATTAATTCAAACTCAAAGTTTTTGTAATCATTAGCTGCCTTATTATTCATTGCGATACCTTCAGAGGTATCAAAAATCATATTAGCTAAGTCTACTCTAAGACGTTCTCCGTGCAATGCGTTACGACGACGTTTGTAAACAACTTCACGTTGTGCATTCATAACATCATCATATTCTAACAAACGCTTACGAACACCAAAGTTATTTTCTTCTACTTTTTTCTGTGCACGCTCAATAGACTTAGAAATCATAGAATGCTGAATCACTTCACCTTCTTTAAGTCCCATTCTGTCCATCATCTTAGCGATACGCTCACTACCAAATAAACGCATTAAGTTATCTTCTAGAGATACGTAAAATTGCGAACTTCCCGGGTCACCTTGACGACCAGCTCTACCACGTAACTGTCTGTCTACACGACGAGAATCGTGACGCTCAGTACCTACAATTGCTAAACCACCAGCAGCTTTAACTTCGTCACTTAATTTAATATCGGTACCACGACCAGCCATGTTGGTTGCAATGGTTACTTGACCTGCATTACCTGCTTGTGCAACAATATCTGCTTCTTTTTTGTGCTGCTTTGCATTTAAGACGTTATGAGGAATCTTACGAATACTCAACATTTTTCCTAAAAGCTCTGAGATTTCAACGTTAGTTGTACCGATAAGTACTGGTCTACCAGCTTGAGATAAACCTACAACTTCATCAATAACAGCGTTGTATTTTTCACGCTTTGTTTTATACACTAAATCGTCTCTGTCATCTCTTGCGATTGGTCTGTTTGTCGGAATTTCAACAACGTCTAACTTGTAGATTTCCCAAAATTCACCAGCTTCTGTAACCGCAGTACCTGTCATACCAGATAGTTTGCGGTACATTCTAAAGTAATTTTGAAGTGTTACTGTTGCAAAGGTTTGTGTTGCAGCTTCAATCTTTACATTTTCTTTAGCTTCAATAGCTTGGTGTAATCCATCAGAATAACGACGGCCATCCATAATACGACCAGTTTGTTCATCAACAATCATTACTTTGTTGTCCATGACCACATACTGTACGTCTTTTTCAAAAAGTGCGTAAGCTTTCAGTAATTGGTTAAGTGTATGGATACGTTCAGATTTTACACTAAAATCTCTAAATAAATCCTCTTTAAGAACAGCTTCTTCTTCAGTTGACAAGCCTTTGTTTTCAATCTTAGCAATCTCAGTTCCCATTTCTGGCATTACGAAGAAATTAGGGTCATCTTTACCAGAAAGGTATTCTACACCTTTATCAGTTAATTCAACCTGATTGTTTTTCTCATCGATAACATAATAGAGTTCTGCATCAACTTTTGGCATTTCTCTATTGTTATCTTGCATGTAGAAGTTTTCAGTTTTTTGAAGCAGTTGTTTTACACCTTCTTCACTTAAAAACTTAATTAATGCTTTATTCTTTGGAATACCTCTGTAAACTCTTAACAGTTGGAATCCACCTTCTTTTGTATCTCCTGAAGCGATTAACTTTTTAGCTTCTGCTAAAACACCAACTAAATATTTACGCTGCACAGCTTCAATTTGCTCAACTTTTGGTTTAAGTTGGTCAAATTCGTGTTCGTCTCCCTTTGGAATAGGACCAGAAATAATTAATGGTGTACGCGCATCATCAACAAGTACAGAATCTACCTCATCTACAATAGCAAAATGATGTGGACGTTGTACTAAATCTTCAGGTGAATGCGCCATATTATCACGTAAATAATCGAAACCAAATTCGTTATTTGTTCCGTAAGTAATATCAGCATTGTAGGCTTTGCGACGTGCATCTGAATTTGGTGTGTGATGGTCTATACAATCTACACTCAAACCGTGGAACTCAAAAATTGGTGCCATCCATGCGCTATCACGTTTTGCTAAGTAGTCATTTACAGTTACTAAGTGAACACCTTTACCTGCAAGTGCATTTAGGTATACAGGAAGTGTTGCTACCAATGTTTTACCTTCACCAGTTTGCATCTCAGCAATTTTACCTTGGTGCATTGCAATACCACCAATAAGCTGAACGTCATAATGAATCATATCCCAAGTCACTTCTTTACCAGCAGCGTCCCAAGAATTTGCCCAAATAGCCTTGTCGCCATCTAGAGTAACATAATCTCTAACAGAAACTTCTCTGTCAAATGCATTTGCAGTAACCGAGATTTCAGTATTATTTACAAAACGCTTAGCTGTTTCTTTAACAACAGCGAAAGCTTCAGGCAAGATGTCATTAAGAACGTCCTCTGTAACTTCGTAGATTTCATCTTCAATCTTATCTGCAGCAACATAAATATCTTCTCTTTCGTCGATGTCTTCAGTAACTTCGGCTTTAGCTAAAAGCTCATTTTGTTTTTCGAGAAGTGGTTTTCTAGCTTCTGCTATTTTTTCTTTGAACTCTATAGTTTTAGCTCTTAACTCATCGTGAGATAAGGCTTCTAAAGCTTGTTCAAAGGTTTTGATTTTGTTTACAATTGGCTGTATAGCACTAACGTCTTGTTTGGATTTATCTCCAACAAAAACCTTAAGTACTTTATCTAATATACCCATGTTTTATATTTTGAAACAGATGAGAATAGCTCATCTTAGTTTTGTTAGTTTTTTTTGATTTATCACACTAAGTGCATTTGAAGCACTTTTTGTGATTTCTTTTAAAAGTAGGCTTCGACTGCGCCAAGCCTGACATTTTGAACTCAATTAATAAAGAGTTTTCGAAAATAAAAAAAGTCTCTTAGTTAAGATAACGCAAGAGACTTTTTTGTGATTTTATTATGTGTTAATATTCGTCCTCGTTCCAGAGGTAATCTTCGTCAGTTGGATAGTCTGGCCAAATTTCTTCAATAGAATCGTATGAATCTCCTTCGTCTTCTATTGATTGTAAATTTTCAACAACTTCTAGAGGTGCTCCGGTACGGATTGCATAATCTATAAGTTCGTCTTTTGTTGCTGGCCAAGGTGCATCACTTAAATAAGATGCTAATTCTAATGTCCAATACA
>CAZFEV010000015.1:0-61014 GCA_964517835.1 uncultured Flavobacteriaceae bacterium | reverse complement strand
ATTTGGTTTAATATAAAAAATAATTTAAAAATTCTCTGCTTTTAGGATTCAGAACAGAGATAACAAATAGTCAACAGTTGAAATGCAGAATATAAAAATCAAATCGTTAAGAATTCAGGAAACCATGGACTGAATTTAGATTTTATTTTTGGTTTTACTGTCAGTTCGAGCGTAGTCGAGAACAAAGTAAAAATTCCTCATTTCAACTTGACTTTTTTGGTTCGTTTTTGTGTTAAGACAAAAATGAATAATGAGAATATAGTTAATACGCCTTTTCACAGGTGAAATAAATTAAAAAGATGAGCAAAAATTGGCCTCTTTGGGAAATCTTCGTGAGAAGTAAAAATGGATTAGAACACAGGCATTTTGGAAGTCTGAACGCAGAAATGGCTTTAGAAAATGCACGAGATGTTTACACAAGAAGGAATGAAGGTGTAAGTATTTGGGTTGTTGAGTCTAAAAATATCACGGCTTCAAATCCAGATAATAATGGTGAATTATTTGAACCTGCTCAAGATAAAGTGTATCGTCATCCAACATTTTATGATGTGCCTGATGATGTAAAACACATGTAATTATTTGTCATTCTGAATTGTCACACTGAGCTTGTCGAAGTGTTGTTTCATGAATCTCATTATTAATATCTAAATGTCACCTCGAGCTTAGTCGAGAGGTCTCAAAAGTAAAATGGAAAACAGAAATTTATACAATTACATTCTTGGCATAGCAGACAACAGTCTTATCCTTGGTCAAAGACTAGGAGAGTTATGTGGTCACGGACCAAGTTTAGAAACAGACATAGCTTGTACCAATATATCTCTAGATTTATTTGGTCAGGTTCGCAGTTATTTTCAATATGCTGGTAAAGTTGCCGGTGATGGGCGAACTGAAGACGATATTGCTATGCTTCGAAAAGAACGTGATTATAAAAATGTACTCTTAGTTGAGCAACCAAACACAAATTTTGCTTACACTATAGCAAGGCAATTTTTATTTGATGCGTATCATTTAGCATTCTTAAGTGAACTTCAAAAAAGTACAGATTTAACGCTTTCAGCAATAGCAAATAAATGTATTAAAGAAGTGAGTTATCACGAGCGTTTTTCTTCAGATTGGGTAAGACGTTTAGGTGATGGAACCGAAGAAAGTAGAGCAAAAATGCAAGAAGCAATCAATGAACTTTGGATGTATACTGACGAGTTGTTTCATCAAACCGAAGCAGACAAAGCAATGGTTGAACAAGGAATAGGAGTAGATGTTACAAAGTTAAAAGATGGCTATTACAAATATGTGTCTGAAACTTTAGAAGAAGCAACTTTAGACGTTCCAGAATCTAAATATTTCCATAAAGGAGGAAAAAACGGTGTACATACAGAGCATTTGGGTTACATTTTGGCCGAATTACAATATATGCAAAGAGCTTATCCGAATATGGAGTGGTAAAGAATTCCTGCGACTTGTGCTGAGCTTGTCGAAGTGCTTTTGGTGCGACTTAATATTATGACAACAGAACAAACACATATCGATAAAACATTAATCCCAATTCTGGAAAAAGTTTCAGACCCTGAAATTCCAGTATTATCAATTATGGATATGGGAGTTGTTCGTTCTGCAATCATTATAAATGAGATTGTAAAAGTTGAAATCACACCAACATACAGTGGCTGTCCAGCAATGGATGTTATTGGTGATGATATAAAAAAAGCATTACGCGAGGCTGGTTATAAAGCAGAAGTAGATTTGATTTTATATCCGGCTTGGACAACCGATTGGATCACACCTCGAGGAAGAAAGGCACTTGAAGATTATGGTATAGCAGCACCTTTAGATGCTGAGGCAGATAAAGATGTCTTACTAAACGGAAAGAAGATTGTAAAGTGTACTAATTGTGGTTCGCAAAATACAAGATTAGTTAGTCAATTTGGTTCAACAGCGTGCAAAGCACAGTTTCAGTGCAATGATTGCCAAGAGCCTTTTGATTATTTTAAATGTTTGAAATAAGAGACGCGAAGCGTTTTAACCGTTGAAATGCAGAATATGAAAATCTAATCGTTAAAAATTCAGGAAGCCTTGGACTGAATTTAGATTATATTTTTGGTTTTCAGTTTTACTGAAAAATTCCTCAATTCAACTTGACTTTTTTGATTCGTTTTTGTGTCAAGACAAAAATGAATATGAAAAATATAAAAGAATGACTAAAAGTATAGTATTAGAAATAGAAAACAATGTAGCTAAAATTACACTAAACAGGCCAAAAGTGTTTAATAGTTTCAATAAAGAAATGGCATATGCTATGCAAGAAGCTTTAGATAGTTGTGAGTCAAATTTAGAAGTAAGAGCAATTGTTATCGTTGGAAATGGAAAAGCTTTTTGTGCAGGACAAGACATTGTTGAAATTACAACACCAGAATTAAATCCTGGACTAAAAAGTATTTTAGACGACCATTACAATCCAATAGTTTCTAGAATAAGAACAATTGAAAAGCCAATTATTGCAGCAGTAAACGGAGTTGCGGCAGGAGCAGGAGCAAATATTGCTTTAGCTTGTGATGTTGTGGTTGCAAATGAGCACGCAAGTTTCATACAAGCATTTAGTAAGATTGGATTGATTCCTGATAGTGCAGGAACCTTCTTCTTACCAAGGTTAATAGGGTTTCAAAAAGCACTAGCTCTATCAATGCTAGGTGATAAAATTTCAGCTGAAGAAGCAGAAAAAATGGGAATGATATACAAGCAAGTTTCTGCTGAAGAGTTCGAGGCGACGATTAATAAGTTAGCAATAAAGCTAGCAAATATGCCAACCAAAGCATTAGGATTGATTAAAAAAGCATTCAATGAATCTATGAATAACGACTTAAAAACTCAATTAGCATTAGAATCAAAATATCAAATAGAAGCCTCACAAACTGAAGATTATGCCGAAGGAGTTGCTGCTTTTATAGAAAAAAGAAAACCTAATTTTAAAGGGAAATAAATACAAATTATTGATATAAAATAACCTATTAAAGTTTGACGTAAAATTTGAATTGTAGAGGTTGAGTAACGATTTTAAGAAATAATGAACGAAGGAATGCAGGTGCGAAGCGTAGCTTCAAGCACGAAATTCCGAAAGAGAATGGTGCTTAAGCAATTTCCTAACAAATCGTTTTGAATTTTTGATTCGTTTTGTTTCAAGACAAAATGAACATAAAGAAAAATGTATAACTAAATAAGATTCCTGCCTTCGCAGGAAAAGAATATGAACATAGGAATCATAGGTTCTGGAACAATGGGTGGTGGAATAGCCCAAGTAGCAGCAACAGCAAGTTGTAAAGTAAAACTTTACGATACCAACCAATTCGCACTAGATAAAGCAAAATCAGCTTTAGAAAAGATATTATCAAGATTAGTAGAAAAAGGAAGAATTGATGAAGCTGAAAAAAGCAGAATTCAATCTAATATTTCTTATGTAGATAATTTAAAGGATTTAAGAGATTCCAACCTTACAATTGAAGCCATTATTGAAAACCTTGAAATTAAGCAAAAGGTGTTTTCAGAATTAGAAACGTATGTGTCAGAAGATTGTATCATAGCATCAAACACATCTAGTTTATCCATAGCATCAATAGCTTCATCACTTCAAAAACCGGAACGTTGTATAGGAATTCATTTTTTTAATCCAGCACCATTAATGAAGTTGGTAGAAGTGATTCCTGCCATTCAAACTTCGAAGGAAGTTTTGGAAAAATCTGTAGCAACCATTTCCGAATGGAAGAAAGTCGTAGCAGTGGCAAAAGATACACCAGGATTTATAGTCAATAGAGTTGCAAGACCATTTTATGGTGAAGCACTTCGAATTTATGAAGAAGGATTAGCTGATTTTCAAACAATTGATTATAGCCTAAAAACATTAGGTGGTTTCAGAATGGGACCATTTGAGTTAATGGATTTTATAGGTAATGATGTGAATTATACAGTAACCGAAACTGTCTTCAAAGCATTTTATTTCGACCCAAGATATAAGCCATCTTTCACACAAAAACGATTGTCAGAAGCTGGGTATTTAGGTCGAAAATCAGGAAAAGGCTATTACGATTACGACCAAAGTGGACGAATTATAATTCCAGATGAAGCGATTGAATCTCAAAACACAGAGAATATAAAAGAGCAAATCTTCAATCGTGTTTTAGTAATGCTCATTAATGAAGCAGCAGACGCATTGTTTCTAAATATAGCATCAGCAGAAGATATAGATAACGCAATGACCAAAGGCGTAAATTATCCAAAAGGTTTACTGGCTTGGGCAGATGAAAAAGGCATTGCTTGGTGTGTGAATATGATGGACGAATTATATAATGTATATCACGAAGATAGATACAGATGTTCACCGTTATTACGCAAAATGAAACGAGAGAACAAAACGTTTTTTAATTAGCGTCAGTTCGAGTGCGAAGCGTATCGAGAACAAGCGAGACTTCTCGATACAATTTTTTTCAAAAATCACTGGAAGTGACAAATTATAAATATGAAAGGAGAACTAATTCCATATAAAATGTTAAGTCAAGACGCGTTCAGTCAATGGCTAGGCATAGAAATTTTAGAATCAGAAGTTGGAAGATGTAAACTTGGAATGAGGATTAGAAAGGATATGCTCAATAGTATGTTTAAAACCCATGGTGGAATAACATATTCGTTGGCAGATACAGCATTTGGTTTTACAGCAAATACACATGGCAAATATGCAGTCTCAATTGAGTCTAGTATAAACCATGTAGAAGCTCTGGAAGAAAACGATTATATCACGGCAGAATCGACGGTTAATTTACAGAAAACAAAAGTAGGTTTTAACATTGTTGAAGTGAAGAAGGGTGAACAATTAGTTGCTCTTTTTAAAGGAGTAGTTTATAGAACCTCAAAAGAATGGGAAGAAGAAGATTAATATAAATAATGATTGTAGAGAACAACGATTTTAAGAAATAATGAGCGAAGGAATGCAGATGCGAAGCGTAGCTTCAAGGACGAAATTCCGAAAGAGAATGGTGCTTTAGCAATTTCCTAACAAATCGTTTTGAATTTTTGGTTCGTTTTGTTTCAAGACAAAATGAACGTAAAGAATGAATAAAGAGAAATAAAATGATTAACGATTGAAGAATTCAATTTTAAAAATTCAACAATCAATAATCTTAAATCAAAATGGAAGCATATATAATAGATGGTGTTAGAACACCTATAGGGAATTATAAAGGAACACTATCAGCTGTAAGAACAGATGATTTAGCAGCATTGGTAATTTCAGAATTAGTAAAAAGAAATCCTAATATACCAAAAGAAGCCTATGACGATGTCATTTTAGGCTGTGCAAATCAAGCAGGAGAAGATAATAGGAATGTTGCGCGTATGGCATCATTACTTGCAGGATTACCATATACAGTTCCAGGCGAAACGGTAAATCGTTTATGTAGTTCTGGATTGTCGGCAATTATTCATGCAAACAGAGCAATTAAAGCTGGAGACGGAGATGTGTTTATTTCTGGTGGAGTCGAAAATATGACACGTGGACCATACGTTATGGCAAAACCATCAAGTGCGTTTGGAGGAGATTCTAAGTTATATGATTCAACTTTTGGATGGCGTTTTGTAAACCCTAAAATGCACGAGATGTATGGTACAGACGGAATGGGAAATACTGCTGAAAACTTAGTGGATAAGTATGCCATTTCAAGAGCAGACCAAGACCAATTTGCATATTGGTCTCAAATGAAAGCTTCAAAGGCTCAAGAAAATGGAAGATTAGCAAAAGAAATTGTTTCAGTTGAAATTCCTCAGAGAAAGAAAGACCCAATTGTCTTTTCAAAAGACGAATTTGTGAAACCAAATACGAGTTTAGAAGTTTTAGGAAAACTAAGAGCAGCTTTTAAAAAAGATGGAAGTGTGACAGCAGGAAATTCTTCAGGATTAAATGATGGAGCTGCAGCCACAATTATTGCTTCAGAAGAAGCAGTAAAAAAATATGGTCTAAAACCTGTAGCTCGTATCGTTAGTTCAGCAGTAGTAGGAGTTGAACCTAGAATTATGGGAATTGGACCAGTTGAAGCCTCTAAAAAAGCTTTAGCGAAAGCAGGCTTAACATTAGATGATATTGATGTTATTGAACTTAATGAAGCATTTGCAGCTCAAGCTCTAGCTTGTACAAGAGCATTAGGTTTAGTAGACGATGATGAGCGAATAAATCCAAATGGCGGTTCAATCGCTATCGGTCATCCACTTGGTGTCACAGGAACAAGAATTGCATATTCAGCAGCATTAGAATTACACCAACAACAAAAGCGTTATGCCTTAATTACGATGTGTATTGGTGTAGGACAAGGCTATGCTGCAATTATAGAACGAGTAGAATAAAAACAAGACACAAGATCGCTTCGCTTTTAGATGTTAAACCAAATCAATGCGAAGCATTGAAATAAATGTTGAAATGCAGAATATAAAAATCAAATCGTTAAGAATTTCTGAAGCCTTGGAAGAAATTTAGATTTTAATTTTGGTTTTCAATCTGAGAAACAAGATTGAAAAATTCCTTATTTCAACTTGAACTTTTGGTTCGTTTTGTTTCAAGACAAAATGAACATAAAAAGAATAAGATATGAGAAAAATTGAGCACTATGTAACTGGAAACTGGACAACAGGAACCGAAGAAGGTCAGCCAATTCTTGATGCAGTTACAGGTGAAGCTTTCGCTTCAATAGCAACAGAAGGATTAGATATTCCAGAAATCCTTCAATACGGAAGAATAACCGGTGGAGAAGTAATTCGCAAAATGACCTTTCAAGAGCGTGGTAATATGCTAAAGAAGTTGGCATTATATCTAACGAAAAGAAAAGACGCTTTTTATGAACTAAGCTATAGAACTGGTGCAACAAAACTTGATAGTTGGATAGATATTGAAGGTGGCTTCGGAAATCTTTTTGCTAATGCTTCGTTAAGGAAATTATTTCCAAATCAACCATTTCATGTTGAAGGAGATCCAATAGATTTATCTAGAGGTGGACGATTTATGGCACATCACATTATGGTGCCAAAAAAAGGTGTTGCTGTTCATATTAATGCTTTCAACTTTCCAGTTTGGGGAATGTTAGAAAAGTGTGCAGTGAATTGGATGGCAGGAATGCCAGCAGTTGTGCTTCCAGCACCTTCATCATCATATTTGGCAGAAGCAGTGGCGAGAACAATTATAGAATCTAGAATTTTACCTGAAGGCGCATTGCAAATCATTAACGGAACCGTTAAAACAATTCTAGATACAGTCGAATCTCAAGATGTGGTGACGTTTACAGGTTCAGCAGCAACAGGAAGATTGTTAAAAGCACATCCTAGACTAATTCAAGAATCTGTGCCTTTTACAACTGAAGCAGATTCCTTAAACGCTTCAGTTCTTGGTGAAGACGCTGTTCCAGGAACACCAGAATTTGATTTGTTTATCAAAGAAGTTCGAAAAGAAATGACAGTAAAAGCTGGTCAAAAATGTACAGCAATACGTCGAATCATTGTTCCTGAAAATTTAGTCGAAGATGTTCAAATAGCATTAGGAAAAGCGCTTGATAAAGTGACTATTGGTGACCCAAGACTGAAAGAAGTTAGAATGGGAGCTTTAGTCAGTAAACAACAAGTTGAAGCGGTTAGAGATTCGGTAAATGATTTAGCTAAAGAAGCGCATATTGTTTATGGAAATTTAGATAAGATAGATACAGTTGGAGCAGACGCAAAAAAAGGAGCGTTTATAAGTCCAATTTTATTGAGAGCTGACAATCCGTTTCAGAATACAGTCATTCACGAACGTGAAGCTTTCGGTCCTGTAAGTACAATTATGCCTTACAAAACATTGGATGAAGCAGTAACATTAGCGCAAATGGGTAAAGGTTCGTTGGTATCTTCAATTGTAACTAATGATGATAATATTGCTCGCGATTATGTTGTAAATGCGGCTAGTCATCACGGACGAATTTTGGTGTTAAATAGAGAAAGTGCTAAAGAAAGTACAGGTCACGGTTCGCCATTACCATATTTGGTTCACGGAGGACCAGGAAGAGCTGGTGGAGGTGAAGAAATGGGTGGAATACGTGGTATAAAACACTATTTACAGCGTACAGCTATTCAAGGTTCACCATCAACAATTACTGAGATTACAGGTATTTATCAGCAAAATGCGAAATATAAAGAGGCTGAGAAACATCCATTTCAATACCATTGGGAAGATATTCAAGCAGGAATGTCTCTTAAAACGCATAAGCGAACGATTACAGATTCAGATATTGTAAACTTTGCAAATCTGACTTGGGACCATTTTTATGCACATACAGATATCACATCTTTAGATGGAAGTATTTTCGAAAAACGAACTGCTCACGGTTATTTTATTATTTCAGCAGCAGCTGGTTTGTTTGTGTATCCGAATAAAGGTCCAGTTGCGGCAAATTATGGTTTAGATAGTATCAGGTTTTTAAGACCATTGTATCACAACGATACCATTTATGTGCGATTAACTTGTAAAGAAAAAGTAGATAGAGATGTGGCAAGTACAGAGCATCCTAGCGGAATTGTAAAATGGCACGTTGAGGTGTTTGATGCTAATTTTGAAGATAGACCAGAAAGTGAAAAAGGACCAAAAGATAGTCCTTTAGTTGCTGTGGCAACCATTCTCACTATGGTTCAAAAGAAACAAAAATCTTTTGTTGAAATTAATAAAGCTTCTATTGAAAATTGCTTGAGCAAACTAACTGAAGATTCAAAACCGCTTTGGGGAACAATGTCTGCGCAACATATGGTAGAACACTTAGAATATTCAGTAAGAATTTCTTCTGGTGATATTGAAGTCAATGAAATTGCCACACCGGAAAAAATACTAGATAAAGTTCACGCTACTTTATACAACTATAAGAAGATGCCAAAGGAACATCCAGCACCTAAACAATTAGAAAAGGAATTGGAAACTTTGAGTTATAATAGTTTAATGGAAGCAAAACAAAATTTACTAGATGCTTTTGATAATTACATCGAATTTTTCAAGAAACAACCAGAGGCTAAACTTACAAATATAGTTTTTGGAGAGTTGAATAAATATGAATGGAATCTATTCCATCGTAAACATTTTAATCATCATTTTGAACAATTTGGATTACTTTAAAATGAAATATATAAAAACCATAATTGTACTCTTATTATTAGCGAGTTGTAACTCAAAAAAAGCTGAAGAAGAAGTTGTAAAGCAAGATGATACCTTTAAAGTGCTTACAAATACCGTTGATGAATATGTCAAAAATAGTCTTCAACGAGGTAATGTAAATTCGTTTGCACTAGCTATTTATAAAGATGGTAAAATGTATCAAAATTACTATGGTGAGTTAGATAAAGGTGCTAAAAATACACCAAACGAAAACTCATTATATGAGATTGCCTCAATTACAAAAACGCTCACAGGTTCTTTGGTTGCAAAATCAGTAATAGATGGAAAAATAAATTTAGATGATGATATTCGAAACTATTTAGATGCTGATTATCCCAATTTAGAGTTTGAAGAGCAACCAATCACAATTAGAAATTTATTGACTCATAGTTTAGGTTTCAAAGAAAAAACACCAAAGCGATTGAAAGCATTTAATGAAAAAATGAACACTGCTCAAGATATAAATAGTGTTGAAGTGTATACAATCGAAGACTTATTAGAAGAGCTTAAAACAACCGAATTAGATAAGGCACCGGGAACTGTATTTGTATATAATTCAGTTGGCCCAGAACTTTTGGCTTACATTTTAGAAAAAGTTAATAAGAAACCATTTAAAGAGCAACTCAATGAATTTCTTGGTGAACTGAATATGAACAACACTTTTTTAAATGAATCAGAAAAACATTTAAAAAATTTAGTTCGAGGTTACAGCGGCGACACGTTGGTTCCTATGGACTACTGTCCAGTTTATGGTGCTGCTGGTGGAGCTATTTCGACACTTCCAGATTTGGCAACTTATATGAAATATTTAGTAGATAATAAAGAAGAACCTTGGGTTAAAGAAGCGTCAAGAATTTTGTTTACAGATAAAGAAGATGATGAAAATTTAGGATATCTGTGGCAAAACATTGATGAAGCAGATCTTGAAGGTTATTATTATTCAAAAACAGGAACATCTAATGGTACTCAAAGTGGTGTTTTAATCTGTCCTGATTCAAACTATGCTATAGCTTTAATTGTAAATAATACTTCAGAAGAAGCATATAATGATTGGTATACATTGTTTTTTAGAGATATAGAGCCAGATGTTATCAATTATCCTAAGCTTAATTTATTCTCAAAGTTAAAGTCAGGAATTCTTAATGATTCAAAAGAGGCCATTTCAGAATATAACAAGCTAAAAGTTGATACTACTAATTATTTTACAACTAGTGCAGTAATGTTAAATAATTTTGGGTACGAGTTGTTGAGTGCAAACAAGAATACAGAAGCAATTAATCTATTTGAATTTGCAACTCAGCAATTTCCGCAGAACTCAAATTTATTTGACAGTTTGGGTGAAGTTTATTTCATAAATGAAGATTATAATAAAGCATTAGAAAATTATAAAAAAGCATTGGAGTTAAATCCAAAGAGTGAAAATGCTAAGAATTATATAGAAAAAATAGAAAAGTTATTTGATTAAAAAATGAGGGATC
Source organism: uncultured Flavobacteriaceae bacterium (assembly GCA_964517835.1). Lineage (GTDB taxonomy): Bacteria > Bacteroidota > Bacteroidia > Flavobacteriales > Flavobacteriaceae > Winogradskyella. The sequence continues at coordinate 50,340 of CAZFEV010000015.1, read as the reverse complement.
CATACGTAAAACAAACTATAGAAAATCAAGTAGGATACATTGAGTTTTTCCATCCTGCTCATAATTCCTTACCAGGAGATATTTTAGCTAAACTAGCTAATACGATATCTGAAGCTGGGCAAAACGATGCAATCAAAGTTATTGTTTTAAAAAGCGGTGGTGATAGAACCTTTTGTGCAGGAGCAAGTTTTAAGGAGCTTATAAATATTAATGATGAAGCAACTGGGAAAGTGTTCTTTTCTGGTTTCGCTAACGTAATAAACGCCATGCGTAAATGTCCAAAATTCATCATTGGACGCGTTCAAGGAAAGACCGTTGGTGGAGGAGTAGGATTAGCTTCTGCAACAGATTACTGTATGGCAACAAAGTTTGCAGCAATTAAACTGAGTGAGCTTAATGTTGGTATTGGGCCATTTGTTGTGGGACCAGCAGTAGAACGTAAATTAGGTCTTAGCGGAATGTCTCAAATTGCAATAGATGCAAATACATTCTATTCTCCAGATTGGGCAAAGCAGAAAGGTTTATTTACACAAGTTTACGATACAACTGAAGAGTTAGATGAATCTGTAAAGTCATTTGCTGAGAACTTATGTACATACAATCAAGAAGCAATGAAAGAAATGAAGTCTATATTTTGGAGAGGAACAGAAGATTGGGATACACTTTTAGCTAAACGAGCTGCAATTAGTGGTCGTTTGGTATTAAGTGAGTTTACAAAAGAAACATTAAAACGATTTAAATAGAAGTACAGAGTATTGAGATAATAGATGTGAGTCAAATCTCAATACTCAAAACTAAAATCTCACAACTATCAATGATATACGAATTTCAAGGATATATACCAGTTGTTCACGAAACTAGCTTCGTGCATCCTTTGGCAGCAGTTACAGGAAATGTCATTATTGGTAAGCATTGTTACATTGGTCCAGGTGCAGCTATTCGTGGAGATTGGGGGCAAATAATTCTTGAAGATGGAGTTAATGTGCAAGAAAATTGCACAGTACATATGTTTCCGGGTAAGTCAATTGTTTTAAAAGAAAGTGCGCACATTGGTCACGGAGCAATAATTCACGGAGCAAATCTTGGAAGAAATTGTTTAATAGGAATGAACTCTGTTATTATGGATGATGCCGAAATTGGAGACGAATCAATTGTAGGTGCAATGACATTTGTAAAGGCAGAAACAAAAATTCCACGTCGAAGTTTAGTCGTAGGTAATCCAGCAAAAGTTGTAAAAGAAGTTAGTGATGAACTGATTGCTTGGAAAACAAAAGGTACACAATTGTACCAACAATTACCTCAAGACTGTCATAACAGTTTGAAACAAGTGGAACCTTTGCGTGAAGTTCCAAAACATATGAAAATGCAGAAAGATGTTTATAAAACACTTCGTGATTTTTTAAAAAAATAAACTAACAAACATTAGTTCATTATAATGTCTAGAGTTGAATTTAAAATGCCTAAGCTAGGCGAAAGTATAACAGAAGCAGCCATAATTACTTGGTTTAAAAATGTAGGTGATTATATTGAAGAAGATGAGATGCTTCTTGAAGTAGCTACAGATAAAGTAGATTCTGAAGTACCATCCAATGTTTCAGGAATAATAGAAGAAATACGTTTTGAGGCTAATGAAGTTATAAAAATTGGCGATACCATTGCTATTATAAAAGCAGATGGAAAGACTTCAACTTCAACACAAAAACCCTCTATCATTCCGAACCAAGAGAAGGAATCTCAATCTTCGAAAAAGAAAACAAAAAAGCGTGCTGTCATTCCTAATGAAGTGAAGGAATCTCAGTCTTTTTCAGTCTCTAACTCAAACCAGTTCTTTTCGCCTTTAGTAATTGAAATTGCAAAAAAACATCACATAAGTTTTGAAGAGTTAGCTCGAATACCAGCAACAGGTCACGAAGGTAGATTGCGTAAAAGTGACATATTTCAGTATATAGAAGAAGGAAGACCATATAAGTTTGCGCAACCAGTTGTGCAAGACCCAACAGCATACAGAATTCCACAATTAAGTCTAGATAAAGGAAAAGGTAAGATTGTGGAAATGGACAGAATGCGTCAAATGATTGCTGACCACATGGTGTATTCTAAACATACGTCGCCGCACGTTACTGCTTATGTTGAAGCAGATTTAACAAACATGGTGCAATGGAGAAATGATAATAAAGTTGCATTTCAAGAAAAGTATGGAGAACGACTAACATTTACACCACTTTTTGTTGAGGCCGTAGCAAAGGCAATTAAAGATTTTCCAAATATCAATGCTTCAGTTGATGGTAAAAATATCATCATAAAAGAAGATATAAATGTTGGTATGGCAACAGCCTTGCCTAGCGGAAATTTAATTGTTCCTGTGGTTAAAAATGCGGACACTAAAAATCTAAAAGAATTAGCTGCGGATGTTAATGTACTAGCAAATAAAGCGCGAGAAAATAAATTGCAAGCAGACGATATACAAGGAAGCACCTTTACAATTTCAAACGTTGGAACCTTTGGCAGTGTAATGGGAACGCCAATTATCAATCAGCCAGAAGTAGCGATTCTAGCTTTAGGAATTATTAAAAAACGGCCAGAAGTTATTGAAACTGAGAAAGGAGATGAAATCGCTATTAGAAGTATGATGTACTTGTCCTTGTCTTTTGACCATCGTGTGGTTGATGGCTTTTTAGGTGGAAGTTTTGTGCGCAGAGTTGCGGATTACTTTGAACAGTTTGATGTAGATAGAGAAATTTAGATTATTAGATATAAGACAGCGCTTCGCTTTTAGATAAAATCAATGCGAAGCATTGAAATAACCGTTGAAATGCAGAATATAAAAATCAAATCGTAAAATTCAGGAAGCCTTGGACTGAATTTAGATTTTATTTTTGGTTTTACAGTCAGTTCGAGCTTAGTCGAGAACAAAGTAAAAATTCCTCATTTTCAACTTGAATTTTTGATTCGTTTTGTTTCAAGACAAAATGAATAAAGAAAAAATAATATTATGAATTACAACATAACAACAACCAAAGTAGAAAAGTCTAAAGTAGACCAATTAGATTTTGACAATATTCCGTTGGGGACAACCTTTACAGATCACATGTTTATTTGCGATTATGAAAATGGTCAATGGGTAAATTCCAGAATAGTGCCTATGGGCATGATACCAACGCATCCAGCAGCAATGGCATTACATTATGGTCAAGCCATATTCGAAGGTATGAAGGCTTATAAAAATGAGAATGGAGAACCAATGTTATTTAGACCAGACCAAAATGCAAAGCGCTTAAACAAAAGTGCTGACCGAATGGGTATGCCACATTTTCCAGAAGAATTATTTGTGGAAGGTTTAAAAGAACTGGTAAGTTTAGAACACAATTGGATTCCGCCTAAAGAAGGTAGCGCGTTGTATTTAAGACCATTTATGTATGCAGACGAACCGTTTATAGGAATGCGCGCAGCAACACATTACAAATTTATTATAATGGCATCACCTGCAGGTCCATTTTTTAGCAAGCGCATAAAGTTATGGGCAGAAAAACAGTTTATTAGAGCTGCACATGGAGGAACAGGTGAAGCAAAAGCAGCTGGTAATTACGCTGCTGCAATAAGACCAACTGAGCTTGCAAAAGCAAAAGGCTACGATCAAGTATTGTGGTTAGATGCTGCAGAGCATAAGTACATTCAAGAAGTAGGCACTATGAACATCTTTTTCAAGATCAATGGTGAATTCATTACACCAAAATTAGACGGGTCTGTTTTAGATGGTATTACGAGAAAAAGTGTTATAGATATATTAAGAGACAAAGGCTTTAACGTAACCGAACGCTTAATTACTCTAGATGAGATAAAACAAGCCTCACAAAATGGAGAGTTAGAAGAAGCTTTTGGAGCAGGTACAGCAGTTGGTATCGCATACATTCACGAGATTGGGTTAGAAGGTCAAGTAATTCATGTTTCAGATGAAAGTCCAGTAGGCTTAGATATCAATAATACCTTAAACGCCATTAAAACAGGAAAACTTGAAGATAAGTTCAATTGGATGTTGAAGACAAGAAAAGAGTTAGCCTAGAAAATATTGGGCGTTACCACAATAGCATTGTGGTCGGGCTTTCGGCAGTCGCTAATTTTTGGACATTGAAGCACTCGAAATGCCAAAAAATGAGCTTCAACAAAGCCTCAATCCCTAACGCAAAATTTAATAATTGTCATTCCTGCGAAGGCAGGAATCTCAAAAAAATGAAATAAGAATAAAAAGATTTCCACTTTCGTGGAAAATGAATATGAAAAAAGAAATACTAAAAAAAGGTTTTTTAAATCTGTGCACAGCTAAAGCAATGGCAGAATTGTATGAAGATAACTTTAAACAAGTATCAAAATATGTTCACGCAACATCACGTGGTCACGAAGCAATTCAAACAGCTTTAGGTATGCAATTATTACCTCAAGATTATGCGTTTCCATATTACAGAGATGACGCTATGTTACTTGCTTTCGGGTTACAACCTTATGATTTGATGTTGCAATTACTGGCAAAAAAAGATGATCCATTTTCAGGAGGAAGAACCTATTATTCGCATCCAAGTTTAAAAGATGCAGATAAAGTTAAAATTCCGCATCAATCTTCAGCAACAGGAATGCAAGCAATTCCAGCAACAGGTGTTGCAATGGGAATGCAATATCTAGAAAAACAAAATCTTGAAAATTCAAATGTCATTCAGAGCTGTCATCCTGAGCTTGTCGAAGGAGATAGCGAAGAATCTCTTAACCCAATAACAGTCTGTTCCTTAGGTGATGCATCAGTAACCGAAGGAGAAATTGCAGAAGCATTTCAGATGGCGGCTTTAAAACAAATGCCAATTTTATATTTGGTGCAAGATAACGGTTGGGATATTTCTGCAAATGAAGCAGAAACTAGAGCGCAAAATGCAGCAGAATACGCAGCAGGATTTCATGGTTTAGAAGCTATAAGTATTGATGGTGCAAACTTTATTGAAAGTTATGAAGCTATAGAAAAGGTAATTGCTACTATTAGAGAAGAACGACGTCCTTTTCTAGTGCACGCAAAAGTACCATTATTAAATCATCATACCTCTGGAGTTCGAATGGAATGGTATAGAGACGACTTAGAAGAAGCACGTTCTCGTGATCCTTATCCAGTTTTAAAACAACAACTTTTAGACAATGGTTTTTCAGAAAAAGATGTTGAAGCAATAGAGCATTCTGCTAAAGAAAAAGTACAATCAGATTTTGAAGAAGCTTTAAAGGCTGAAGACCCAACACCAGAAGATTTATTTACCCACGATTTTGTTCCAACTACAATCACTGATGAAATAGGTGAGCGCGAACCTGAAAATGGCGAACGAGTTGTAATGGTAGATTGTGCGTTGCATGCCATTGAAGAGTTAATGCGAGAAGATAAAAAATGCTTATTATATGGTCAAGATGTTGGAGGAAGACTTGGTGGCGTATTTAGAGAAGCAGCAACTTTAGCCCAAAAGTTTGGAGATGATAGAGTATTTAATACGCCAATTCAAGAAGCTTTTATTGTTGGCTCTACTGTAGGTATGAGCGCAGTTGGTTTAAAGCCAATTGTTGAGGTTCAGTTTGCAGATTACATTTGGCCAGGATTAAATCAATTATTTACTGAGGTAAGTAGAAGTTGTTACTTGTCAAATGGAAAATGGCCTATTAGTATGATTCTTCGTGTGCCAATTGGAGCTTATGGTAGTGGTGGACCTTACCATTCTTCTTCGGTTGAAAGTGTGATTACCAATATTAGAGGTATAAAAATTGCTTACCCTAGCAATGGTGCAGATTTAAAAGGGATTATGAAAGCGGCTTATCACGATCCCAATCCTGTAGTTATTTTAGAGCATAAGGGCTTGTATTGGTCTAAGGTAAAAGGAACGGACGGAGCAACTTCTATTGAACCTTCCGATAATTATATATTGCCATTAGGAAAAGCTTGGTTATTACAAGAGATCTGGAAACAAGAAGATGTTGAAACTCTAACCATTGTTACTTATGGAATGGGAGTGCATTGGGCTTATAATGCTTCTGGTGAATTAGGAATGCGTGATCAAATTGAAATTATCGATTTACGAACATTATTTCCACTAGATGAAGACACGATTATGAAATCTGTAAAGAAAACAGGTAAGTGCTTGGTCGTTACAGAAGAACCTTCAAATAATAGTTTTGCAAGAGCATTAGCAGGTAAAATTCAAGAAGAATGTTTTAAATTTTTAGATGCACCAGTTATGACAATCGGAAGTGAAAATATGCCTGCAATTCCTTTAAATTCTACTTTAGAACAAACCATGATACCTTCAACAGAAAAAGTAAAAATTAAGATAGAAGAAATATTAGCATACTAAATAAAAAGCGACTCTCAAGAGTCGCTTTTTATTATAAATTGTATTCAGAAAGTGGTTTCGTAAACTCTTCCGGATTTTCTGCTAAATGATAACGCGGATCATCAATATCTTCTACAATGACTTCATCAAACTTAGGGTTGGCTTTTCGTAAAAGTACCTTACAATCTTCACTTAAATGTTTTAGCTTGATAGATTTTCCTTCAGCTTCATATTTATTTACAAGGTTAAAAATGGCCTCGAGAGCTGAATGATCGGTTACACGAGATTCAATAAAATCTATTTCTACTTTTTCTGGGTCGTTTTTCACATCAAACTTTGCGTTAAAATTTTGAATAGAACCAAAAAAGAGTGGACCCCATATTTCATAAGTTTTAGTGCCATTCGGTTGCATTCGCTTACGAGCTCTAATCATAGTTGCATTTTTCCATGCAAACACTAATGCCGAAATAATAACACCTGCAATTACTGCAACAGCTAAATCTTTCCAAACTGTAATGGCTGAAACTGCAATGAGTACAATAGCATCTGAAATTGGAATTTTTCTGATTATCCTAAAACTACTCCAAGCAAAAGTCCCAATGACAACCATAAACATTACACCGACTAGCGCAGCAATTGGTATTTGCTCAATAAGTGGTGCGCCAAACAAAACAAAACACAATAGTGCAACCGCAGCCACAGCGCCAGATAAACGTCCACGTCCACCAGAATCTACATTAATGATAGATTGACCAATCATAGCGCATCCGCCCATGCCACCAAATAAACCGTTTAAAATATTTGCTCCACCTTGGGCAATACATTCACGATTTCCGTTTCCTCGAGTTTCAGTAATTTCATCAACAAGGTTTAAGGTCATTAAAGATTCTATAAGGCCAACTGCTGCAAGAATAAATGCAGTAGGCAAAATAGTACTAAGTAAATGTCCATCTAATGTACCAAACAATTCAAATATTTGATCTTGAAAAGTTGGTAATGTACCTTTTATACCTTCTTCACCACCGCGATCTGCAATGAAAGACCCAACAGTACTTACATCGATATCCCCAAAAATAGTGATACATGCAACAACAATTATCGCAATTAATGCAGCTGGAATTTTTTTGGTCAATTTTGGTAATCCATACATTATTCCCATAGTTAAGGCTACTAGACCTAGCATGGTATATAAGCTTGTCCCGCTCATATATTGTAATTCACCATTTACGAGTTCTTTAAAAAGACCGAGTTGAGCCATGAAGATAACAATAGCCAAACCATTTACAAATCCCATCATTACAGGATGTGGAATTAAGCGTACAAATTTTCCAAGCTTGAATAATCCAGCTAGTATTTGAATACCACCAACAATCAGTAAGGTGATGAATAACCATTGCAGTCCTAGATTATCTATTGGTGTGTCTAAGGCTAGGCCAACATCATTTCCTTTTTTTATGAGATGCACCATAACAACAGCCATAGCTCCAGTAGCTCCAGAAATCATGCCAGGGCGACCACCAAAAAGTGCAGTCACAATTCCCATCATAAAAGCGCCATAAAGTCCAACTATTGGTGGTACTTCTGCTATAAAGGCAAAGGCGACTGCTTCCGGTACTAATGCAAGTGCAACTGTTAAACCTGATAAAATATCGTTCTTAGGGTTCTGTGTAAAGTTTTTTCGAGTGGTTTGACCTAAAATCATAATACTGTGCTTTTGAAAGTCGGCAAAGATATAGTATTTAGTTTTAATGCCTAATAAAGGCTGTAAACCAAAAAAGCATCAGTTAAACTGATGCTTTTGAAATTAAATAATTTTTTATTTCTATTCTGTTGGTGGAAATTGCTCCATGGTTTTGGCCACAAACTCTTTTATCCTAGCTTCTTTTTTATCAACGTTTCGAGTAACAAGGTAACCCGTTCCAGAACCTTGCCAGATCAATTCTTTTTTGTTAGTGTCTATGAAGTCTATAAATAGCATACCTTCAGTTCTCGTAGAAACTTGGTTGCCTCCCCAGCCAAAACCAGGTCCCCAACCCCAGCCCCAACCACCGAAGCCTCCCCAACCCCAGGCACCAGCGCCCCAGGCATTGTTATAGACATTAACACGTTGATTTGACTTAGTGAATATACTAATTAGCATGTCTGGATTCTCAGATTTTGTCATTCCTTTTGCTAATAATTCAGCTTCGATAGCTCTTAAAATTCTTCGTTTATCGATATCACTAATTTCGGCTTTATCAATTCCTGGCTTAAAAAAAGCAAAGGTTTTGTATTGGTCAAAATTTGTTTCTCTGTCATAATCTGCAGCAACTCTTACAGAACTACATGATGTTAGTAATACAGCAAACAAAAGAATAGGTGCGAGTTTAATTAAATTTTTCATATTGCTTTTTTTTTAAATGGTTTCTAATAAATCATCATCAACTATATTTGGAATGGTAACTTTTAGATTTGGCTCAACTTCCATTGCACGTTGAATGGCGAAGGTAGCTCCTTCATTTCGTGCCCAATTTCGTCTCGAAATTCCGTTGTTTACATCCCAGAAAAGCATTGATTTTAAGCGCTTTTCAGCTTCTAAAGTACCATCAAGAACCATGCCGAATCCGCCATTCATTACTTCTCCCCAACCAACGCCTCCACCATTGTGAATACTAACCCATGTTGCGCCTCTAAAACTATCACCAATAACGTTATGAATTGCCATATCTGCAGTAAAACGAGAACCATCATAAATGTTTGAAGTCTCACGGTATGGTGAATCGGTTCCGGATACATCGTGGTGATCACGTCCTAAAACAACATATCCTATTTCACCTCTTTCAATAGCATCGTTAAAGGCTTTGGCAATCTTCATTCTCCCTTCAGCATCAGCGTATAAGATTCTGGCTTGAGAACCTACGACTAATTTGTTTTCTTGAGCTCCCTTTATCCATTGAATATTATCGGCCATTTGCTGTTGAATTTCAGAAGGTGAATTCTTCATTATCTCTTCTAAGACCTCACAGGCAATCGCATCGGTTTTTGCTAAATCTTCTGGTTTGCCAGAACAACAAACCCAACGGAAAGGACCAAATCCATAATCAAAGCACATTGGTCCCATAATGTCTTGTACATAGCTTGGGTATTTAAACTCTCTTCCGATTGTTGGATTTTCTGCCATAACATCGGCGCCAGCTCTAGATGCTTCTAATAAAAAGGCATTACCATAATCAAAGAAATAAGTGCCATTTGATGTATGTTTATTTATAGCTTTAGCATGACGCCTTAAGCTTTCTTGGACTTTTTCTTTGAACAATTCCGGTTGATTAGCCATTAAATCGTTAGATTCTTCAAAAGATAGTCCGACAGGATAGTAACCACCAGCCCAAGGATTGTGAAGTGAGGTTTGGTCGCTGCCTAAGTCTATCTTAATATTAGCTTCATCAAATTTTTCCCAAACTTCAACAACATTGCCTAGGTAAGCAATAGAAATGATTTCTTTTTCAGCTTTAGCTTTTTTAACTCTTGAAACTAATTCATCTAAATCAGTGATTTTTTCGTCAATCCAGCCTTGATCTAAGCGTATTTGAGTGATTTTAGGATTTACTTCTGCACAAACGGTAATACAGCCAGCAATATTTCCAGCTTTTGGTTGCGCGCCAGACATACCACCTAATCCAGACGTGACAAATACGTTACCTTTTGGTTCTTTCTTTATTTTTCTAAATCCATTTAGAACAGTAATAGTCGTGCCATGCACAATACCTTGCGGCCCAATGTACATATAGCTTCCAGCAGTCATTTGTCCATATTGAGTTACTCCAAGTGCATTAAATTTTTCCCAATCGTCCGGTTTTGAATAATTAGGAATCATCATTCCGTTTGTAACCACAACTCTTGGGGCATTTTCATGTGAAGGAAACAAACCTAATGGATGACCAGAATACATCACCAGAGTTTGCTCATTATTCATCTCTGCTAAATATTTCATGGTTAGTAAATATTGAGCCCAATTTGAAAATACAGCTCCATTACCACCATAAGTAATTAACTCATGTGGATGTTGCGCCACAGCATAATCTAGATTGTTTTGAATCATCAACATTATCGCTGCAGCTTGCTTAGATTTTGCTGGATATTCATCTATAGGTCGTGCATACATTTTATAATCTGGTCTAAAACGATACATATATATGCGACCAAAAGTGTCTAATTCTTCTTTAAATTCTGGTAGGAGAATTGAGTGATGCTTTTTGTCAAAGTAACGTAGTGCATTTTGTAACGCTAACTTTTTTTCTTCAACCGTTAAAATATCCTTACGTTTTGGCGCATGATTAATGCTAGAATCATAAACCTTTGGTTGTGGTAATTCATTAGGAATACCTTGTAATATTTGGTCTTTAAATGTCAGTTGAGTTGCTTGCATTACTTCTTTTTAAGTTTTTCTTTATCGAAACCATATGGGCAATGTCTGCATCCACTTTCACAACAATAGCCTCTTTTTAGTAGATATTGCTCTGTAAAACAGCGATAGCCTTCAGGTGTTAAATAGTAATCTCCTTCTTCTATTGGGACATATTTCTTCATCATATCACAAAGATAGCTTAATTTGGATTGATTTTTGCCTTCTATAGAATAGTGGTAATAATTTCAAAATATTTAGTGCCAAAAGGTTTTGTTGGACTTACTGTTTTTCCTTTCATGTTTTTAAAGAGTGAAACATTAAAAAGAAATAATGTTTTAATAAATCATGAAAAAATTCATCTCAGACAGCAATTAGAGTTGTTAATTGTTCCGTTTTTTATCATTTATGGTATTGAATTCTTGGTAAGGTTAATTCAGTATAAATCCAGAAAAGTTGCCTATAGAAATATTTCTTTTGAACGAGAGGCTTATCAGAATGAAGGAGATTTGAACTTCCTTCAAAAAAGAGCATTTTGGAACTTTATTTATTTTTTTAAAAAATAATTTTGAAAGTTTTTTGAGCATTATTTTCTAATACTACTTTTATAAGTAGTGTTTGCTTTTGTGGACGCATACCTGTGACTGTGAAAGTATTCATATTCACAGCACTTTCAAAAAATAATTGTCTACCAATAACATCAAAAATCTCTATCGATTGTAGCAATTCATTTTCTGAAGTTACATGTAGAGTCTCTCTAGATTCAAAAACTTTAATGCTATTTAAAGCGTTAAAATCATCCTCACTTAGTGTGGTATTTGTGAAGCGAAGAATGAATCTGTCATTGATTTCACCCGGATCACTAGTAAAGGAGTATGGACTATTTTTAATATTATGAATGATGCCTTGTTCAAGGTCTTCAATATAAATATCCTGATCTGAATTGTCAAAAATACCATCCAAGGTATTAAGAGCTAAGGTTTGTATGCCTTGCTCAGAAATATTCATTCCAATAGGAACGCTATCTGAACTGTCAAAAGGAGTCTGGCGTCCTTGTATTAAATAACTCTGGTCATTAATAAAAGAGTATAAATCTAGACCATTACCAGATGCTGCAGCGGCGTCATATAGTCTGTCATCATCATTTGTAGCCCCATCAACGTAGGCGACAAGTGTTGTGTTTGTACTACCAGAAGGACCAATAAAATCTAGCCAAATTCTATGTGCAATACCTTCTTCATCCGAGTTATTAGTAGTGTTTGTATTATCTCTGTAAAACTGACCATTATCATGGGTGCTATCTCTCATAGAATTGTCAAAGGTAATTGTCTCATTGGTAGATGCATCATCTGTCATGAGAACAAAAAATCCTTGTCCTGCTCCAATATTTCCATTGAAACCTGCTGGAGTTGATGAACCACTGAGGTTATATACTATGTAATCTGCTGAATTATAATTATAAAGAAAATCATCATAAAATGGATCTGGATTTGCAGTCCCAACTTCTGTACCATGGGTCCATAAGTATATACTTCCAGAAATATTAGTGTTACTCGGACTAGATAAAAAATCTATGGCATTTATTGCTGAAGGATATGGGTTTCCGACGAGATTCCAGTTGTCATCATTATTGGTTACTTCTAAAAAATCCCCACCTACAATTGGTTGGTAAAAATAAGCGCCACCAGTATGTGTTCCGCGTTCTATAGGAAAAACAATTGTACCATTATTAGGGGTTCCACTAAATGTTGCTGTATAATCTGAAGGCGTTGTTGTATGACCAGAAGGTCCTCTTACGGCATACCCTTTTGCGACTGTCATAGCTCCATTATTATAGCCTTGCCATTCTCCAAAAAGCATATTTCCAAAAGGCGTAATTCCTTGAAACAAGGTAGGAATCCATTGATATTTAAATCCGTTTGGTGTAAGCGGTGAGACGTTTTCAATATTGAAAGCACTAACAGGGGAAGACCAATAAACATAATCACTTATTCTAATATTGGCAGTGCGATTCATAGTAAAAACGCCATTAATGGTATTGACAACATCATCTATTTGAATAAGGCTAGCACTGTCATCAATGTGATACGTTGCTCCAGATTCAACAGTAACACTATTGGTAATGGTTAAGGTAGAATTAGGTTCTTGTGTTAATTCTGCACCATTTGCAATGTAGAGACTATAACCGACAGCATCTAGATTAGTGTAAAATGTTGGATTATTACCAGATGTGTCAGGTATGTAAATACAATTGGTATCATCAGGGACACCAACCGGTGTCCAATTATCATCAATATCCCAATCAGTACTGCCTGATTCTCCATTCCATACTTTACCTATAACATAATCTGCCTGATATCTAACGTTTGGGTCACTAGTACACGCTCCCCAAAAAGTGTAAATTCCTGGCGTATTTGTATCCAAAAGTGGCGAGCCAGTAACGCCTACAGGATCAAACGATGATCCGCTTCCTATTGATGTTCCACCAGTTTCAGAGGTGTACCATTCTGTATTGCCAGGTGGACCACTAACATTCCAACTAAAGGGTCCGGTATGTGTGGTGCTTGAAAATGAATATTTAGTCGTAACCAATGTATAATTTACCCCAGCTACCAAGTCAACGGTCAATTCTGGATTTAAATCTGGTCCGTCATCATCAGAACCTGCTATCCAACCTGCTGAACAAACTCCAGGTACAAAACCAGAGTCGGTCTCATAAATATATCCCATTGCATCAAAATAGGGTACAGGTTCATCCATTGAGAAGACATATTCGCCAGTTGCATCTACAGTAAAATCAACAGATGCATAATTTGCGGTATCTGTAGCATCAAAAGCACATGGATCACCGCTAGAAATAAATATTTGAGGTTGTAACGCAGTACTATCGGAAGAAGCATTTAGGTTACCATTAATAGTGTTACCAATGTTTAAAGAACTATCGCATTCTAAACTAGATACTAACGGTTGGCTAGCCTCACCTGGGCAATTTAGAGTAACACCATAAACTCCTGGCGGAAGTGGCGGATCTGATAATAAAGTAACTTCAATGTTGCCGTTAGACAAAAAACCAGAGGATTGACAATTAGACCTGTTTAGTTGAATTCTGTAATCGCCATCTGCAGTTGGTGTAAAGTCAATTGATGCAGCTGTTCCGGTACAGGCAGGTCCGTTATTATCATTGAATGCTTCAAATCCACCTGCTAAAGTTCTTATTGTCATTTGAGTATCCTGACCAGAGCCGCAATTAAAAATTCTATAAGTGGCACCAGCAAGCATATTATTTACCCTAAAATTTCGTCTACCAGCATCATTTAAAGGTGGAGTGCAAGTTATAGAGTTACCAACGATGGTTGGTGCGTCCTCAGTGCAAGCAATGGTGTTAAATGCCGCACATTGCGAAAAACCAGAGTAAGTAAAAACAATAAAAACAACAATTGTGGATAGTAATAGTCTCTTCATAATTTATAGTTCACACAACTATAAATAGGATGTAACTCACAATAATTGAGCTCATTGAAAAGATAGATTTTGATGGGTTGACAAGCTAAATGTAAAAAAATAAATTAAACTTTAACATTTTTAGAAAATTAATTTAGTTTGTTTTGGTGTATGCTAAAAGACGTTCAGTTTGAAAATATACGGGTTGATAATCAGGTTTTTATAAAGCCAGAATACATGACGCATCAATTTATTTCTGGAAATAAATATCGGAAGTTAAAATATAATTTGATTGAAGCGAAAAATCAAAATAAAGATACATTGTTAACATTTGGTGGTGCATTCTCAAATCATATTGCAGCAACTGCATACGCAGGCAAAATATGCGGTTTTAATACCATTGGAGTCATTAGAGGTGAAGAGTTGGCTCATAAAATTAAATCGAATCCAACATTAACTTTTGCAAAGTCATGTGGTATGCAGTTCCATTTTATCGATAGGGAAGCATATAGGAAAAAGAATGAGAATGATTTTCTTGAAGATTTAAAATCTAAGTTCGGTTCCTTTTATACTGTACCTGAAGGCGGAACTAATGCACTAGCTGTCAAAGGTTGTGAAGAAATACTAATACCAGAAGATCAGCAGTTTGACTATATATGTGTCTGTGTTGGTACAGGTGGCACGATTTCTGGTATCATAAATAGTTCTAGGAATGATCAGAAAATTTTAGGTTTTCCGGCCTTAAAAGGTGATTTTCTAAAGGCAGATATTTGTAAATTTGCACATCAGCAAAATTGGGAATTGATCGCTGATTATCATTTTGACGGATACGCTAAAATAAAGCCTGAATTAATAACGTTTATTAATGAATTTAAACAAAAAACTAATATCCCTTTAGATCCTGTGTATACTGGTAAAATGATGTTTGGGATTTATGATTTATTAGCAAAGAATTATTTCCCTAGAGATTCAAAAATATTGGCAATCCATACAGGCGGTTTACAAGGTATTTCAGGGATGAATCAAAGGTTGAGAAGAAAAAATATGCCACTAATTAAAGAATGAAAAAAACTTACAAATACATATTGTTATTGGTAATCGCACTTGCGTTTAGTTGTGGTCCTAAGAAAGGAATCGTTACTAAAAGAAGTGATAAAAAACAAGAAACTCAAGCTACAAAAGAAAGCACTGAAGAACAAAAGGTGAATGACAAAAAGGAAGTGAAGACTGAACAGAAGTCTAAACAAGTTTCTAAAGTTGACGCCTATATACAACGTTATTCAAATATAGCAATGTCCGAAATGCGTAAGTCTAAAATACCTGCTAGTATTACTCTAGCACAAGGTATTTTAGAATCTGGATCTGGAAATGGGAGGTTGGCTGTTGAAGCTAATAATCACTTTGGAATAAAATGTCATGGATGGAAAGGAGCTAAAATCTATCATGATGATGATCGTTCTCAAGAGTGTTTTAGAAAATATAGAAAACCTGAATCCTCATATGAAGATCATTCTGATTTTTTAACTGGTCGAAAACGTTATGCCAAGTTGTTCGATTTAAAACCTGATGATTATAAAGGATGGGCAAAAGGCTTAAGAGCTGCGGGTTATGCCACAGATAGAAAATACCCTCAAAAGTTAATAAGTCTAATTGAGCGCTATGAATTATATAAATACGATCAAGAGGTTTTAGGGCAAAGTAATTCAGAAAAAAGAGAACTTGTAAAAGTTAACCATGGTGTTAAACGCATCATTGTAGAGCAAGGTGATACACTTTATTCACTTGCCAAACGATACAATACTACAGTAGATAAAATTAAAAGCTTAAATAATATGAATTCTAATGACCTTGTAGCAGGTCAAGAATTAATGATTCCTAATTAATTTATGTTATATCAAAGAAGTAGTGCTTTATTCAAGGAAGCACAAACCGTAATTCCGGGAGGTGTAAATTCACCGGTAAGAGCATTTAAAGCAGTGGGTGGAACACCGATTTTTGCAAAATCTGCTAAAGGTGCTTATGTCTATGATGAGGATGGAAATCGATTTATTGATTATATCAATTCATGGGGTCCAATGTTATTAGGACATGCGTTTCCTCCTGTGGTAGAAGCTGTGATATCAAAAACCAAAGAAGGGACATCTTTTGGTATGCCAACAGAACTAGAAACAGAAATAGCAAAACTGGCGGTTTCAATGGTTCCAAATATTGATAAAATTCGTTTTGTAAATTCTGGTACGGAAGCCTGTATGAGTGCTATTCGCTTGGCAAGAGGATTTACTGGTAAAGACAAAATAGTAAAGTTTGCTGGCTGTTATCATGGTCATAGTGACTCCTTTTTAATCGCAGCAGGTAGTGGTGCGGTTACATTTGGAACGCCCAATAGTCCCGGTGTAACACAAGGTACAGCTAAGGATACCTTACTTGCAAGATATAATGATTTAGAAAATGTTAAAGATCTTGTAAGTGCTAATAAAGATGAAATCGCTGCAATAATCATAGAACCAGTAGCTGGGAATATGGGCTGTATTCCACCAATAGAAGGATTCTTAGAAGGTTTAAGAGATATTTGTGATGCGAATGATATTCTGCTCATTTTTGATGAAGTAATGACTGGATTTAGATTGGCAAATGGTGGAGTGCAAGAACTAAAAGGTATTGATGCAGACATCGTTTGCTTTGGTAAAGTTGTTGGTGGTGGATTGCCTGTAGGTGCTTTTGCTGCTAGAGAAGAAATAATGAATCACTTGGCACCATTAGGGCCAGTATATCAAGCAGGAACTTTGAGTGGAAATCCGCTTGCAATGGCAGCAGGATTGGCTATGCTTAAGTCAATAAATGAAGATAAAGGTCTTATGAATAGGTTACAGGAGAAGACTAAATATTTACATAACGGTATTGCTGATGCTTTGAATAAAAACAATGTTGCCCATACTATTAATAGAATAGGCTCAATGATTTCTGTACATTTTTCAGAAGATGCTGTTGTAGATTTTGATTCAGCTGCAAAAGGGAATAATGATACGTTTAAAAAGTTCTTTCATGGCATGTTAGAACGAGGCATCTATATCGCACCAAGTGCTTTTGAGAGTTGGTTTATAACCGATGCGCTCACTTATCAAGATTTAAATGAGACGATAACAGCCGTAGAAGAAATTGCCAAAGACTTGTAATAAAAAAGGCTTCGTTTTAACGAAGCCTTTTTTTATAAGATAGTAACTAGCTAATATCTTTTATTAGCTATGTAAGTTTCGTATTGTTTCTCGGTTAGGATGCCTTTGATTTTACGATCTAATTCATCATTGATCTTTTTCATACTTTGGCTTTTATCCATGCCGTCTTTGCTTTTAAACTCATTGGCTGCTTTAGCATGTTCTTTAATTGCTTCGTAAATTTTGTCCGCTTGAGCGTCATCAAAACCAATTTGTTTTTGAAGTATTTCAGTTTTACTAATTGCTTCTCTATCTAGAGTAGATGTTTTTTGAGCGAATGCAGTTTGCGACCCTACTAACAGAGCAAATACAAACAAACAAAGTGTAATGATCTTTTTCATTAATATATTATTGTTTAATTATAAGAGGTCTAAAATAACAATTTATTTGTTTTAAATAAAAAAGTATCGCATTTGCGATACTTTTTCTTATCAGATTTATGTTAGTTTGATCTAAGTCTATTCTTGCGTTGACCTCTATTTCCGAAATACTTCATGTAGGTCTCATACTGTTTTTCATCAAGAATTTCTTTCAGTTTTTGTTGCAATTCAGTCTTTTGACTTAATTTATGACTCTTGGTTTTCGCCGTGTCACCTTTGTCCTGTTCACTTCGTAATTCGTTTTTCTTTCTCTTTACTTCTGCAATTCTAACTTCATTTTCTTCAGCAATCTTAACAAATAATTCTCTTACCTTGTTTTGTTGCTCTGGTGTAAGATTTAGTCTTTTTGTAAGCATGTCCACTTCTTCATTAGCAGCATCAATTGGTGTTGCAATCTTTTTTTTTGCTGTAATTTCTTTACCGTCAGTATTTTGCTTCGTCTCTTCTTGAGCAAATCCGTTGAATGTAAATAGTACTAATGCGATGACTAATAATTTTTTCATGTCGAGTTACTTTTTATTAAAAAACGGAAACTAAATAACACTAGAAGTTCCCTCTGGAATGATGCTAATTTAAAAAATTATTTAATATGCTATGAATAGAAAGTACTTTGTTTAATGGTTTTAATGGTAGTTTCATAAAGATTAGTCTTGGTTATTTTACTTTTCAACCAAGCATAACTACTTAAAACGAAAATGTCTTCTTTTTCAGGATTAGAAAAGTCAAAACTTGCTGCTATTTGCTTTTTAAATTCTGGATTATTGACTATTAAAGGATTGTTGTAGATGCGTTCTGCAAACGAAATAAAGAGAAGTATGCGGTTTTGACCGATCTGTTTAAGGTAAGATGTGTATTTACTTTTAAAGCTCCTTAATCTTGAAAATAAAAGATCATCCTCTGCCAGTTCTATGTATAGTAGTATTTCGGCAATATTTTTTTTAATCACCCAATCTATGCTTGCTTTTTCTATGTAATAGTTATCTGTATGATAGAATTTAGATAAAATTGATTTTGCTTTTGTAAACTCTTCATTTTGAAAATAGAACATAAGTAAAGACAAGTGTAAGTCTAACAACGATTCTATGTCTTTGTGTTTCTTTTTAATAATTGATTCAACTAAATTAATAGCTTCGCCTTGATGATTTGTATAATTGTAATTAAGGGCTTCGACCAAAGTGCTTTTAAGAATAAATGTGTTCTTGTAAGTTCCATTTTTAGACTCCATGAGTGTTTTCATCTCACGGATGTAACGAAGTGATTCAATAAATTTTTTATTTCTAAATAAAGTATTAGCAATAATGTAAACGATATGTATTTGGTAAAAGAGTTGTTTCTCTGAGTCTTTTTTATTTTTAAGTATTTCGTAGCTTTTTAAAACAAATTTCTCAATCTCATAATATTTACTTGTTACCAAGGCCGAAATATTAGCTATAGCTAGTATTTGGTATAGCGATTTAAATGAAAGTGATTCATTTAATGTGATGTCTAACTCCTTGAGAATAGTGTTTAATTCTTCTTCAAAATTTATAATTTTTCCTTCATAGTTGATCTGATTTAAGACTGATTTTAGTTTTGCGTAGACAATATTAAGTTGATCTTCAAGAAGATGTTTTTTGTGATTTTCTGTTTGTTTTTTAATTAAGTCTTTTAAGTTGACTTTTGAGTAATTAGGTGCATATTGAATTTTAGTGTGATAAATTTCATTGAGTATTGGGTATAATGAATGTTCTTCAGCTATTCGTTCTGCCTTATCCAATATTTTATAAGCTATTTCAAAGTTATTCTGTAGTAAATATGTTCTTGAAGCAAGAATGTATTTAATAATCTGCATGTCTGTTGAGTTTTCATCTTCAAGATTTTTATTGGCAGTAAAATCAATTAGAGATTGAAATAGGCGTTTTCTTAACGCGTGATAAGCATTGCATTGTTCTACCTTGTAAAGTTGAGTACAAATAGACTTCGAGTCTAATTCGGATTTAGCTATTAGTTTAAAAAGTAGCACATTTTTAGCATCCTTTCTTTTGTTTTTATCTTCTAAATAAGCAACAAACTTGTGTTGTTCTTCAGTGTTTAAGGCATTTATTATCGTAGTTAAATCAGTCATTAAGTCGTCATATATAAATACATAATGCTATATAAATATAGTTATATTATAATAATATATAAAAATAAGTCGTCAGTTATAGTAGAAATTAGGTTTTTCTAATACCATCTAATCATTGAGCTTTGTACCAGAATCATTAAAACAAAAATTATGGTATCAATATCAAAGTTTTCAAAAACAGAACGCATTTTTTCAATCTTATTGCTAGTGACCTTCTGTTTATTAATTGTATTTATAAAATCAATACATGGTTATCTTCTAGAAGCTTATGCCCAAAAAGTAGAGTTTTTAGCCAACAACACCTTAACAAGTGCAGGGATTTTGAGGTATTAGTATGCTAAAAAGAAGTTTAAATATTACTTTTTTTATAACAGTTGGGGTCTCCTTAATTGTCTTTATTTATTTGATTTTTTTGGGTTACGATGAGATAAAGACCTTAAAGGATATAGTTAAAATAGTGAGCTCTATTTTATTTCCAATTCCAATTTTATTTTTTACACGTTTTATAGTGATTGAGCATTTTTTGCCTGAAAATACAGATGAGTATAAGGCGCAACACCAAAAGTCAGCGACAAAGTTTTTAGTAGTTTCTATAATAGTGACTGTTGTTCTAATTCAGTTACTGGAAGCGATTACAAACAAGAAACTTGAAAATGCTTTAGTTCTTGCGCACTTAATTAATTCAACCACTATAAGCTCTTACGTGTTTAATTTTCTGTTATATAATAATCTAAAGGCTAACGGTATCTTAAGCGGAGTCCTTTTGGCCTTGGCAGTACATATATTCTTTTTATCCGCTTAAAACTTTAAATGTAAAATCATCAAACGTAATTATTATGAATTTATTTAAAACATCAGGAGATCAGTCTAATGCTAATAAAAGAGATATGCTGTTTAGCTTTCAGACCATTATAGTAGCAGGGTTACTCACCTTTACAACAATTGCATTTTTCTTTTATAACGACTTAAGCATAATAAAGGGTATTAAAGTGGTTTTTGCACCATTTCTGTCAGTTGTTCCTTTGCTTTTTGTTTTGTCAATTTTAAGGGATTTGAGGAAAGGCTTTATTGAAGGTAATTATACCAAACAAGAAATCGTAAAGTTTTGTTTAATCACTTTAGGAATTACCCTAGCATTTACTGGGATTACATTTTTGCTATCAAAAATAGAGGCTTTAGAAATCTTATTAGCTGGTATAATAGCCATTCTGAGTATCGTGTTTTTTCTGAGAAGTAAGATTAAGGATATACTAGGAATGTCTATAGTGACGGGTATTGCGGAAGGTATTATTGTATATATGATTTTTTTGTTTTGATGATTGGTCAGAGGATGACCAAAAAACCTCGCAGATTGGTTTAGAGCTGCGAGGTTTTAAATGTTAGTTGTCATCATATATGTTATAAATAGGATTGAACAAAAAACTATTGTCAAAAATATTAAGAGAATGAAGATGGCCCTATTAGGTGATATAGTATAGTTGACCCACTTATTGTTCTTCCATTTTGGCGACTCAAATAGCTTTAAATCTAGAAGTTTTGCGCCTAGGTAGACTAAAAGAACACCTAATATTCCTAAAACACCTCTTAATGCTAATTGGCGATATAAACCTGTTATCCCAATTGATGAGTTATAAAATAGTAAAACACCTAAAAGTCCAAGAATAACGCCAAGTAAGTTTTTATACATAATTCAAAATTACGCTTTAACAATTAAAAAAAGATAGAATAATGGTAGTCAGGTTTATAAAATATTTCAAAACGTCGAGAGACCTATATTCAGGTCAATTAGTTGAAGATAAAGTTAGACTTTTAGAAATTTTAAGTGTTGCTGCAACTGGTTTAGGTAAATTTATTTTTATGGATTATCTCAATTGGAGATTACAATACGTTTGTGTGGCGATTTTAGCATGGTCTATTTATGTTTTTTATCGTTATAAGAAGAATAAAAACGTGATAAAAGATTGGGGTTTTAGGTTAGATAATTTTGTCCCAACGCTAAAGTTAATGATGCCTTTTGCAATATTCTCAGTGATCACTTTTTTTGTTGTTGGTCTGCTTCAGGGATCTATAAACTTAACCTGGCATATCATTCCAATTTTGATAAGTTATCCTATTTGGGGAAGTATTCAGCAATTTTTAACCATCGGTCTACTAGCTGGTAATTTATCAAATATGAAAAGGGTAAAACTCAAGAGAGCTTCAGTAATTATAATAACAGCTATCTTTTTCTCAATAGTGCATTTTCCTTCGATTTGGTTAATGATTGGAACTTTTATTCTTGCACTGTATTACGGTTTTATTTATTTAAAATCTAAGAACCTTTATGCTTTAGGTTTACTGCATGGCTGGTTAGGTGCATTGTTTTATTATACTGTGCTTAACCAAGATCCATTCGCGGATATTTTTCTGAAACATTTATACTAGACAATTTTTTATATCTTGTTGATAGTAAACTTAGTATATGCAATATTGGATTTCTACAATTTTACTCGTTTTGGCTATTTATATTGCCGTGAGCGTAGCTTTGTATTATTTGCAAGATTACATGCTTTTTAAGCCTGAAAAGCTTCCGAAAAATTTTCAGTTTCATTACGATAATCAGTTAACAAAAGAGTACAATCTAGAGACTAGAGATGGTGCAATAATCAACGGATTGCGTTTTTATCCGAAAGGTGAAAGCAAAGGTGTAGTGCTATACCTTAAAGGAAACTCGAAAAGTATAAAAGGTTGGGGGAAATTTGCGGTAGATTTTACGCGACATGGTTATAATGTGGCAATGATAGATTATCGAGGTTTCGGCAAAAGTACAGGTAAACGCTCTCATAAAGCTATAAAGCGTGATTTACAAGAGATATATAATAAGCTCAAAGAACGTACTTCTGAAGATAACATTATCATTTATGGACGTTCATTAGGTTCAGGTTTTGCAACAAAATTAGCGTCGCTTAATAATCCTAGAATGTTAATACTTGATGCGCCATATTACAGTTTGAAGAAGGTGGCAGCTCGCTACGCACCATTTATGCCACTGTCGTTGCTTATGAAATATCCGATGCCGACATACAAGTGGTTAAAATATGTTAACTGTCCTATTCATATAATTCATGGTACAAAGGATAAATTAATACCGTTTAAAACTAGCGTAAAGCTTGCTCAGATTAAACCAGAGACAACCAAGCTACATTCGGTGCTTGGTGGTGGGCATAAAAATCTTAATAATTTTGAGTCTTATCATAAGATGCTAGATGAAATTCTTAATAACGAACCTAAAACCATAGATCTAGAAACCACAAGTATTAATGTTATTCATTCATCAAAAAAAAGTAAAAAGAAAACTTAAAACAGTATTAATAATAATTTTAAGCTTTTACGTTATGTTGGGTTCCGCACTATATTTTTTTCAAGAAAGGCTATTGTTTCTTCCGACTAAGTTAGAGCAAGATTATCAGTATCAGTTTGATTATAATTTTGAAGAATTATTTTTTGAAACAGAAACTAATTCTCGTATTAATGCTCTTCATTTTAAAGCTGAAAATCCTAAAGGTGTTATCCTTTATTTTCATGGTAATGCAGGTGATTTAAGTCGTTGGGGAAAAATAACTGAATATTTTGTTGCAAAACAGTACAATGTACTGGTTATGGATTATAGAGGCTACGGAAAAAGTAGTGGGAAATTGTCTGAAGATGCATTTTATAAAGATGCACAATATTGTTATGACTATCTGTTGAAGCATTATAAAGAGAATGAAATCACCCTTTACGGTAGATCTCTTGGGACAGGAATAGCATCTTATTTGGCTTTAGAAAATCAACCTAAGCAACTTATTTTAGAAACACCATATTACAGTATTGCCGATGTGGCTAGTCGAAGATTTCCAGTATTTCCTGTAGAGTCTTTACTTAAGTATAAATTCCCTACCTATAAGTACTTACCTAATGTAAAATGTCCGATTACCATAATTCATGGTACGGAAGATACAGTTGTGCCATTTGCGTCCGGTAGAAAACTTGTAGGTACTAACCGAAAATTAATTCAATTCGCAACTATTGTTAGTGGAAATCATAATAATTTAATCAACTTTAAAAAATATCATCAAGCTATAGAAAGCTGTTTAAAAACAAAAAAGACTTCAAGTTAACTTGAAGTCTTTTTTGTTTAATATAAGTTGAATTCCTATTTATTAGGATCTAGAATATTGTTTACACGTTCAATGGCATCTGCTATGTGTATTCTACTCATTGCATCTCCACCACGAGCAGATCTTAACTGACTACGTAAAGATTTTAATTCTGCTCTAACTACAGCTCTAATATCAGACTGACTTGTATTAACGGCTGTTGCCTTAACATATGGGCTAAAAGTTCTACCACTTTGGTTTTCAGCAGTCATTAAATACGCTAATCTGTCTATGTGTGCACGCTGTAAATTACGACGATAAGTGTCTATTTTCTTTCCAGTTCTAAGTTCACTCCAAACACCTTTTCTAAGTTCGCTCATCATTTCTAATAAAGAGTACGCTTTACTGTCGTACGTATGAGCCTCTGTAAGACGCTGCATTCTTCCTAGGCTTAAAAGATTGTTTAAAGTTCTTGCTTGCATTCTTCTAACACGTTCAACCGAACCTGAGTATTCAATACGATCAAAAATATTCTTATCGATCAACCATTCTGGTGTTTCAAACAAGTGTTTATGTAAAAATTTCATAGCTTCCTTTTGGTGTGCTTTGTCTACAGGAGTATAGACAACGCCATCTTGGTCTGCTGTTTTATAATCTTCATAAACTCCACCAATATTACTTGAAACGTGACCCATGTAACGGTTAAACTGAGATACTACATGACCGTACATTTCACCTAAATCATCATAATCTTCACCTTTGTCGGTAGTCCACTCAATTAAGTTAGGGACTATGCGCTTAAGGTTTTTAATTCCGTAATCACTAGCTAACATAGCGTTATCTCCTAAGTCTTCTGTTTGTGAACTCGGATCGTGAATATCTCCAACTTGCTGGTGTCCAAATCTATATAATGGATCGCCTGCATGTTTCATAATCCACTCATTGAGAGTTTCTTTTTCTTCCTCAGCGGTTTTGTCTAAAATTGGTCTATAACCCCAAGCAATTGCATATTTATCATATACACCTACATTAGGCATTAATGCCACACCTTCGTCACCAGGTTGTGCTACGTAATTAAAACGTGCATAATCCATAATTGAAGGTGCTGTACCATTATTCTTAGTGAACTCGGCATCTCTTAATTTTTCAACAGGATAAGCTGAACTACTTCCCATGTTATGAGGTAATCCTAAAGTATGTCCAACCTCATGAGCAGCAACAAATCGTATCAACTCACCCATTACTTCATCTTTAAATTCTGGACTTTGAGCATCTGGATTAATCGCGGCAGTTTGTACAAAGAACCATCCGCGTAATAATGACATTACATTATGGTACCAGTTGATATCACTTTCAAGAATTTCACCTGTTCTTGGGTCACTAACGTGAGGTCCGTTTGCATTTGGTATTGGTGACGCTAAGTATCGTACAACTGAATATCTTACGTCTTCTGGAGTCCACTCTGGATTTTCTTCAGGTGTAGGCGGATCCATAGCGATGATAGCATCTTTAAAACCAGCAGCTTCAAAGGCAACTTGCCAATCCTCGATACCTTGCTTAATGTATTTTCTCCATTTTTCTGGTGTTGCTCTGTCAACGTAGTAAATGATTTGTTTTTTAGGTACTACTAATTCACCACGTTTAAATTTTTCGATATCCTCATCTTTCACCTCTAATCTCCAGCGATCTAGATAAGTTAAGCTTTTACTTCGCTGTGCACCAGAACCGTAATCTGTAGTACTTCTTGTAAACCATCCAACGCGTTCATCAAAATAACGACGTTTCATAGGGTTGTCTGGTAATAATATCATGGAGTTGTTGATCTCAATAGAAATACTACCAGTACTAGAGTTTGAAGGTGGTCTTCCCGCAGCATATGTTTTAACATGTCTTGCTTCAATATTTCTAGGGTAACTTTTAATACTTTCAATAAAGGACTTATCGTTTTCTAATCGTGTAACTCTATATGGTCTTCTTCTAAAAATTGGTAAGCCTAATGATTTTACATCCTTTGAGAATAATGGCGTTGCGTCAATAACTGTACTAGTAGAATCCTTGCTAAATGCTTTAATTGGAAAAGTAAATAAAACAGGTTCAAAATTTGAATTCTCAACAGCTTCGTTTACAGGTAAAGAATCCGCAGCAGTTACGTTGTAAGATACTACGCGTAACACCACTTTTTTAGGTTTCTTTTCCCATCTCAGTACTTGTTCATTCTGTTTGCCTCCACCGAATCCAAGGCCATTAGCGGTCTTAGAAATACGAGTAACCATCAACATCTCTCTATCAAATAGAGAATCTGGTATTTCATAATAATATTTGTCATTTACTGTGTGAACGGTAAATAATCCTGCATCACTCTTAGCATCTTTAGTAATAACCTTATTATATGGTTTTGGGTCATTTTTACCTGGTTTCTTAGCAGGTGGTTTTGCCATCGCTGTAGTGGCATCTTTTTTCGATTTTTTAGCTTTTTTGGCCGTTGAACATGAAAATGCTAAAAAGCACATCGCAACGACAAGTAATCTTGTAGAAAAAGTCTTCACGTTAGTTAGTTTAGTTTAAATTGCTCGTGAATATAAGAATTTTAATAGCTAACTATTGAGTGACTATTTAACTTTAATAATATTTTAACGGCACTTATTCTAGTGTTTGTAAATAAGCTTCCAACAGATCAGCACCTTCTCTATGTTTAATTGTGGTTCCGATGTAAGGCATACTAAATCCTGAAATATATTCTGAAATTCGTGTAGAAATGCTAAACCTTCTTTGATAGATGTTTGAATCTTCTAAAGACGTTTCGTATGCCAAATCTAATGTGGATTCTTGGTCACAGAATCCACCAGGAATGTGGCAATGTGCACAGTTAATATCAAAATATGATCTTGCTCTATCTTCAAGAGAAGCATTAGTATCTTCCCAGTTAACCATACTAGAAACTTCATTGTTGGACGAAATACCAGTTACGTACTGATTGTTAATGAAATCTTGTAACTGATTAGCACCGTTTATAGAGAAATTAAGATTGCGTAGTTTTGGTCCAATAGGTGTTGAGGTGTCATTTATGTTATGACAAGTAAAACAATCTTGGTTTGATGGTATTGCATAAGTGATATTATAGGTGTCACCGTTTTCGTTTATCCATGTTACTGGGACTTCACTTCCGTTTAAATCTAATATTGCTTCAGTTTGATCTTCGTTCCACTTATAATCGCCTGTTTCCCAAGTGCCGTTAATTTTAATTAAAATACGAGTTTCAATAATCTGACGCCCTAATGAAAGATCTCGCTCATCTAGGTTATAATAAAATGTCTTTGCAATAACAGTATTTTCAGGGAATATTGGCAGACCATTACCGTCATATTCTAAAGTGGTATTGTTTGGCAATGCTATTACTCTCTGCTTATGAGCATAATCAGTAAAAAGAGCAGTATTTAACTTGTACTCAAAAGCCTTGGACGAGATATTGAGGTCACTTAGATTGCCTGTAAATAGGTTAAGTTCGGAAAGATTAACTTTGAACTCTGCAACGACATCTAAATCTTCAGCTGGTGACATGGCATCGTCATTTGCACATGAAAAAGTTATAATTAAGAGGATAAAAAGAATAGCTTTTCGCATAATATAATTGGTCAACTGTATTGTTATGGGCTTAAAGTAATAAAAATAGACCAATCTTGCGTCTTCATAAAGAGTCAAATCCTTATATAAATCATTTAAGAAGAAGATTCTACAGTGTGTCTAGGTATTCTAACATTAAACTTACACCTTCATCGTGCAACATTGAAGTACCTAACCATGGCATTGTAAGGCCTTCTTGATAGTCAGATGAGGTTCTAAAGATGATAAATCCTTTACGTTCAATAATATTTGTTTCCTCGAGTGGAATATCATAATTCAATCGTAAGGATGATGGAAATGCACAATAACCTCCGTCTGAATGACAATGAGCGCAGTTGACATCTAAGTAGGCTCGTGCTCTCTCTTCTAAAGAATAATTGTTGACGTCATCCCATCGTGGAAACGAGATTAGGTTATCAAAATCTACATCTGTTATGTGTTGATTTGCAGTAAGCTCTTCTATTTGATTAATACCATTTGGACTAAAATTGAGTAAATCTAGTCGCACTCCTAAAGGTGTAATTTCGTCATAAGAACTGTGGCAAGCAAAACATTGGTTATTGGCCGGTATTTTGTAATTTGTTGAGACCGTCACTCCTTCTTCATTTATCCATGTTACTGGTACTTCACTGCCATCTGGATGAAGAATTGCATCTGTTTGATCTTCATTCCATTTGTAGTTGCCAGTTTCCCAAATTCCGTTTCTTTTAATTAGGACACGAGTTTCTAAAATTTTACGACCTAAAGCAGGATTTTGTTCATTTAAATTGTAGTAAAATGTCTTTGAAATGACTGTATTATTAGGAAAGATTGGTGTACCATTTCCATTATATTGCATTTGAGTGTTTTCAGGTAATGCAATTAACCGAAGCTTGTGAGCATAATCGGTAAAAAGTGGTGTAATAAGTTGATATTCAAATACCTTTGAATTAATGTTTAAGTCGCTTAAATTCCCTTTAAAGATATTAAGTTCTGAGAGATTCTCACGAAATTCCACAACAATATCTAGGTCTTCAGCAGGTGACAAAGAGTCATCATTTGCACATGAAAAAGTAATAATAAGTAATATAAAAACAACTATTCTCTTCATTACATAACTTATTTCCTATGGATTTTAGAATCGTAAAATAAGAAATATTACAGAACTATCCTTTCTAGTGATTTAAACACTCTGATTATTTTTATTTAACAAAAAATAGAATAAAAAAAGCAGTAAAATATTTCTATGAAAATACTTGACTGCAATATGATAATGTTGAGAGTTTATTTTAAAAGTTTCTATATGACTTCTACAAACAAACCTTCATCTGTTTTTTCAACTTTAGCTAAACTGTTTTTAGTCAGTTCTTTTATAGTTTTATCCCATTTTTTATTAGATAAGCCAGATTGCGTTTTTAAATCTGGTAGTTCTAATTTTTCGGCTTTAGTAAGAATTTCTAACACTGCTTTAGCGTCGTCACTAATAGCAAGTGGTTTCTTTTCTGGTTTCATTTGTGGAAAGAATAATACTTCTTGTATCGATTGATTATTCGTTAAAAACATAATTAATCTATCCATACCAATTCCCATTCCAGATGTTGGTGGCATACCGTATTCTAAAGCACGTAAAAAGTCGTAGTCAATAGTTCCGGTAGCTTCATCATCACCTTTTTTTGCGAGTTCTAATTGATGCTCAAAACGCTCGCGTTGGTCTATTGGGTCATTTAATTCAGAATAGGCATTTGCGATTTCCTTACCGCAAACCATTAGCTCAAAACGCTCTGTTAATTCTGGGTTGTCTCTATGTTCTTTACACAAAGGACTCATTTCTTTTGGATAGTCTGTGATGAAGGTTGGTTGAATGTAGTTGCCTTCACACTTTTCGCCAAAAATCTCATCAATCAACTTGCCTTTCCCCATAGTGTCATCAACTTCAATATCCATGTCTTTGGCAGCTTGGCGAATCTCATCTTCAGATTTTCCGGTAATGTCAAATCCTGTAAAATGCTTAATAGAATCTGCCATTGTTACTCTTGCGTAAGGCGCTTTAAAGTCTATCTCGTGCTCACCAAAAGTTGCTTTAGTTGTACCGTTAACAGCAGTAGCACAATGCTCAAGTAAGCGTTCGCAGAAATCCATCATCCAGTTGTAATCTTTGTAAGCTACATAGATTTCCATGGCTGTAAACTCTGGATTGTGAGTTCTGTCCATACCTTCATTACGGAAGTTTTTAGAAAACTCATATACACCATCAAAACCACCAACAATCAAACGCTTTAGGTAAAGCTCATTAGCAATACGCATGTATAATGGAATATCTAAAGAATTGTGATGCGTTATAAAAGGTCTCGCAGCTGCACCACCAGCAATTGGTTGTAATACAGGTGTTTCTACTTCGAAATAGCCAGATTCGTTAAAAAACGAACGCATAGCATTAAACAATTTTGTACGCTTAACAAAAACGTCTTTCACATGTGGATTTACAACTAAGTCAGCATAACGTTGTCTGTAACGTAATTCTGGGTCGTTAAACTCGTCGTAAGTGTTACCTTCAGCATCTGTTTTTGGTAATGGTAATGGTTTTAAAGCCTTACTTAAAAGCGTAAAATCTTTCACCATAACCGTTTTTTCGCCAACTTTGGTTGTAAACAATTCACCTTCTACACCAATAAAATCACCAATATCTAGTAACTTTTTATAGACATCGTTGTATTTGCTTTTATCATCGCCTGCACAGATTTCGTCCCTATTAAAATAGACTTGAATACGACCTTCGCTATCTTGAAGCTCTGCAAAACTTGCGCTTCCTTGAATACGACGAGACATTAGTCTACCAGCAATAATAACGGTTTTACCTTCTTCAAATTTAGATTTTATGTCTTTTGAAGTGTCCTTAACAGGAAATAAATCTGCAGGATAAGGATTGATACCTAAAGCACGTAGCTTGTCTAATTTTTCGCGTCTTACTAATTCTTGTTCCGAAAGTTGCATTCTAATTCTATTCTAAAAATTCAGACTGCAAAATTACGTTATTTACGACTATTGTTGCAAAAAAAACCACTAGGTTTTAATAA
Organism: uncultured Flavobacteriaceae bacterium; assembly: GCA_964517835.1. Lineage (GTDB taxonomy): Bacteria > Bacteroidota > Bacteroidia > Flavobacteriales > Flavobacteriaceae > Winogradskyella. The sequence continues at coordinate 19,683 of CAZFEV010000015.1, read as the reverse complement.
CTAGTGGTAATGAATTTAATTGTTTGCTTTAATAAGATTGAATAACCTCTAAATTTTCCTTCAAATCCGTGTTGTCTGGAAATTGTTTAACGGCATTTTCAAGGACTTTTATGGCTTCTTTCTTATAATTTAAAACACCTAATGTATTTGCTAAACTCATATAAGTTCTTGGCTCTTCCTTAAAAAGTAAATTGTTGATTTTAAATACTTCAATAGCCGCTTCTTTTTGATTTTTAGAAAATAAAACTCGACCGTAGGTATTGAGTTCAAACATGCTTGATACCTTGTTTTTAAATTGTTTCACAAGTTTTTTGCTTTGTTTTTTTAAACCATTTAGGCCATCATTTTTGAGTATTGTATTTATTTGAGTTACAATCTGATAGTTTGACTCATAATCGTTTGATGTCGTAATGTTAAGCATATCTTTCTCTAAAGACTCAACAGGATGTTCAACAATTCTATTGATTTCTTTTCCATTTTTGTAAAAGATAAAAGTCGGTACTCGATGTATGTTAAGTCCTGCTTCGTAATGACGTGGACTTTGCTTATACATGTATGGTTTTGAACTTAATGCTATAACTGTGAGTTGATGCATAGGAAAGTTTGAAGCTTCTAATATTTTGTAGAAACGCGGCACCTCTCTTTTGCTATCTCCACACCAAGTTCCCATAAATACTGTAATTGTAAAGTTATTTAATGTCGTTTTTAAGTCGCTAATAATACTCTTGTCGACTTGGTAATTATTATAGTTTTCTGAGAACCATTGATTGTAATTGTCAGATGTTAGGCCAGATTTGTCGATTTTTCCGAGTAAAAACGGATTGCCTTCATCAGTAATTTCTTTGTTAAGTTCTTGTGCTTGAAGTTGAAAAAAAAGAATAGAAATAAGGAAAAGAAAGAAATACTTTTTCATTTTGATTGAATTGTTTTGTGGTGAATTCCGAATAATACAAGCGCAGTCAACAGCAGTTTAAAGGTGTCTTTGTTGACTACGCTCTTCAATGTTTCAAGTTTATTTAGCGGCAACAATTTTGCCTTTAATTTTAAGAATTTTGTTGCCTTCTTGTGCATTAGACATTACTGTGATGGTTTTGGTGAAATTGCCTAATCGTTTGGTATCATATTTTATGTTTATTTCACCTGTTTCACCAGGAAGAATTGGTGTTTTAGAGTAACTCGGTACAGTACAACCACAGCTCGTTTTCACATTAGTGATAGTTAAAGGTGCATCACCTTCATTTATAAATGTAAAAACTTTTGTGCCGTCAGAATATTGTTCCACTGTGCCATAGTTAATGATTTCAGTTTCAAATTTTATAATAGCAACTTTTTTGTCAAGGAAGTTGATATCACTCTTTGAAGCATTAAAAAATCCGATAGCTAAAACTAAAATTAATAATGTGTTTACTGTTCGTTTCATGATTTAAAATATTTTGATTCGTAATGAAACAAACATCATAATTCTCTTTAAAAAAAGTAAACTAAGACGGGTTGGAAATTGGTACTAGAACCTAGTTTGAATTTTTTAATTATCAGGAAAACAAGGATTTAGCTTCGTCCCGAGATTGTACATTTAACTTCTTGTAAATGTTATTGGTATGAGATTTTACAGTACTAACACTTAGAAATAAGGCTTCGGCAATGTCTTTGTTGGTCTTATTTTCTAGAATATGCTTTAAAACAACTTGCTCTTGTTTAGAAAGCTTTTCCTTTAAATTTTTAGTCTGAGATTTTTTTTGTTTCCAATTACGAAACACTAAAAATCCATTTAAAAGAATGGAAGCTGAAAGTATAAAATAGAGCCATGTGTTACGCTGTGATTCATTATTGGTTAATGATGAATCTAACATGTATCTATCTGCAGAGAGTTCGTTAATATATTGCCTTGTATATGTTGAATTAGGGTAATTGTCTACCAATCGTTGTTTGAGACTAGTGTAATAATTATTTTCCTTTAAATCTTCAACATAGTAGCTGTGTAAGTCACTACTACGGTCAGATAAATATGAATAAATATATAATTCAGCAATAGGTTCATTGAGTGCTTCTCCATAAGCTTGTAAAGCGCTAAACCATTTTTTATTATTGAGCTTTCGATTTGCTTCGGTTCTAACCTCGTTATATGCAAATCTCATTTCGTTCTTTAAGGAATCAATTTTCAAAAAGGCATTAGCCTTAGGGTTGTTAGATTCAACCTTACAAAAAATCTGATTTCCAAACGAAAAAGGAAGGTTAATCGTGTCTGTGTTGTTTGCTATAAACAAAAGTTCTTCGCTGTCATTACAATGTCCATTAAAGTGATTAACATCTTGCTGATTGTCTGAGCATTTATCTACATGAATTCGATAGATCCGATTATCAGCATCGAGCATGTTACCCTTAAACTCAAAAAATCCGGCGGCATCAGCAGTAGTTTTTGCGATAATTTGTTCGGAGTATACGCCAGACATTTTTCTGTAGTCTTCAACAATGGATAAGTATACAGTATTTTGTCCTTCTTCAGGGTTTATAAAACCAGAGAATGAATATTGTGCTTCGCAAAATAAAGAAGCTAGAATTGCTAGTATGCAGAATTTAGATCGCATAGAACGAAACTACATAATTTTTAAAGACTTCAAAATTCTTTATGATTTTATGTGTAACATTTTTAAGGAGTTGAAGACCTATATTGTAGTTTCTATAAAATCTTAGAAATATTAGTTAGAAGTTAGTTAGTGGTAAGATTGAGCTTGCAAAGATTGTTTTAGAATAATCGGTTTTATGCAGGCTCAACCTTACGTTTTTAACGCATCATCATCAAATCAAAAAACAAACATTAATATGAGTATTTGGCGTGTTATTCTGTCCATAATTTTCCCTCCATTAGCTGTAATAGATAAAGGTTGTGGGTCTTTTCTTATAGTTCTTCTCTTAACTTTTCTGGGCTGGGTTCCAGGCGTTATAGCTGCGCTCGTTATTTTAAATAACCCAGAACGATAATTCATTATCTTTGCTGAAGATTTAGTAAGCAAAAAAATAATGAAAAAATTAATTCTCTTATTGGCAGTGCTAGTTACTGCTTTTAGCTGTAATGTTACAGAAACTTTAATATTTGACGAAAATGGTTCTGGTGAGTATTTCACCAAATATGATTTATCAGAAGCTATGAAGCAGATCGGAGCGATGGGACCTGAAGGTAGTGCTGATAATAAAGATGAAAAGAATAGTAAAGTCATGGATACATTGATTGTGTTCAGTGACATTATGGAAGTATATAAAGATAGTGTTGCAGCTCTGCCAGAAAATGAGCGCCTTGTGCTAGAATCTCTTAAAGGCATGTATATGAAAATCAATGCGAATGAAGCTGAAAAAGAAATGGAGTTTGGTGTTGGGCTGAAATTTAAATCACTAGAAGATCTTAAGGATATTCAGAAAAAGATAAGAGCGGCACAAGCCATGAGTCAAAAAGATGGTGAGTTAGATAAAATGAAGGAGAATCCTATGATGTCAATGCTTTTTGGTTCTGATGAAAGCGAACTAGCGTTTGAATACAACGACAAATATTTTACAAGAAATACGTTTTTTGAATTACCGGAAGACATGTCGTTAGAAGATGTGTTGTTATCAGAGGAAGATGCAAGTGATGAATCATTTCAGCAAATGCTTTCTAACGCCTCTTATTCTGTAAAGCTTAAGTTTCCAAAAAAGATAAAATCGTATTCTATCGAAGGTGCTAAATTGTCTGAAGATGGCAAAAGCCTTGAATACACATTTAATTGGGTAGAGTACTTAAAGAACCCAAAAGTATTAGACGTTAAAGTTGAGTTTGAAGATGAATAAACTAATACAGTTAGAAGATCTCGGTTTAAAGGACTATAAAGAAACTTGGGATTACCAAGAGACCCTTTTTAAAGCCATTTTAGATACTAAGATTAAAAATAGAAGAGAAGATGCCGGTTTAGAAACTGATAATCACTTTCTTTTTGTTGAACATCCGCATGTGTACACTTTAGGTAAGAGTGGTGATATGTCTAATTTGCTTTTAAACGAGGAACAACTAATGCAAAAAGGTGCTACTTTTTATAAGATAAATAGAGGCGGCGATATTACGTATCATGGTCCTGGACAGATTGTTGGTTATCCCATTTTAGATCTAGAAAACTTCTTTACAGACATTCATAAATATCTTCGTTTGTTAGAGGAAATGATTATTCTAACACTTGCTGAATATGGCATAAAATCTGAGCGCAGCAAAGGCGAAACAGGTGTTTGGCTAGATGTTGGGACACCATTTGCTCGCAAAATCTGCGCCATGGGAGTTCGTGCAAGTCGCTGGGTGACCATGCATGGTTTTGCTTTGAATGTAAATGCTGATTTAGGCTATTTTGATAACATTATACCGTGTGGCATTAGAGGTAAAGCAGTAACCTCACTAAATAACGAGCTTGGTGTGAAACAAGTTGATGAAGCTGAAGTAAAAGAAAAGCTTTTAAAGCATTTTAAAATGCTTTTTGAAGCTGAGTTTAAGCTTAAAGAATTAGTTTAATTCGGCTTTCTCACATTCATTAATTCTACTCACATCAACCAATGTTTTACCATTTTCTCTTTTAGCTACATAGACGAATTTTTGTCCCCATTCTATTTCACTTGGTTTGTAAGATGAACGAGAATATACCATTTGACCTGAAGATTCGTCAAAAGCTTTTAGCATTGCGATAAATTCGAAGTCTTTTTTAAAGAAATCTTCTTTTGTTAAACCAAATAAAGGGCTATTCTCATCAATAGGATGCACTACAGTCCACATAGAAGGAAAAAAGCGTACAGAGCTTCGCTCAAGGTCTAAGACATAAAAATCACGAAGATCAGAATTATCGCGTTTGGCTGAGATACTCACATTAACTTCTACTTCAAGCAGCTCGTTCCTTTGAGGATTTACCACTCTAAACATAAACCCGTTGATGTTTTGATATGGTGCGATAATCGCTTTACTACTGTATTTTATTCTAGATACAGGTTTAGAGAATCTTCCGTAAAGTAAACCGGTTGCCAACGCAAAAGACAGTAATCCTAGCATTGACTCTATTGCTGCTACAATATTTGCAGGCAAACCAACAGGTGCAACTCTTCCATAGCCAAGAGTAGTGACAGTTTGTGCACTAAAGAAAAAGGCTTCCATAAATTCTTCAAAGGATGATAAACCTTCCGTGTTTGTTAGGTTTTCAACACCTATTAGGCTATAAATTGATGCAAAAAATATGTTTACGACAAAGTAGCCTGCAAGAATTAAAATGAAGAATCTCGTCCAACTCATTGTGACTAATGAGTGAAAGAAACTTAGACGTTCAAAAAATGGGATATTAATTTTCTCGATATTAAAACTTCCATCTTTATTTAAAGCTCTAAACCCTTCGGAAGATGATTTTTCACCTAACCCAAAGTCGTTAAATTTATCTTTCTTATGTTTTGCCATATTGACCCAAAATTAATGAAAAAAGGTGAAGGTTATTTAGCTATCCTTCTTCATTAAAAAACACTTTGTAATAATGCATTTTCTTTTCTTCATCGTAACCACGTTCTAAGTATTCTGCAGAAGCGTCAGGTGCGTCAACGTCGAGTTTTATTTGGATGTTAGTGTCTAGTTTAATTTCGGTTTTAATCTTTTGTTTTTGCTTCTTTAATACACGTTCAGAAACATCAAACTGATTTCTAATAAGTACTTGATTTTCAGATTCATATTGCTTCTTATAGTCTTCAAATAGCTGAATTTGGTCTTCTTCTTCAAAGACTTCTTCTTTAAATGTCTCAATATTTACAATTTCATTTTCTTTAAAAAAGTCAACCGTTTTTGCGAGGAAATTACTCTGCTCTTGTCCACCAAAATTAGGTTGTAAAACATCTTTAGAAAACTCTCTACAGAGCTCTATGCAATTCTTAGTATGTTGGTTGCTGTCATCAGGATATTTAATGTTTAGAAAGCTCTTTATCCAGTATTGTGTGTCATAGGTGTTATTGTCTACACTAAAAACTATTTTTCCTTCCATGTCTGATGTATTTAGAATCAGACAGCCTTTATCAACTTTTTTCGTCTGTATACCTTTTTGAACAAAAATATCGTAATTGCCCTTTTCTAAATAGGTTTGAAAAAACTCTGTTTTATTTTCAATTTTATAAATGCCAATAGCATCGGTGAAATAGTCTTCGTACTGAATGTTTTCAAAATGACAAATAACAACATCTCCAGTTTTTATTTGTGCAGAGTTACTTTGTTCATAAAGATGTGTTACTACATGTTTAGAAGCCTCTACAAAGTCAATTTCATCTTTAAATAATTTTTCGCTGTACGTGTTTATTTCATTAAGGCCAATATCACTATGATGATGAAAACGGTAGCTTTCAGTGGCACTTACAAATGGCTTTAAGAGATAAGGAAGCATAAGGTTATAAGTGGCTTCATCAAAGTGAATAGCATCATCTGAAAATGCATTTTTAGTATCATTAAACTTGTTTCCAACCTTGTGAATAATACAATTTTTTATTGAAGCTTTTTGACGTTTTATCATTATGAAAAGTGAAAAATATTGCAATTGCAATACTACAAAAGGAGAGCTATTATCTAAAAGAAAACGTCAAAATAAATTTTGACGTTTTCAGATCAGGGGACTTGAAAAGTTTGACTATTATAATAACTTATACCACATCAGCAATTAAGAGTAATCCCTTGTGAAAACTAATTGTAATAAAAATCTGAAATTAAGCGGCATAACTATTTGATTAATAGGTGTGTAAATATAGTGTTATATTCAGAAATAAAAAAGCAAGTCAACCAAATGTTTTGTAAAATTAGTTGAGGCTGTATACAATAACTGTCTTATTATCAGCAAGAGTGATGAGTTCGAGACTTCTGTTACTGTCTAGTTTTTGTAATTCTGCACTCGATGATCCGAATATTGGAAAATTAGGGATTGTTTGTGCTTGACTGTCAAATAAATATACCTTTTTGGTTTGAAGATCTGTTGTAGTGATATATATTTTATCATTTAAGTAAAAAATTCTTGGTTTTGTGTAATCACCGTAATCTAAATTGATACTTCTAGATTTAATATTGAGCGTGTTTTCATCTAAGCTAACTAGAGTTTTACTTGTGGACGTTATATCGTGGTTTTCTCTGAGATTTAGGTTTTTTCTTGTAATTGTACCTTTAGTATTTACTTGAATTAATTCACCAAGTGTATTTGTTGTTGTAAACAGGTTTTTATAAAGAAAAATTTCATTACCTGAAAATTGAAAATTCTCGTTAACAGCTACTCTAATTCTACCTTGTCTGTTCAGTATTTTTAATTTTTTATCTGTTGCAAAAACGATATAGTCTTTACTTCCTATTCTGAAATGTTTAGGTTGGGATGAAATATTAGAATCTTGCTTGTAACCAAAACCCTTAACAGCCTTTCCTTTTGCGTCATACATAAGTAAGTTTTTACCTTGTGCAACAAGTAGTCGATAGGTTTTAGTTTTATCATAATCAAATACAGATAAAGGTTGAGTTATTTCATCCTTAAATTTCATTGGGAACTTGCCAACATCGTTGCCATTTCTGTCTAATACGTAAACTTCATAATCTGTTGCAAATACTAGTTGCAACCTACCATTCTTATATGTGTCAATTTGCTCTACTTTACCTTGTATTTTACCTTGTAATTGTTTTTTCCATAAAGTGTTACCTGAGCTAGAAATGAGATAAAGCACATTATTTACATCTTGAACTAGGATATCATGACCTTTTGTAACATGGTTTTTTACTGTTTGAGGACCAGCAATAATTTCAGCATCTAATTCTGTATTAAATTTTTCTGCTACAGAATTAGTTTTGACAGTTTGTTTTGATTTTTGAATTATTCCATTGATGTGTGCGTAATTATTCTCATAACTATACTGTACGATATTGGTATTGTATCCTTTAAAATCTGTATTTAGTAAATCACTTAAGCTTTCATCGTTTTTATAAATAAAAATTGAAGACTCATCACTTAGAAGTGATGAATTGTTTTTGAAATCTGCTGTCTCAGCTAAGACATTGTTGTTTAATATGTCTGAAATAATTCTTTCTAGGGTATCTATAGCATTTGAGATTATGATATAATCTTCATGTATGAAGTAAAAATTAGCGTTTTCAAAACTAAAGAATGGTTGAAATCGATCCGTTAAAATATTCGTTTCACCAATCCCAAAAATATCAATATCTCGATGTGTTTTTTCGAATGTGCTATTTTCTATAGATTCAATAACCAAACTGATGTCAAGAGCATGAGCTATAAGAGCGTTATCTGCCAATGTAATTTCATTACAGTAGTTTAAGAAGGTTGAAGTGTTGTTCGTAGCAGTTTGAAATAATTGGCTTCTGTTTTGGTTGAATACAGAATAATCATCAAACGTTAAACTCATGACGTTTTTTGAACTTGCTGGAATAACTTTTAAAGAAGAATTAGGTTGTGGGATAGTGTTTTTAAAACAATCCAATTTAAATTGAATAGAATCTGAGCTTGAAATAATTCCGCTGTACCCCAAGCTGTTTTCTTCTAAATTTAAATCAATCATTGAGAATTTACCAAAATTTAAAGAGTCTTCCTGTTCAATAAGAAGTAGATCAGAATACGCATTATCATTTGATTCAAATATTATTGATGCAACGGAGTTATCACTCGCAGTTTGTGCTAGTTGATAGAGTGACTTATTGTAGTCCCTGCTATTAAGATTTTCAATCCAATTTATATTATTAGAGCCTACAAAAATATCACCGATAGTTTTATGATAGAAAAGAATAGAATCAATTTCGGTTTGGGTAATATTACTCTTTTCAAAAGTGGAAGAGATGACATTTTTAAGAGTGTCTAAATGTAATAAAGTTGAATCGTATTTGGTAAGTAAAATGTAGTTTGATGAATTTGTATCAAAACCTACATCAACTTTGCTTGAAGTGTTTAAGTGCTTTAATAAGACATTAATCTTATCAAGATTATTATTGTTGATTTTTTTAAAGACATCATGATGTTCTGAACTGTTCAGAAAATCATTTAATTCGTTAATTCTAATTAATCTATTGACCTCCTTTGGTAACAGTTGGTAGGGATTATGGTATTTATTATTGTTATTACTGCAAGCACATACTGTGATAAGTAAAAATAGGATTACACCAAATTTCTTCATGGAAAAATTAAATATGATACAAATATAAAAAGTTATAAATCCAATTTGTATTGCTCAGGTAATAAACGAAAAGATTTACGGTGGTATTTTGTTATACCGTATTTTTTGATTGCTGCTCTATGTTCCTGCGTGGGGTAACCTTTGTTTTTTATCCAGTTGTACATTGGGAATTCTTCATGGATTTTATCCATGTAAGCATCTCTGTAGGTTTTAGCTAAGATTGATGCGGCGGCAATACTCATATATTTGGCATCACCCTTAATAATTGTTTCGTAAGGGATGTTTTTAAAAGGTTTAAATTTATTGCCGTCAACAATGATAAAATTAGGACAAGTGTCTAGAGCGTTTATAGATTGATGCATGGCTTTAATAGATGCATTAAGGATATTAATGTCATCAATTTCATTTTCATATATATGTTGAACAGCATAAGAAATTGATTCCAATTCAATAATTGGTTGTAAAGTCTTGCGCTTCTTTTCAGTTAATTGCTTGGAGTCATTTAGTATATCATTACTAAAATTATTTGGTAAGATTACAGCTGCAGCTGTAACAGGGCCAGCAAGACAACCTCTGCCAGCCTCGTCTGTACCACATTCATATTCAAAGGTCGAAAACTGATTTTTTAAGCCCAAAATGTTAAATTTTGAACAAAATTAAAATATTGACGCAACCATTCCTACTTTTTTGCATCTAAGACGTGAGTTTGATATTGTAAATATTCCGAAATATAATTAATAAGAATGTCAAATTATTAGCTGTTTTATTAACATATTTTTAGTATAAACTCTTGTTTATTTAATATTTAATTAAGATGTTTGCAACTAGACTAACTCAAATAATTGTTTTATGAAATTAAAGTTAACATGGTTATTAACGCTTTTTATGGCGTTCGTGATGCAATTTTCTTTTGCACAAGAGAAAACCGTCACAGGTACAGTTACTACTGCTGCAGATGGCTTGCCACTGCCTGGGGCTAGTGTAATTGTAAAGGGTACAACAAGAGGTGCTCAAACAGATTTTGACGGAAAATTTACTATTCAAGTAAGTTCTGGAGAAATTTTAGTGGTTTCATATGTAGGGATGAATCCTACAGAAATCACAGTAGGTGATAGCAACACTTACAACATCGAGCTAGAAGATGGTAATACATTAGACGAAGTTGTAGTTGTTGGTTATGGTACATCTACAAGAGAGGCATTAACAGGTTCCGTTGGTGAAGTAAAAGCTAAGGAAATAGAAACTGTTAGAAATCCAAACGTGGTTCAAGGTATTGTCGGTAAGGTTGCCGGTGTTCAGGTTGTTAACAACTCTGGTCAACCAGGTGCTGCTCCTACAGTGCGTATTAGAGGTATTGGTTCTATTAATGCGTCTAGTGCACCATTAATCGTAGTAAATAACGTGCCGTTCCAAGGAAGTTTAACTTCTATTAACCCAAGTGACATTGCAACATTCACTGTCTTAAAAGATGCTGCGGCTTCAGCACTTTATGGAAGTAGAGGTTCTAATGGTGTTATTGTAATTACTACTAAAAAAGGTAGTAAAGGTAAGATTAGTGCAAACCTTGATATTAGTGTAACACATGTTTCAAGAGGTACACCTGATTATGATATTATTCAAGATCCAGGAAGATTTTATGAAGCAGCGTTCCAAACTTCAAGAAACACTTTAATCTTTAACGGTGAGACACCTACAGATGCGTCTCAAATTGCAGCAGAAAACCTTATTATAGATAATGCTAACTTAGGTTACCAGTTAGGTTATAACGCTTATAGTGTTGCGGATGATCAAGTAATTGATCCTGCTACAGGAAGATTAAATCCTAATGCTACACTTTTATGGGATGAAAGTTGGGAAGATTTTATGTTTGATAATAATTTCTCTGACAAAGTATTCTTAAGTTTAGCAGGTGGTGGAGAAAATAATAAATCTTATTTCTCTATCGGTAGAGAGAAAGTTAACGCATTCGCAATCGAATCAAGCTTCGAAAGAATTACGTCTAACTTCTCAATTGATATGGATTTATCTGAAAACTTAAAAGTTGGTGGTTTAATTAACTACGCTCATACAGTACAAAATACACCTGATCAAGGTGGTATTGCAGGTGCATTTAGTTGGACAAGAAGTATTGCACCAATTTATCCAGTATTCGGTTATAACTTAGATGGATCACCAATTTTAGATTCTAACGGTGTTCATATTTACGATTTTGGTGACGGTACAGGTGGTACTCCAAGAACAAGAGCTTATGGTTCTTTCGCGAATCCATATGCAACGTCGTTGGAGGATGTTAAAGAGTTTACTACTGATAACGTAAACGGACAGGTTTATGCTTCTATTGATTTCTTAAAAGATTTCAATTTTAGATATAACATGAGTGTTGATTTAAGAAATACTAATAATGTGAGTTTTGACACAGGTATTGGTGGTGATGCTGGTACTGTTAACGGTAGATCTACTCCTTCTTCTAGTAGAAACTTTGTATTTACAAATCAGCAGTTATTAACTTGGAAAAAGTCATTCGGTGATCATAATTTAGATGTTTTAGTAGGACACGAATCTAGTCAACAACAAAATGTATTCTTGTCGGCTTCTAAAACTGAATTCTTATTACAAGATCAAACTGTTTTAGATCAAGGTATTACAATCCAATCTATTACAAATAACGAATTTGATTACACTGTAGAAGGTTGGTTAAGTAGAGTAAACTATAACTTTGACAATAAATACTTCGTTACTGCAAACTTTAGACGTGATGCGTCTTCAGTATTTAGTCCTGAAAACAGATGGGGTAACTTCTATGGTTTTGGTGCTGCATGGCGTCTTAGTCAAGAGAAATTCTTAGAAAATGTGTCTTGGTTAAATGAGTTTAAGTTAAAAACTAGTTTTGGTCAAGTTGGTAACGATGCGATCTTATATCCAACAGGTGGTAGAAACTATTTAGCATATTTAGATCAATTTACTGTATCTAACAGTAATGGTGCTATCGGTTTAAACCTTTCATTCCAGGGTAACAGAGACCTAACATGGGAAACATCTACAACATTCAATGCTGGTTTTGAATTAGCAATGTTTGATAATAGAGTTTCTGTAGATGCTGAATATTTCCAAAGAGAAGTAGAGGATTTATTATTTAATACTCCTCAGCCACCATCTTCTGGTCTTCCAAGTTTCCCAGAGAATATTGGAGATATGATAAATAAAGGTGTTGAGATTACTATCAATGCAGATGTTATCAGATCAGATGATTTCGACTTATCAGTTAACTTAAATGCTACGCACTATACAAACGAGGTGACTAGTTTACCAAGAGAGTTTATAGACAATGGAGTATTCAGATTAGAAGAAGGAAGATCTCAGTTTGATTACTTTATGAGAGAGTTTGCGGGTGTTAATCCTAATAATGGTGCAGCTTTATTCTACACAGATGTGTTAGATGTTAATGGTGACCCAACTGGTCAAAGAGTGTTGACTGAAAATTACTCGGAAGCTACAGAATATTTCTTAGATAAATCTCCTATTCCAGATGTATATGGTGGTTTTGGTACTAGCATGAGATACAAGAACTGGAATTTAGGAATCAACTTTGCATATCAAATTGGAGGTTACGGACGTGATAATACTTACTATGGTTTATTTACAGCTGGACCTGGGGAAAACTTACACAAAGATGTGTTTGATAGAACTTGGACAGTTGATAATCCAAATGCTGAATTACCGGTTGTAATTTCTAATAACGATCAGAATTTTTACGGATTTTCTTCCATGAGATTAATTGATAATTCTTACTTGTCTTTACAAGACATTTCATTATCATATGATTTCGATGGAGATCTAATAGATGACTTAGGCCTTAGTGCTCTTAGGTTATATGCGACTGCAAATAATGTTTATTTATGGTCACATAGACAAGGGTATGATCCACGTTTAAGTTTAACTGGAGGTAATGCCGACAGTCAATTCTCATTAGTACGAAATGTTACTTTTGGAGTGAATGTTAAATTTTAAAAAAAAAAAGTTATGAAAAAAAGTGTTTATTATTTAAGTCTTTTTGCTTTAGTATTTTCTTTTTCTTGTCAAGAAGAGGACTTTATTGAAGATGCAAAAGGATTAGTGACAGAACAGCAGTTAGAAGAATTAGCTTCTTCTTCTCCTGAGGCTGCTTTAACTATCAACGTTGGTGTTGAAGATGGGCAGTATGCGTTTATGAGAGAATTCTCTACAAATTTTGAGCAAACAGGTTCACGTCATGATGATTTCGGACAGAAGTCTATTGATTTAGGTCTTGACTTAATGTCTAATGATGTTGTTCAAGTACAAGATCACTGGTTTGGAAATTATTATGCGTATAGAGGAAGAACTCAAGATTTCTCTACAACAAGTATAATTTGGAATTTCTACTTCAGTATAATCAGAAATGTAAATAGTGTAATCGCTCAAATCCCTGCTGATGCAACAGATGACAGATTAAGACATTTACGTGCTAGAGCAATGGGTTTAAGAGCTCACTGCTACTTTAACTTAGTGAGAGTATATCAATATACTTACCAAGGTAATGAAGCTGCTGCTGGTGTACCTTTATACACAGAAGATGTTTCTATTGCTTCAAGAGCAACAGTACAAGAAATATATGATGTAATTTTATCTGACTTAGATTGGGCTTTCGAAAATATCACAGGATACTCAAGAGAGACTAAAGAGAAGTTAAATAAAGAAGTTATCGCAGGTTTATATGCTAGAGTATTACTTGAGACTGGAACTAACTGGACATTATGTGCTCAAATGGCGAATGTTGCTAAAGGTGGAGGTTCTTTAATTTCTGCTGATGAGTATGTTAACAGTGGTTTCGACGAAATTAGTAGTGCTGGTTGGTTATGGGGATCTGATATCAACAACGAAACAAGTACTATTTATGCGTCATTCTTCTCTCATATGGCTACTAACAACCCTGGTTATGCAGGTTTCTTAGGAATCTATAAGAGTATAGATAAAAGATTGTACGATGCTATTCCTGCAACAGATGCAAGAAAAAATGCTTTCTTACCAGATTATAGAAACGTAAAATTTGAGGATGCAACTTTCTTCGAAGGTGATTACGTTTACATGAGAGTAGCAGAAATGTATTTAATCGAGGCTGAAGCTTTAGCAAGATCTGGAAACAATGCAGGTGCAGCTCAAGCGTTATTTGATTTAGTAAGTACTAGAGATACTGCTTACAGCTTATCATCTAATACTGGTCAGGCTTTAGTAGACGAAATCTTATTACACCGTAGAATTGAATTATGGGGTGAAGGTTTTGCTTGGTTTGACATGAAAAGAAATGGTGTAGCTTTAGAAAGAGATTACACTGGTTCTAATCATGCGTTATTTGGAAACTTTAACTTCCCTGTAGGTGATAACAGTTTCTTATTCCAGATTCCAGAATCTGAATTAAACAATAGTGAATTTATTAATGCTGGTGATCAGAACCCGCTATAATTATTAGTAATATGAAAAACATCAAAAGTAACATTTATTTTTTCAATGCAATTGTACTAATAGCATTTGCACTATTTACCTCGTGTGAGGAAACAGCTTTGGCTGATCCTCCAAATGCACCATCAGCTTATTCTTTTGATAAAGAAACTGATAACTTTGAGGTAGAAGATGACACATCAACATATGAAGTGACTGTACAAGCAACAAGTACTTCAAGTGTAGACAGAATGGTTAATATTATGGTTGACGAAGACGCAACAACAGCTGACGCAAATCAGTATAGTTTTTCGCCAACTGTTACTATTCCTGCAGGTCAATTAACAGGCTCAACAACATTAAACTTTGATTATAGTATTCTACAATTTGGTGATACTAGAAGTTTAGTTTTTGATTTAGACTTAATGGATGATCAGACTATTAATTTAGCAAGAACTTCATTCGCTTTAAGTTTTGTGAAGCAGTGTACATTAAATGAAGTGGTTTTAGATATAACATTTGATGACTATCCTGGTGAAACATCATGGGAGTTATATGATTTATCTACAGGAGTTGATTTAATAGCAAGTGGTGGTGATTACGGTGGTCTTACTTCTATTCAAGAAATATTTTGTTTAGAAAGTGGTGACTATGGATTCGTAATCTATGATCAGTTTGGTGATGGTATTTGTTGTGCTTACGGTAATGGAAGTTACTCACTTACTGCAAACGGTACAGTTATACAACAAGGTGGTTCTTTCGGAGGAAATGAATCAACGACGTTCTCACTATAGTATATTAACAGAACTTTATAAAAAAGCTGTCTTTATTAAGACAGCTTTTTTTATTAGATGACTTAAATAATTTTTATATTGCAATGAAATTGTATAATAAATGAAAATGAAAAGAATATTACTTACAACTTTAATAATTGTTGGTTCTTTGGCGTATGGTCAAAATAACAATACGAGCAATATGTCCGAGGCTAATAAAAAATTATTAAAGGAGCTAAACGAACAGGAAGAAAGTAGAGTACAGAGGGTAAATAATTTTTTATTAAACAATCCTGATGTAAAGGCAACTTATAAGGATGGAATAAATATCAAGCATATTTATGACATTTTAGATGGAAAACCAATTTATAAAGCTACTGATAATCTAGAAGCTGCAAGAGCAACTAAGACTGACAGATTGTGGAGTGGTGGAAATTTAGGTTTGAATTTAGATGGTGCTGGTATGACTGTTGGTGTTTGGGATGGTGGGCCAGCCCAAGATACACACCCAGAATTTGATAATGCTGCAAGCAGTGCTTCTAGAATGGACAATATTGAAACGGCGATTGTAGACGGCGATACAGGTTTCAGTTCACACGCAACCCATGTTGCTGGAACAATAGCTGCAAAGGGTGTTAATTCAAATGCAAAGGGCATGGCATCTAATGTTAATGTTAAGTCATACAATTGGATAAATGATGAGGCTGAAATGGTTAATGCCGTGAATGATCCAACAAATCCAATAATTATTTCTAATCATTCATATGGTGTGCCAGCAGACAATGTAGATCCATGGGTAATGGGTGCGTACACTCAAGATGCTAGGGATATTGATAATATTTCTAGAAATAATCCTAAATATCTTATTGTGGCATCTGCAGGTAATCAAGGAAATTATAACTACACTGGTGGTTTATTTAGTGGTTATGATAAGCTTACTACTGATAAAAATGCTAAAAATAGTTTAGTAATTGCTAATGCTAATCCTACTGTTCAAGAGCAGCCGCTCTTCAGTGGAAATTATGAATTACAGAATTTAGTGATTAATTCAGGAAGTAGTGAAGGTCCTACAGATGATTTAAGAATAAAACCAGATATAGCTGCTGATGGGTCAAATTTATTTTCAGCTGTGCCTTATGGTAGTGGATATGATACTTACAGCGGTACTTCTATGTCTGCACCAAATACATCTGGGACGTTGTTATTACTTCAACAATATTACAATCAGGTTCATAGTGAATACATGAATTCTTCAACGTTAAAAGGATTGGTTTGTCATACTGCTATAGATGATAATGCTACGGCAGGACCAGATCCAATTTTTGGATGGGGATTTCTTGATGCAAATGCTGCTGTTCAGACTATTATTGATGCTAATAATGGTCAAGCCGTAATAGATGAATTAACATTGAGTGAAGATGAAACATATACATTAACTTTTAATGCTCAAGCTGGTGATAAATTGAGTGCGACTTTATGTTGGACAGATTTACCAGGTAGTGCTGTTGCAAACGGTTCTTTAAATGATCAAACTCCTAGGTTAGTAAATGATTTAGATTTACGAATATCAAAAGACGGCACTGAATTCTTCCCTTGGCGTCTAGACTATTCTGCTGGTTCAGGATTCTCAAACTCTAAAGCTGATAATAGTAGAGACAACATTGAAAGAGTGGATATAGATGTTCCAACTACTGGAACTTATACACTTACAGTTACACATAAAGGAACGTTAGATGGAAATGTTGGTGGACCATTTGATCCTCAAAGTCAAGACTTTTCTTTAGTTGTAACAGGAAATAATGTTTCACTTAGTGTTGAGGATACTAGTTTTGCGGATAATTTGAGTTTATATCCAAATCCATCTAATGGTGATTTTACAGTAAGTTTTGAATCAGAACTTTCAAGTTCTAATTCAGACGTAAGTATTGATGTAATAGATGTTAGAGGAAGAGTAGTATTCAGCAATACCTATACTAGTAATTCTTTGTTTAGAGAATTAATTTCTTTAGACAATGTTGACGCAGGTGTTTATGTTGTAAATATTAGTCAGAATAACAGTACTACTTCAAGAAAACTAGTAATAGAATAGAAAAGAATACCTATAGAAATAAAAAAGACCAACCTAAATAGTTGGTCTTTTTTATGTTAAAAATTGTATGTTACTTTACACGTGCAATAAATAATACCATTTGGTGTTAGTTTATTGAAGATTTCAGTTATAATGAAGATTAAAGTTTTTGTTCTATTTTTTATAAGTTCTATTTGTCTTAGCTTAAATGCTCAAAGACAATTAAGTGGTGGTACTGGAGGTAGAGTTAATAATAGAGGTAATCAATTTGATAACGATTCATCAAGAGTTAAGTTGTCTAGAGGATTTAAAGATTTAGCAACAATAGATATGTATAAAAGAATCAATTTGAGAAATGATTCTATTCAAGTTGATACGACATTGACTATAAATAAAGACTATGAATTTAATTATCTTCAAAGAGATAGATTTGGTTTACTTTCATTTGCTAATATCGGACAAACCTATAATAGTCTCACATTAAATTCTGTATCTCAAAGTACATTACCTCTTTTTGGTGCAAGGGCTCGACATTTTAATTACTACGAAGAAGATGATATTTTATATTATTATGTCCCTACACCTTGGACTAGATTGACATATAAGACGGCTTTTGAGCAGGGGCAGATGTTAGACGCATTTTTTACAGTTAATTTATCTAAACAATTCAACTTTTCATTAGCATATAAGGCACTCAGGTCTCTAGGAAATTATCAAAATGCTTTAACAAGCTCTGGGAATTTTAGGTTTACAATTAATTATAAATCTAAAAATGAAAGATATAATGTTAAAGGGCATATGGTAACTCAAGATCTTTTGAATCAAGAAAACGGTGGACTGAAGGATGAGGATATTGAAAATTTCGAGACAGGAAATGAAGAATTTATTGACCGATCCGTATTTGATCCGAATTTTGAAAATGCTGAAAGTGTGCTCGAAGGTAGACGATTCTATCTTAATCAAACCTATAAAATCATAAATAAGAAAGATTCCTTAAGTACAAATAAGTTGAGTGTTATAAATGAAATATCATTTGAAGATAAGTACTTTCAGTTTTATCAAAGTGGTTTACCATCAACCGCATTCTTTGGTGATACTTTTAATAATGATATTAATGATAAAGTTTCATTAGAGAATTTCAAGACCACTCTTGGTGTAAGCTTCAAAAATAACATCGTCGGAGAAGTAATGTTTGCTGCATCTTACTCGGATTTGAACTATGGATATGGAAGCGTAGTGATTTTCCCTGATGAAATTATTACAAATAGAATTAAAGCAAATTTCCTAGGTGTAGAAGCTTCGTATAAAAAAACGTTGAAGAAGTTTAATATAGAAGGTAGAGGAAGTTTGAATTTATCTGATGAGTTTGTTGGAAGTTATTTAGAAGGTAATATAGGACTTCAATTGTTTGAAGATGTTCAGTTACTGGGTGGAATTAACATAAATTCTCATTTACCCAATTTTAATTATCTGCTTTACCAAAGTGACTACATAAATTATAACTGGAATAATTATCAGGGTTTTAATAATGTAAACACTCAGCAAATAAAATTCAGTGTAAAGTCAGAAAAATATTTTAATGCAGATTTCGATGTGTCCAACATAGATAATTTCACATACTTTAATTTACAAGAGACTATAGACCAAAACAGGGTAATAAAACCTGCACAGTATAGTAAACCAATACAATATTTTAGACTTAAATTAAATAAAGAAATAAGACTAGGTAATTTCGCATTAGATAATACTGTGATGTATCAGAATGTAATAAGTGATGAAGATGTCCTTAATGTACCATCATTCATTACAAGAAATACCTTGTATTATTCAAATGATATCTTTAAGAAAGCAATGAAATTGCAAACAGGGATTACATTAAATTACTTTACAGAATATAATGGTAATGGTTATGATCCGCTTTTAGCTGAATTTTATACACAAAATGAAACTAAAATAGGTGGATTTCCTATGTTAGACTTTTTCGTCAATGCAAAAATAAGACAGACACGGATTTTCTTAAAAGCTGAACATTTTAATTCTTCACTTACAGGATTTAATTATTTCTCAGCACCAAACCATCCTTTTAGAGACTTTACCATACGTTTCGGTTTAGTATGGGATTTCTTTTTGTAGGGTTTAGTTGTTTATTGATGGTTTGAGTTTATAGGATAGTTATAATATGTATTAGATAAGTTGTTGTATATAGTA
>CAZFEV010000014.1:0-61524 GCA_964517835.1 uncultured Flavobacteriaceae bacterium | reverse complement strand
TGACCCTCGCTGGTTTTCAAGACCAGTGCATTCGACCACTCTGCCATTTCTCCAGTGTCGATTGAGCGTCTTGTGCTCTTTAGCGGATGCAAATATAAAACCCTTTTTCAAGTAGCCAAAAGTTTTTTTATAGTTTTTTTTATTAATTGTATTGTATTTTCGGCACGGTAAATGCGTACTGTAATTTAACCATTTTAAAACCTATTTTAATGAAACACTTCATTTTGTTATTAACCATTGCATTGAGTACTGTCAATCATGCACAAAACAAAACGATTAATGCTGGTGAAAAACTAGTTTTTACGGCTTCATATAATATGTCTGGCATATTAACTGATATCGCTCAATTAAAAATGGAAACGAGTCAAGTTAAGACTTCCAAAAGCACTCTAATGCGTCTTAAATGTACAGCAACTACCTATAAAAAATGGGATAATTTTTTTAAAATCAGAGATTTGTATGAAAGTTATGTCAGCCCAAAAACACTAAAACCATATTTATATAAAAGAGACATAAGTGAAGGTGGCTATTACAAGTTCATGCAATACAAGTACAACCATAAGGCTAAGTTAGTTAACAGTCTTAAGCGTAAAAAGAACAAAAAAGGTGAAACTTGGGATGAAAAAAACACCTTTAATATTGGAACTAATACAAGAGATATTGTCACAACATTATATCATATAAGAAATTTAGATATTCATAAAGCAAGTCCTGGTGATCAACAAGAATTCAATGTACTTTTTGATAATAAGGAGAATACTATTATCGTTAAATATCTAAAAAAGGAAACCATTTCTACAGCATTGGGAAAAAAGGAATGTTACAAATTAGCCCTTTCAGTTAAAGGGAGTGATGTACTTAAAGGCAGTAATTCTAACCTTCTTTGGTTAACAGCAGATAACAACAAAGTACCTGTTTACGCTAAGTTTAAAATTGCTGTTGGGAGTGGTGAGTTAAGAATAGTTTCAGCTGAAGGTTTAAAACATTAAGATTTATGAAAAAAGTATTTGTGATTTTTGGTTTTTTGGCTGCAATATTAGCAACAGTTTTGGCGGTTACACCATTATCTAATATTGCTATTATTCCAATTATTGTGGCCTTTGTTTCTGGTTTAATGGTTTTATACATCTCTAAAAAGGAAGAATCTAAGCCAAAAACTATTCAATATATATTTCTATTAGTTATTATTTCTCTGAGTCTTACAATCTATAAAGGATTATCATCTTCAACTGAAATTGGAGACACAGAACAACTAGAACAACGCGATGAAGAAAATTTAGAAGACTCCATAGATATTCTAGATGATATTGATATAGAGGAATAATATAAAATTATTCTAGGATCATTAAGAGTTCCGTTTTTAAGCAATTAGTATATATTTGCTAAAAATCAATTGTTTACATGAAAGTATTAGTTGCATCAGCACTTTTATTGGTTGGATCTTGCGCTACCGTTAGGCATAGCGAAAAGATTGACAACCTTAAAGAAAGTATTTCTTACGATCAACCTGAAATCGTTACAAAATACTTGAATACAATTGACCCTACCGAATTAAAAACTCATGTTGAGGAAATTGCTTCAGATAAATACAAAGGTAGATTAACAGGTGAAGAAGGTCATAATGAAGTATGTGAATATATTCGTGACTACTACAAAAATCAAGGACTCGTTCCACCGCAATCTCATCCAAATTATTTTCAAAAAGTTCCGAAAGAAGTATTACCAGATGATTTAAAAGATTCACAGAATGTTATTGCGATGATTAAAGGTTCGGAATATCCTAATGAATACCTCTATTTTACAGCACATTCCGATCATGAAGGTGTTCAAGATGGAGTTATTTACCCAGGAGCTGATGATAATGGTTCTGGTACTGCAGCCTTATTTGAGATCGCTGAGGCCTTTAAATTAGCGATGCTAGATGGTTATATGCCTAAACGAAGTATCGTTTTTCTTCATGTCACAGCTGAAGAAGCTGGTCTGCATGGTTCTCGCTACTATGCGAACAATCCTATTTTTCCTTTGGATGATGCTGTTGCTACCTTAAATGTCGATATGATTGGAAGAGTTGATGAAAGACATAAGGAAAATGAAGATTATCTCTATGTTATAGGTGCGGATAGAATTAGCTCAGAACTTCATTATATTATACAAGAAGCCAATGACAACTTTTCTAATTTAAGTCTAGACTATAAATACAATAGTGAGAAGGATCATAATCGTTATTATTACAGATCAGATCATTACAATTTTGCAACTCATGGTGTTCCGGTAGTATTCTTTTTTAATGGTGAGCACGAAGATTATACCAAACCAACAGATACTGCTGATAAAATTAATTACCCTTTATTAGCAAAAAGGACGCAACTTATTTTTGCTACCGCTTGGTATCTAGCCAATTCAGAAAACCGTCTGAGTAAAGAAATTATATAGAAAACAGTAGTCCTTACAATTTATTACAGAGCAAACTTAACTATTACTTATCTTTGCCAACCTTAAGCTAATTTTTATGAAAAAATTCATTTTATATACAGGTTTAGTCATTATTTTGATTGGTTGTAAAACCTCTTCGAGTGAAAACAAAACCTCTCAACCAAATAACACCAAAATATCCGATCCTTCAATATATGCTTCTACAATTACTGAAGCTGAGTTAAAAGAAATGCTATTCACATATGCATCAGATGAATTTGAAGGTAGGGACACAGGTTCTAAAGGGCAAAAAATGGCTGTCGAATTCCTGAAGAACCAATATAAATCAATGGCTATTAAAACACCTCTAAAAGGTGATGACTATTTTCAAGAAGTTGAATTAGAAGAACAAAAAATTGCTGAGGCAATTTTGAGTGTTAATGGTAAATCTTTCGAGAGTTTCACAGATCAACTTGTATTACGCACCTCAGATAATTTTGATCTAAATACAACTGAAATAGTTTATGTGGGTTATGGCATAGATTCTGAAGCATACAGTGATTATAAAAATATTGATGTAAAAGGTAAGATTGTATTAGCAAAAGCTGGCGAACCTAAAGATGATAAGGGCAACTATGTCACATCTGGTAATACCGAATATACCAAATGGACCAAAGGTCGCCAGGCAATGTCTAGTAAGAGAATGGCGGCAATAGATAACGGTGCCAAAGGCTTAATTTATTTAGATGATAGTGCTTTTGGTGAGTATGCACCGTATTATAAAAAAATGGCCTTTTCAGGAATTACGGGTAGACTTTCTCTTGTCAATGGTAATGAAGCATTTATGTTATTAATTACTGAAACTCTTGGAAAAGCCTTGTATAGCAATATTCTTGACGATGATTCGTCTAAAATTATTAATACCAATTTGGACTTAGAAATAAATAAAAAATCAACACCTATTCAGTCTGAAAATGTCGTTGCATATATTGAAGGTTCTGAAAAACCAGAAGAAATTATTGTGGTGTCTGCCCACTTAGATCACGTAGGAATTAAAAATGGTAAGGTATATAACGGTGCAGATGACGACGGTTCTGGAACAGTAGCCGTTGTTGAAATTGCAGAGGCATTTAAAGAAGCACAAAAGGCAGGAAATGGTCCAAAGCGTACAGTTTTATTTTTGCATGTTACAGGTGAAGAAAAAGGACTATTAGGTTCTAGTCATTATACCGATATAGACCCAATATTTCCTTTAGAAAATACAGTAGCCAACTTAAATATTGATATGATTGGTCGTACTGACCCAAAGCGTACAGAAGGTGATAGAAATTATTTATACTTAATTGGCAGTGATAAATTAAGCTCTGAATTGCATAACATATCAGAAGAAGTAAATTCAAAGTATTGCAATATCGAGTTTGACTACAAGTACAATGACGATAACGACCCTAATCGTTTTTACTACAGATCAGACCATTACAATTTTGCGAAGAATAATATTCCTGTTATTTTTTATTTTAATGGAACACATGCAGACTATCATCAACCTAGTGATACACCAGATAAAATAGAATATGATCTTTTACAAAACAGAACACGACTCATCTTTCACACTGCATGGGAGTTAGCCAATCGTGATGATAGAATTGTAGTTGATAAACTGACGGAATAATAATATTTTTAAAAAAAGGCTTTGCATAATTTAGTAAAAGAATTACATTTGCAATCCAATTGAAAAATGGTGGTTGTAGCTCAGTTGGTTAGAGCGCTGGTTTGTGGTACCAGAAGTCGTGGGTTCGAGCCCCATCTTCCACCCAAAAATTAAAAGCCTTTCAGAAATGAAAGGCTTTTTTTGTATCTCATTTTATCAACATACAACGTTGTAGTATATTCTAAGATTGTAAAACAGTTACAAAAAAGGTAATTTGTTTATCATTTTCTCAAAAATCTAGATAAAATGGATTTAAAACCTCAATTAAAAGTAGTTTTGACAATTGCGCTATTTCTCACAGTTGCTTCAATACAATCAATTTTTGCACAGGTACACACTTCGTATTTATGGCATTTACAGCAACCTATTTACTGGCCAGAACAAAGTGTTTCAAATCCGTTAGAGTATCAAAAAGTTTGGGAGTCTCAACAACTAAAATTTAGTGGTGGAAATATATATGCCGATGGTTTAGCTCATCCATTAAATGATTTACAAGAAATCTTTAGCAAACCAGACCGTGTTAATGTGTATCAATGGAGAGCGAGAAATTCTATCAATAGTATTCAACATTTACCAGAAGCTGGTGCTCAAGTTAACTACGGAGCATGTTTAATTGAAAATATACAGAGTCTTTCAGATGCAGGTGTTTGGGGTTATGTTCCTAATTGGACATCTTCTGTAATTGAAGCTCAAAATTGGCAAACTAGTGGTGGTTTTCCGAGGATGGATGTTACAACCTTTACTTGGCATCACACACTTTCACCCTTGGTAAGTGATCGTGTTCTTAAGAAAGAAATTCAAGGCCATAAACATATTGTTCAAGACTACTTTAATGGTACTGTATCTCCTGGCTATTGGCCAGCAGAATGTTCATTTTCTGAACGCATTATTCAAGTTTTAGTAGAAGAAGGTATTGAATGGTCTGTTGTGGCAAACAGCCATTTAGCGAGAACCTTAAATGATTATCCTATTAATTTCGGAACATCTGGTGTTAATACTAATCCACCAAATCCTGCTGACAAAGTCACAACCAACGGAACAAATTGGTGGAGTGGACAAATTGATGGTCGTGGTGGTACATTTGCGGCGCCTTATAGTTACCAAGCTCATAAAGCAAAATACGTCAATCCAGAAACAGGGCAAGAATACAAAATTACCGTGGTGCCAATGGCAGATTTATTAAGTTATAAAGACGGTTTCTCAGAACAAGGTACTCAAGAAATTGATACTAACATTGCTCCTTATGAAGATCCTAATCATCCATCAATTGTATTGCTAGCTCACGATGGCGACAACGCTTGGGGAGGAGGAGCGAGTTATTACCAACAAGCTGTTCCTAATTTTTCTAATGCTGCGGCAGCACAAGGCTACTCTCCTACTACTATTCAACAATTTTTAAACGATCATCCGGTTCCAGAAACTGATGTTGTCAAAGTAGAAGATGGTTCATGGGTAAATGCAGCAAACGATTGGGGAAGTCCACAATTCATTAATTGGCTATGGCCAATGTATACACAAGATTTTGAATTTGACCCTAATGGTTGGACAGAAGATGCCAGAAATTGGGCGGTGCTTACAGCTGCTGAAAACTACGTCATTATGGCTGAAGATCTTGAAGGCGGCACTGACATTGCAGATATTGTTTATCCATCCGTAAATTCTACAGAAGCTGAATTAGCATGGCACGATCTATTACCTGGTTATACCAGCGGTTACATGTACTATGGCAAGGCTATAGATATGGAGATTAAACAAACTATTGCTGGTAATAACGCCATAGCACATGCCCAAAATGTTATAGACAATAATGTTGGTATAGATAATACTGCACCATCTGTTTTTATTCCTCAAAGATATCCTTATAATCCTGGTGGTATTGGTTTTGGACCAACTTATGGCTACCAACAACACTTAAACTCTGCTGATTTTACCGTTTGGACATTTGCTTTTGATGTTAATGGAATTGCAACAGCAGAATTAAAATATCGTATTGACAATGATGGTACAAACCCATTAACAAACAACGATAATGAGACTTATGCAGGCGGAACTTCTGTTGGAGAATGGCAAACACTAACGATGACCGAACGTATATTTCCAAAAACAAACATCACTAACGACCCGGAAATAGACTTCTTTGTACTTCCAGATCATATTGCGAATCAATACCATGCAGAAATTGCTGGGCTTTCTGAAGTTTTAGTTGATTATTATGTTGAAATCACCGATATGAATGGTAATGTGACCAAATCTAAAATTCAACATGTTTGGGTTGGCGAAAACTTAGATGTTAACCCTGAGATTTCGTTTCAACCAGAAAATAATTTTTCAGTAAATCCTTTAGATGTTATAATTACAGCAACAGATTCTACTGATCCAAATCCTACTATTTATTACACAACTGATGGCTCAGAACCAACACTAACCTCTAATTCAGCTTCAACCACTACAACTATTAATATTACAGAGACAACTATATTTAAGGCGTTTGCGGTTGATACTGATGGCAACCAATCGGATGTTGTCTCTAAAACATATTTTATTGGTACTGTTGATGGATTTACAGTGTATTTTAAACCTTCGGCATCATGGACAACAACACCTAATATTTATTGGTGGGATGCCCAACCTATTGGTGTCTTAAATGATGCTTCTTGGCCTGGTGTTGCAATGTCTCCAACTTGCGATGGTTGGTATAGCTATACCTTTAATGGAGTATCATCAACAAATATCATTTTTAATGATGGTTCTGGTAATCAAACTGCTGACTTAACAGCATCAGGAGAAGCCTATTACGATTGGGATACTATGGCTTGGATTTCAAATCCTAATATTACTGAGCCATGCTTAATAATTTCGCCAGTAGGTGGAACTTTTTCAAACGGATCAATTGTAGATGTCAACATTTCAGTTACAGATTCATCAGACCCTAATCCAATCATTTATTATACAACTGATGGTTCTGACCCTACTACAAGTTCTGCTTTTGCTGTTAGCACTTTAGACCTTCAATTTTCAGCTACAACAACTTTAAAAGCATTTGCTCAAAATAGCAATGGTGATACATCAGAAATACAAACAGAAGTCTATACTTTTGAAGAACTTGAAACTATAACAGTTTACTTTAATCCACCAAATGGTTGGCCTACACCCAATGTTTATTGGTGGAATGCTTCACCCAATGGCATCTTAAATGATGGCACTTGGCCTGGCGTACAAATGGAAGTTCATGACGCTGATTGGTATAAATATACCTTTACAGGTGTAACGAGTATAAATGTCATTTTCAATAATGGTTCTGGTGGTGTTGGTGTTAATCAGACCGAAGACATTACCGGTATTACTGAAGATATTTGGTACGATTGGGTAGATGGTGTATTATCAATTAAGGACGAAACCGTAGCCAATTTCAGAGTATTTCCTAATCCTGTTAAAAGCGTGATTAGAATTGATGCCACTACTTTGTTTGAAACTTTCATTATTTATGACATTACTGGTAAAATAATTGAAGCTGGTAAAATTCAGAACCAAGAAATAAGGTTTAATAATTTATCTAAAGGCATGTACTTGTTAGAACTAAAAAACCAAAATAACAGTACTAAGACAGTAAAAATACTTAAACAATAAATAAAGTAAAACCTTATTAAAAAGACCTAAAATATCAGGTCTTTTTTATTTAATAATGTTACCAACCTATTATATAAGATCGGTTATTGAATCCACAGCTGGAAAACGTTCAACTGTAAACCCTTCAGCGTATTCTGTCCCAATTAATCTTCCTAAATCTCGAGCTCTGTATTTCACACTATCTGTGAAGTTTTTACTAGAAATTGGTGTTTCTGGTTCTTTACTTTTAGGATCGTAAAACTGAGTTTTATAGGCTAAAACAGCTTCCAACTTCGTATCCATAAAACCGGTAACATCTACCACAAAGTCTGGTTCTAAATTTTTCCATTGAATGTAATGATACACATGTTTTGGCCGCCAAGGTTCTTGCCAGTGCTCATCATCTTCATGTTTGGTATCTATTTTTACTAAACCACTTAAAAAGCAAGCATCGCTAACTAACTTACTACCTTTTCCATGATCTATATGCCTATCATCTATCGCATTACACAATACAATCTCAGGCCTATACTTTCTAATTTCTTTTATTATTTCTAGCTGATGGACTTTATCGTTTAAAAAGAATCCATCTGCAAACTCCATATTTTTTCTAAGTGCAACACCTAAAATATTTGCAGCATCTGTTGCTTCAGCATCGCGCGTTTCTGCTGTACCTCTGGTACCTAATTCACCACGAGTTAAATCTATAATACCAACTTTTTTCCCTTTACTTACTTCTTTGGCAATTGTAGCAGCGCAACTTAATTCTACATCGTCAGGATGGGCACCAAATGCTAAAATGTCTAATTTCATGTGTTTTTTTCTTTTAACAGATTATCAAAAATATTAAAAAGAAGACAGATTATTATGCTCTTTTAAAAACGCAAACGGTTTCGTTTAAAATAAGTTCTAAAATCAACTTAAAAAACAGTCCAAAATTGAAAAATTCCTATTAATTCAAAGCATGACAATAGTCATGTTTGTTGCCTTTAATAGCCAGTAATTTTACACTGTAATAAAGAAAGATACTACTATGACTTTAATGTTAGCCATACTTACAATAACCATATTACTTTTTATTTGGGGGAAATATACGCCAGACATTGTCGCACTACTCTCAATGATAAGTCTGTATTTATTTGGCATCCTAGATCTTAATGAAACCCTAAGCGGTTTTAGTAATCCTACTGTTCTTATGATTGCCGCTCTTTTCATTATTGGTGAAGGATTATCGCAAACAGGATGGACCGCACTAGCAGGACAAAAATTCATTAAAATGGCTGGTAAAAGCGCTACAAAACTTTTACTAATAACCACTTTAGGATCTGGACTTTTATCTGGCGTAGTTAGTAACACTGGTACTGTTGCTACATTAATGCCAGTCACTATTTCTTCAGCATGGAGTATTGGTACATTACCATCTAAATTATTGATGCCTGTGGCCTTTGGTTCTAATACTGGTGGTTTATTGACTTTAACTGGTACACCACCAAATATCATTGTAAACAATACCATGTTAGAAAGTGGATTGGAAGGATTTTCATTTTTTGAATTCGCACTGATTGGACTACCATTGCTTTTAATAGCATTACTATACTTTAGATTTATAGGACATCGATTATTACCTAACAATAAAACCAATAATAAACCTGTAAATATTAGTTCTACATTACACAAATGGATTGAAGCTTATAAAGTTGATAACGATTATTACAGACTTAGAGTACGCTCTGTATCACCACTTTTAAACACCAATATTGGCGATTGGAATTTCGAAAAAGATCATAATGTTTCCATTCTAAGAATCAAAAGAAGACATCCAAATCGTTTAAAAGGTAACGAACCGTTTATTGAATTTCCAACTAATAATACCGAAATATTATACCATGATATTTTAACGGTAAAAGGTGATACAGAAGCTATTAACGCCTTAATGATTAAATACCGATTAGGTCTTTTACCTTTAGAGCCTATAGCTGATGAGTTAAGAAATAATCTAATTAATCAAGAGGTTGGTATGACCGAAATCATCGTAACACCTAAATCTGTGCTTGTGGGGAGAAAACTAAGATTAGGTAATTTCTTTAAACGATTTGGTGTGCAACTTATGGCTGCATCTCGTAACAATCATCCGTTAACAGAAAATGAAATTACCGTAAAAGCAGGTGATGCGTTTTTAATTCGAGGCATCTGGAGTGATATTGAACAGCTGAAAGACCACCATGAAAATCTCGTGATTTGTGGTAGTCCTGAAGGTATGGCTAAAACAGTTACTAATCTTACATATAAGTCTTATATCGCTTTATTTGCTTTAGTACTTATGATTGGTTTATTAGTTTTCAAAGTTGTTCCTGGAGCCATTGCTGCACTTATCTCTGCAGGTGTTATTTTAATTACGGGTTGTGTGCCAATTACAAAAGCGTATAAAGGTATAAGTTGGATTAGCGTTGTTATGATTGCTGCTATGATTCCGATGGGATTAGCTTTACAAAAAACTGGTACTGCAGAGCTCATTGCCAATGGACTTGTACAAACATTAGGAAGCTTGCATCCAATTGTTTTATTGGGTGGAGTATTTTTATTGACAACTACATTTAGTCAGGTTATTAATAACTCAGCAACTGCGGTTTTAATGGCTCCGATAGTTATTATCGCTGCCAGCTCTCTAAACTTATCTGCTGCACCATTTATGATTGCGGTGGCCATTAGTGCGTCTACTGCCTTTTTAACACCAGTAGGGACAACTACAAATGCAATGGTTATGACATCTGGTGGCTACAAATTTATAGACTATGTAAAGGTAGGAGCACCATTACTTTTAATCTTTTTAATAATAACATTAGTATTAGTACCAATTATTTGGCCATTCTAATATGAATTAACTCATAAAAAATATGACTTAAACAGAAGAAAAACAATCAGTTAAGACTAAAGAACTTTAAATTAAACCCTAACCTAAAATACTTCTATTTAGTTATTTCAGGAAACAATTATGCATGATAAATATCATAGGATGATGGACTTTAATAAATTAATTTTATGACAATCATAAGTGATTTAAAAGTTGGAAAAAATCATAAATAATATATCATGGAAACATTATTGAGAGAACCGAAAAAGACTTCAAGAGACCTTACCAGATATGGATTAAAGGACACTGTTGCACATTGGAACTTATCTCCTGAAAAACTGCAAGCTATTACAGTTGAAAAAGGAATGGGACGGGAAACTGCTAATGGAACATTAGCAATCAATACAGGGAAATTTACTGGTCGTTCTCCCCAAGATCGTTTCCTTGTTGAGGATGATTACACAAGAGATAGAGTTTGGTGGGGAAAAACTAACAAAGCCATATCACCTGAAAACTTCGATTACCTTCAATCTGAGATAGAAAAATATCTAAGTGGTAAGGAAATCTTTGTACGAGATGGATTTGTTTGTGCTGACCCTAAATACAGAATGGGTGTTAGAACCATAACAGAATATCCTTGGTCTAATATGTTTATTTATAACATGTTCTTAAGACCAACAGCTGAAGAATTAGAACATTTTGAAGAAGAATGGCTTGTACTTTGTGCTCCTGGATACGAATGTCCTACATTTAAAGAGCATGGACTTAGACAAGGTAATTTCTCTATTTTAAATTTCACTAAGAAAATAGCCCTTGTTGGAGGATCAGCTTATACTGGCGAAATGAAGAAAGGCATATTTTCTGCCTTAAACATGATTTTACCTGTCGATAAGGACGTTTTACCAATGCACTGTTCTGCTAACGTAGGCGAAAAAGGTGATACCGCAATATTCTTTGGTTTATCTGGTACAGGAAAAACAACTTTGTCTGCTGACCCTAATCGTCGACTTATTGGTGATGATGAACATGGTTGGACAGCAGAGAACAGAATATTTAATTTTGAAGGCGGATGTTACGCCAAAACCATTGATTTAACAGAAGAAAAAGAACCAGAAATATATAGAGCAATAAAACCTGGTGCCATTTTAGAAAATGTCATTTTCAAAGACAATAACGAAGTTGATTACTTTGATAGCACCATTACACAGAATACCAGAGTAAGTTATCCATTGTATCACATAGACGATATTCAAACACCATCTTATGCAGATAATCCTAAGAATATCTTCTTCCTAACATGTGATGCATTTGGTGTGTTACCACCAGTTTCAAAATTAACTCCAGGACAAGCAGCCTATCACTTTATATCTGGATATACTGCGAAAGTAGCTGGAACAGAAGCTGGAATTACCGAGCCAGTACCTTCGTTTTCGGCTTGTTTCGGTGAGCCATTTATGCCTTTACATCCTACAAAATATGCCGAGATGTTAAGCAAAAAAATGCAAGAAGCAGGAGTTAACGTTTGGTTAGTAAACACTGGCTGGAGTGGCGGACCGTATGGCGTTGGTTCTCGTATAAAACTAAAATATACAAGAGCAATGATTACAGCTATACTTAATGGAGATTTAGACAATGTGGATTACCATCAACATCCAATTTTTGGATTATTTATGCCAAAATATTGTCCAGATGTTCCAACAGAAATATTAGATCCAATGAATACTTGGTTGCAAAAAGGAGTTTACATTAGTAAAGCTATTCAATTAGCACACTCGTTCCATTTAAACTTCGAAAAATTTGCAAGCGAGGCTTCAGACCAAATAATTGAAGGTGGCCCTTTAATTGATGAGCATCATCATTTGAACGACCACGTATAAATTCCATGACTGTGAAGAGCCCAGAAATGGGCTCTTCTTTATGTCTAAAGACAATAATGAGAACAAAATTTTTAATTACACTTTTAGCCCTTTACTTTCATTCATCAATCTACTCACAAAACTTAGGAGAATCCACATGGGGTTCTTGGAATGAAATAACATCATCAAACAGAATTTCTAACAAATTTAGCGTTAACGGTTCATTTACGAACTGGAATTACGAGACAACCTTAAACAAACCCCAACTACTTCTAGGCATCATAGGAGTCAACTATCATTTTAACAATAAAATATCTGCCGGATTTGGTTATGCTTCTGGTAATATTGATACGTCTTTTGAGGTAAACGAAGTACCTGACATTTTAGAAAATCGTTTTTTAGAACAAATTGTTTACAAGCACAAAATGTTTCATTTAAACTGGTCTCACCGGTTTAGGTTAGAACAACGATTTTTAGAATATGAACATGAAGACTTATTAATACACAGAGTCCGTTATCGCTTTAAGGGCAAACAACCACTTAGTGAATTATTTTTTGTGTCATTTTATGACGAAATTCATTTTAACCTCAATGAATTTGATTTTCAACAAAACAGAGCATATCTAGGGATTGGACTAAATTTAACCAAACATTCTAATCTTGACTTAGGCTACGCGAGACATTCTTTTAAAACAAAAAGTTTTAACAGACTTTCATTGCAGCTTAATTTAAAATATGACTTTAGAAAACCTAAGCACAAATTAGCGCAGCTATAGAATGATGAAAAATCTAATAATTCCAATGCTGTTGTTCCTTTTTTGTAAGAAAGGTCCAAGCTACTGCTCTACTGATTTTATTTCCTAGCGACACATCAAGTAACTTAATTTCAGTTGCCCCCAATTTTTTTAAAGACTTTTTTAGATCTTTTATGAGTTCTTTTTTTGACACTAAACTTGTGTACCAAAAGCAACTGGTCTTTAACTTTGAGCTTTGGTAAATATAGTTATGTAAAAAAGCCTTTTCTCCACCTTTGTACCATAACTCATTAGATGTGCCACTAAAATTTCTCACAAAACCTTTATTAGTCTTACCCAAACCTTTTAATTTTCTTAAAGTGTTTTCTATAGCTTCAGATTCATTTTTATAAAACGGCGGATTACACATTGTTGCTGTCACAACTTCCGAAGCACCTATAATTCCATCTAAAATTGATTCAGACTTTGTCTGAAGTCTCAGTTCAATCCGAGATTGCAAATTATTTTTTTGGACAATGCGATTCGCATTTTTAAATGAATTTTTATCAATTTCTGAAGCAATAAAATGCCAATTATAAATTGAAGTTCCCAAAAGCGGATAAATACAGGTTGCTCCAGTTCCTATATCTAAAACTTTGATGCTTTTATTTAGATTTGAAGACTCCAATAATTCTTTTAGCACATGAATGTATTCTGCGCGACCAGGAATTGGTGGACATAAATTATCATCCGAAAACTCCCAGTAATTAATACCATAATACGTCTTTAACAATGCGGAATTTAATGTCTTAACAGCATCAGGATTAGAAAAATCTATAGTTTCTGAACCATACTTATTCGTAAATACGTAGGATATCAACTTTGGATAACACTGTATCAAAGTTTCAAAATCATAGCCTTTAGAATGAAGGTTATTCTTATGCAAACGAAGCTTCTTTAGTTACTTTTAAGGCTTGTTTGATATCATTTTTTAAGTCTTTAATATCCTCTATTCCAACTGAAAAACGTAACAATTGATTGCTGATACCAACAGCATCACGTTCTTCTTGTGTTAATAATGAATGAGAGGTTAAATGCGGCGATAGTATCGTACTTTCCACTCCGGCTAGACTCATAGAAGATTTAATGAGCTTTAGTTCTTGTTGAAACTGTTGTGAGTCTAGTTCTTCAACCAATTCAAAAGATAACATAGCACCAAAACCTTTCATTTGAGATTTTGCAAGTTGATATTCTGGATGAGAATTTAAACCTGGATAATATACCTTACTTATTTTAGGATGCTTATCTAACCATTTAGCGAGCTTTAAAGCGTTTTTGGTTTGTGCCTTAACACGTAGACCTAAAGTTTTCATGCTACGCTCTAACATCCAAACGGTCATATCGCTTAGACTTCCACCAAGATTCTTACCAACATTCCATATACGATGAATGTGTTCTGTAGAACTTGCAACAGCACCAGCACAAATATCGCTGTGCCCACCAAAGTACTTGGTAGCAGAATGCATCACCATATCAATCCCCAAATCTATAGGATTCTGATTTACAGGTGAAGCAAACGTATTATCTATAGATGTTACTATACCTTTAGATTTACCCAAGTCTGCAATAGCTTTAATATCTGTTATGGTTAATAAAGGATTTGAAGGTGTTTCTATATGAATCAGCTTGGTATTGGGTTGTATCACATCTTCAAAATCTTCAAGCTTATAACCATTGGTGAAGGTATATTCAATGCCGTATTTAGGAAACTCTTCTTTAATAAAATTTACCGTGCCGCCATATAAGGTATTTTGGACAACCAAATGATCACCTTTTTGCAGAAAAGCCAAAAACATGGTACTTATAGCGGCCATACCAGAACCAAATATCATGGCGTCTTCAGTATGCTCTAATGCTGCAATTTTTTTTGATAAATACTCTTGATTTGGTGTGTTAAAATATCTTGGGTAACGTTTTACATCAACATCTATAAACTCATAGGACGAGCTTAAATACATTGGTGATACAGCACCTTTAAATTGTTCATCCTTAATTTCACCAACGTGGGTGCAAATGGTATTTAGTCCTAACTTTTTCATGACATAAAAATAAGTATAAGAATTAAGATTTCCCTTATTTCCTATTCACAAAAGACATCACGATTACATGAGAGACAATGATAGAAGTTAAAAAGGTGAATAATATGGTATTTTGGTTAACCCCATAAGTAATACAATAAAAATAAAGGATAACTATAATAACTAATGATAATATCCAATACAAGAGAGATGATTTAAAATATCGGAAATAATTCATTCTATTAACGTCTCCAAACATAATCTTAATTTGATCTCTAATACTTGGTATTGAATGCCAAAAAATAAAATAGATTGTAAAACCCCATAGCAGCGAAACATACTTAAAAAGAAGTGTAAAAATCAATATTAAAAGAATCTCATGTAAATGCCGAGAAGTTTCTCTAAAATTGTTTAGACTTAAAACATATAATAAAACTGTCAATACCAAGCTGGAAACAACCAGATAATTGAAGATTGTAAAAGAAAACTCGAAATCTAAAAACTGTAATACTACTTTAGAAGCTTCCTCTTTATTAAAGTAAAACAATAGACTAAAAATCATACTGCCATAACTAAAGTATAATAGCCTACTGAATACATTAGAAGATATCGTTCTATTATGAAAATGTTGCTCACCAAAATGGTAACAACTTGCTAGCATAAATACAGTGAAGGCTAGAATTGGATTAAAGAAAAAGACTAAAAGACAGACATAAATTAAGACATTATAAAACAATAATGGTTTTTTAAGCCATTTGTTATCAGCTTTAATGTGTCTTAATAATGCTAAGTCATTAGAACCATGGATAGCACCTATTGTTAGTATTAAGAAATAAGACAGGTATTCATGCGGAAATCCTAATTCATCAATACTTATAAATAATGACATGTAGTAGTCAGAAATAAATGGTAAAATGCAATTCACTGGTCATTATGTTAATTTTGTCTAACTTTTTGTGATATTTGTTAAACAAATAAGTATATTTGAGATAAGCGCCTAATCTACTTTAAATAAAAAATTATAAAAATTAAAATCCAAAGTTTTTATTGAGCAAATTTTTTGTACCTTCTAAAAGTTTTGTTAAAATTTATTTCTAGCATTACATTATTTAAAGGCCACATTTCTCAAATTGATTACTTAAACTTATATATTGTTCATGAAACATTATTTAGAACAAGAATTAGAAAAGTTACTTAAAACAGATTCTAAAATATTCAAATTCATACAAAATTATTCTTTAGATGGACTCTGGTATTGGGATCTTGAAAATCCTGATGAGGAATTTATGGATGAACGCTTCTGGCAAGTTTTGGGTTACAAACCAGAAGAAAAAACGCATTCACCAAAAGAATGGTATCATATTATAGATCCCGTACATTTAGAAATTGCTAAAGAAAACTTGACTAGGCATCT
Organism: uncultured Flavobacteriaceae bacterium; assembly: GCA_964517835.1. GTDB lineage: Bacteria > Bacteroidota > Bacteroidia > Flavobacteriales > Flavobacteriaceae > Winogradskyella. Next base: position 44,862 of record CAZFEV010000014.1, on the reverse strand, counting down.
TGAAGATGAGAATCATCCTTACGATCAGGTTGTAAGATATACGCACAAGACTGGTAAAGATGTATGGGTAAGATGTCGTGGTTTTGCTATTAGAGACAATGACGGAAAACCTATAAGACTATTAGGTTGCCATAACGAAATAACAGACATAAAGGAGAATGAAAAACAATCTCAAGAACTCTTAATGTCTTATAAGGCTTTAGTAGAAACGCAGAGTTTATTTTATATTAAAACTGATGCTGAAGGAAATTACACTTACGCCAATAACTGTTTTCTTGAAAGGTTTGGGTTTGATTTGAGTGATATACTAGGTACTAATTCAATGCATTCTATAGTTGAAGAGGATCATCCCAAAACTTACAAAGTCATTACAAAATGTTTTGAACAACCAAATGTACCGCATCCTGTGGTATTAAGAAAACCTTACCGAGATGGCTTAACAAGATCTAATCATTGGGAGTTTTACGGTGTCACTGATGACAATAACAATGTCATAGAAATTATGTGTGTTGGTGTAGAAATTACAGAACTAATAGATCGAAGTTTAGAAATTCAGAAACTACTAGATGTAGAAGCTGATAAGAATAACAGATTACAACAACACAGTTACATCACTTCACACAATATTAATAACTCAGTTGCTAATATGGTTGGCTTAGTGGAGATGATTGAAGAAGATCCTGAAAATACTGAAGAATATTTGGGAATGCTAAAATCTAGTGTACATGCGTTAGATGCAACATTAAAAAACCTTACAAAACTTCTCACAGAACAAAAAGAAGCTGAATACGCACAATTAGAGGAATTAAATATTATAGAAACCCTAAAACGTATTATTGATTTAGAAACTGGCGAAATTTCTAATTTAAAAGCTAAGGTAAACTTAAATGGGCCTACAGATATTGTCATTAAAACCTTACCCGCATTTTTTGACAGTATTTTCCACAATCTCATTTCTAATGCTCTAAAATATGGTGTTGGTTCTACCAGTAATATTGTAGACATTAACGTCGGTTATGCTGACAACAACCTTTTTATTGAAGTAAAAGATTATGGTGATGGTTTTGATTTACCAAATAATGCCGAATTGCTTTTTAAAATGGGTACAAGACTAGACCGAAATAAAATAGGACAAGGATTAGGGCTATTTATTACAAAGCACCACGCAAAAACCATTGGTGCAAATATTATTGTTAACTCAACTGTTGGCGAAGGTGCCTCATTTAAAGTTATCTGGAATGGCTAAAACGTATAAATTATTATTAATAGATGATGATGAGATTTTTTTAAAACTCGCTAAGCTACGCTTTAAAATGAAATTGAAGGATCTTGTTGAAGTCTTTACGGCAATGAACATTTCTGAAATAGACCAACAAATGAAACATGATTTTGACATGGTATTTATTGATTTAAATATGCCAAGAATAACAGGTTGGCAAGTCATTGAAAAATACAAGAATAAACTTTCATTACCTTCATGTACGGCATTTATATGTTCAAGCTCCATTGACCCAAAAGACCATCTTAAAGCTGCTAACATGAGTAGCATTATCGAAAAAATGATATCAAAACCAATTGATATTGATTATATAAGAACATTTTTGAGCTAATTTAAAATTATGCTATAGTCAAACATAGCTCTTATACTTCTTTATTCATAAGATACATCACCACCACATGAGGTCCTGTGATAGCTGCTAAAAAAGCAAAAAATACAGTTATAAAATCTACATTAAAATAAGAGGTTGTATAGTAAAGTATTACTAATCCTGCAACAGAAATCAGCCAATATAAAAATGATGATTTTACGTATTGTAGGAAGCTTACTTTACTTTGATCTCCATACAGCGCTTTTATTTGATCTTGTAAACTTGGTATTGAATGCCACACTATAAAATATATAGAAAATGCCCATAGTAATGCCGCTTTATCAAATAAAACAATAAATAGTACTATTAGAAAAGCCTCCTGAAAATGATTAGTACTTTTTGTGAAGTTTTTAAGATTCACTACATAAAAGCAAAGCGTAGCAACTAATCCTAAAATTAAAAACCAAAAGAAATGTAATTTTGAAAATGAAACATCAATTAACTCTTTTATTATAATTGAAGTTTGTTCTGCATTAAAAAAAAACAACATACCAAATATAAGAGCACCGTAGGATACAAATAAAAGTCTAGAATATATATGAAGCTGCTTCATTTGATTATGAAAATGTTGTTCACCAAAATGATAACAACTAATAACAACAAAGAAGAATAAGGCCAAAGAAGAAGAAAACAAAAAAGCTACAATATTTAGAAGTATGAGAACTGTGTAATATATAAGATACTTTCTTGACAATTTGTTTTCACCTTTTAAAACACTTATTAAGGCCAAATCATTTGAACCATGTAAAATTCCTATGGTTATTATTAGTGTGTACGCAAGGTATTCTTCTAACGACGTATTTAATTGTATAGTCAACCAAAACAAAAACACCGTTAATACCAAGTTAAAAACTGAAGATTTCATATTATAAAGGTACTCAAATTATCATTTGTTTAATTTTTTTATGAAAATTTTAAACATTTTATGTTTAATCTTTTTTATTTTTGATTAAACAAAAAAGCAATATTATGAAACTACTAACTATGCTCATCGGTGGTGCTCAACAAATGGCAACAGATGACTACGTAGGCTTTACATTCTTTGTAGGATGTATGGCCATGATGGCTGCATCAGCCTTTTTCTTTTTATCAATGAATAGCTTTGATAAAAAATGGAGAACTTCGATCCTTGTTTCTGGATTAATTACCTTTATCGCAGCAGTACACTACTGGTACATGAGAGACTATTGGGCTTCTTTTATGGAGTCACCTACATTTTTTAGATATGTAGACTGGGTTCTTACAGTACCTTTAATGTGTGTTGAGTTTTATTTAATCCTTAAAGTAGCTGGCGCTAAAAAGTCGCTTATGTGGCAAATGATCTTTTTATCGGTAGTAATGCTTGTAACAGGTTATTTCGGAGAAGCAGTACACACTGCAGCACCTGGACCTGCTATCTGGGGATTAATCTCAGGTTTAGCGTATTTCGCAATCGTATACATTATATGGTTCGGAGAGGCTAAAAAATTAGCAGAAAAAGCAGGTGGCGCTGTACTTAAAGCACACAAAACCCTTTGTTGGTTTGTATTAGTAGGTTGGGCGATCTATCCATTAGGATATATGGCTGGAACTGAAGGATGGTACGACGGCTTAGCTGGTCTTGGCTTAAACATGGATGTAATCTACAACATCGGTGATGCAGTAAACAAAATTGGTTTCGGATTAGTAGTATATGGTTTAGCTGTAGCAGCTACATCTAACACTTCTGAAGCTTAATTAATCTCAACTTAATTAGTTAGAAAAGCCTTTCTTAACAGAAAGGCTTTTTTTATACTTTGATAGATTTCCATTTCCCTTTTTTAAACCACACGAGTCCAATAACGGTTATCATAACCTCTGCAAGCGTAATTGCAATAAAAACACCTAATGGGCCAAAATCTAATATAATAGCAGTAATATAGGCTAATGGCAATTGAAACAGCCAAAAACAAACAAAATTAATCCATGTTGGTGTGCCTGTATCACCAGCACCATTAAAAGCGTTAATAATTACCATACCATAGCCATAAAACACGTAGCCTGCAGCAATAATTCTAAGGCATAAAGCACCATTGCTAACAACTTCAGGCTCTTGGGTAAACCAAGAAATAATTTGAGGTGAAAAAATGAGATAAATTATAGATACACTACCCATAAAAATTGCACTGTATTTACCCGTTTTCCAAACAGATGCTTCTGCTCTATCAGGTTTTTTTGCCCCTAAATTCTGACCAACTAAAGTTGCCGCAGCATTACTCATTCCCCAAGCAGGCATTAATGTAAACATCATAACTCTAATAGCGATAGTATAACCTGCAAGAACCTCACTTCCAAACTCACTCATTATTCGCATCAAAAAAACCCATGATGAAGTACCTATTAAAAATTGCCCAATCCCACCAAGTGACACCTTGATGAGATTCAACATCACCGAAATATGAATAACTAAATCTTTAAAAGCTAGTTTAATTTTACTCCAACCATAAAAAAGCACAGCTAGTTGAAAAATAACAGCCACTCCACGGCCAATAGTCGTGGCTATAGCTGCACCTTTCACACCATATGCCGGAATCGGTCCTAGACCAAAAATAAATATAGGATCGAGAATAATATTTAAGCTGTTTGATAGTATTAATGCCCACATTGCAATTGAGGCATCTCCAGCACCTCTAAAAATGGCATTTATTAAGAACAAAAGCATTATCGTAACATTACCTCCAAGCAAAACTTGTGTATAACCATAACCTTCAGCAATAAGATCATCTTCACCACCCATTAAACCCAATATCTCTTTAGGATAAAATACACCAATCATACTTATGATGATAGCTACTAAAATTCCTAAAAAAATCACCTGAACCGCTGCTTTCGAAGCTCCTGTTCTATCGTCTTCTCCTATTCTTCTAGCAACAATAGCCGTTGCAGCCATACTCAAACCAATAGCAACCGCATAAACTAAAGTAATAACAGATTCTGTAAGACCAATAGTTGCAACTGCATTTACGCTTACCTTAGAGACATAAAAAATATCTACAATGGCAAAAATAGATTCCATGACCATTTCTAAAATCATTGGAATTGAAAGCATAAATACAGCACGTCTTATGCTACCTGAGGTAAAATCTTGTTCCTTTCCTGAAACAGCCTGTTTAAATAACCGAAATACTTCCTTGATAGAATAAGATTGCATTGAGAATTGTTATTGAATTGATTAAACGGCTAACTTTTTAACTAGACAATTTATAAGAATTAAAGGATTAAAATCTTTGCCTATGTGTTTTATACACAATCATCTTATCACAAATATGCACATTATTCTAAATATAGTTAAGAAGCGAAAGAAAAAATAATAATGACCATAATGCAGTTCGAAACCAATTAAGGTTAACTAAACTAACAGTTGTAGAAGACCCAAACTTATTTTGGTCAATCTTTTGATGCAATGGAACAAAAACCAAGAAAGTTAATAACCATAGAATTACAATTATAAACAAACTAGTAATCGTATAAAGATTTAATCCATTTAACACTTGAATCACACTTATAATAAGCTGACTAACCATTAATGGAAGTACAATAATTGTAACACGACCGGTATAGATTCGATGCCACTTTAATAAGTTAGTGTTTTTGTAGTACGTAAAACTAGGATAAATAATAAGTTGTACAATCCATATCAATACCACAAGTCCAAAATCTATGAGTAAGCTTAATAAACTTATATCCATCTATTCAATCTTTAACTTTCCAAACCCACCATATTAAAATAGGATGTATGACCAACAAACGTATCCATGCAATAATTGGATGAACACATAAGGCGTCTGGAACACAAGAACCTATTTGTATAAAATAAACGTGAGAAGGTATAAATGCGACAAGCATGGCGATTAAACCAAAAGCAGCAAGTCTTCTTGTTGGTTTAAATACAATTCCAATGGCTAATACAACTTCTACAACACCAGCGATATAATTTATCATCAAAGGACATGGTAGATAATCAGGAATTAATCCCAAATAGAAATTTGGATTTATAAAATGATAGGTACCAGCGAAAGCATAAAATACAATAAGGCTAATTTTTAATAATCCCTTTACTTTAATTTCCATCGGTAGTCTTTATGTACTTTTCTCAAAATAAGGAAGAAAGGAATCCACCATATAAAATCATTGGTAATAAGTGTATATATAAACTCAAATGGCACTATATCTTGGGCATAATTGAAGAAGAATCCTATAGGCCCAAATATTTTCCCTAAAAAACCCACAGCTACAATAGGCCAATGCCTCATGGGATCATAAGAAGCCCACCAATAGCCCAACCCATAGACACCAATAACCATACCCATTCCCTGCCATACCATAGCATGGTTTAAAGGCTCCATACCTACTAATTCAAAGAAATGATTAGGAAATAGAACTACCCAAGCACCCCAGATAATATTATAAAAAGCAGCAAGACGTAATGTTAGTTTCATTCCCGAAAATTAAAAATGATATTCAGAAAGTGATAGCACAGTATTATTCTTTATCTATTTTATTATAAGCGCGTATCATAGCGACGGCCCATAAGGCCACAAGAGCAATAACAACAACAGAAAACCAAAAAACTATTTCATTCGCTGTCATTATCAACAAGTTTTAAATAAATCATTACACCTAATAGTGTTGGTGCCCAAAGACCAATAAAAATGCCATGCATTTCATCGCCTGATAAAAATAAATATTCTGCAACAAGAATTATAACCGCGCATAAAATCAGCATAAACAGGTTTGCGGTACCTAATTTTTTGAAGTATTCCATTTTTTGGGATTAGTTAACTGTTTAAAAGTAAGAAAAATAATGCTTGGTCTCCCAGATAATCATAGGAAATGTCAATACTACTTGTAATGTAGCTTATACTTTCTGTAAGCAAAGAAGGCCAAAATTCCAATTAAACCAAGTGTAATAGCTATAAACTGAAAGCTTATGATTTGATCTCCGCTTGCATAGGCGTGTAAACCGGACAAATAGAAATTAACACCAAAATAGGTCATTAAAATACTACCAAAAGCAAGAACAGACATTAAATTATATAACCAACGACCTCTTAATCCTGGTACTAATCTCATGTGTATTACAAATGCATAAATCATAATACTGATTAAGGCCCAAGTTTCTTTAGGATCCCAACCCCAATAACGTCCCCAACTTTCATTTGCCCACATACCACCAAGAAAGTTTCCTATAGTTAACATGATCAAACCAACGGTTAGAACCATTTCATTAATTACAGTAATTTCCTTGATATTAATATCTATACGTTTTTTGTTTTCTTTATTAGTCAAAATCATTAAAAGTAAAGCGATAATACCCAAAATCGCACCTATAGCAAATGGTCCATAACTTGCCACAATCACGGATACATGAATCATTAACCAATATCCTTGTAGAACTGGCTCTAAATTTGCTATAGCTGGATCCATCCAAGACCAATGTGCCACCATTAAGATCATCGCACTCACAAACGCAGCAGCTGCGATAGTTAGGTTACTTTTTCTACCAAATAAAAGCCCAAATAACATCACTGACCACGCCACATAAATTAAGGATTCATAAGCATCACTCCAAGGTGCATGACCAGATAAATACCAACGCCAAATTAAACCACCTGTATGAAGTAAAAACAGCAGTACTATAATACCTGTAAATATCTTCACAGCCGTTTTTACCCATTTACTTTTGTAATCTAAAATTTGAATGATTAACAGTACAAATAAAAAGGTAGTAGCATACAAATAGTAACTGAATAACTTTTTGAAAATATCGTATTTGTTATACATTATCTCTGCTTTCACCTTTTCATCAGAAAGCATCACTTCGTTACCAAAGCGTTTTTGAGTTTCCTTAAAATTATCAAGAAGTTTTTCTGCATTTTCAAAATTACCCGATTGCTTCGCGTTGTTTAAGGTCATTAAATAAAATCTAAAACCATTATTTACAAAGCCTCTATACAATGAATCCTTAATTATCTGATTATAGCCTTCTTGTTGATATTCATAAGAAGAAATCCATTTATTATTCTCATCCTCGGGTACAGGGAAAATTTTGATATTTCGTCCTTCTATGGCGTCAGATAATAAACTTAATCGACCATAAGTATTCTTTATTTCTTTCTGAAATCCACTTGGTATTTGTGCTTTGTACGCATCTTCTATATATGGCCCTAATTTGTTCCGTCCATCCTCAGTAAAAAAGTTTAATAAACTCACATATTTTTCATCTGTAGAAACACCTATAATAGATCTTATAGAATCTGCTTTTCTTGGTGTGAGATAAATCACTGGCATGTTATACCATAATGTCGGACTTTCTTGAATAGACAAGAACACTTGCGAGGCGCTTAAGCCTTCATAAGTATCATGCTTGCTCAATTTTCTTAGCATCTCAGAAGCATAGGTATGAATTGGCATCATACGACCGCTGTAATCTTGTATGACCATTTCCGAGAATTTCTCAGCATGTTCTTTGGGTGTAATATTCGCTTGTAAAATTGAATCTAGACGTTCTTTAGTTGGAAAGTCATTAGAATGATTGTGCGCATCATTACTCTGTGCAAATCCAACCAAACCGAAGAATAAAAGAAGCATAGTCATCATCTTAGCCTTCTTTTCATTTAATTTAAATAAACGCTTTCTTAAGTCATCAAAACGTGTACTTCTAGCAAATAAAATTGCCATTAAACCAAAGTATAATAATAAATAACCTGCATAAGTCAACAAGGTTCCCCAACGGTCATAATTCACTGATAACACAGTTCCTTTTTCATCTGGGTCAAAACTTGCCTGAAAAAATCGGTAACCTCTATGGTCCAGAATATGATTCATGTAGATATGATAATCAAAGTCTCCTTCTTGCTGATCTAAAACAGTAACTTTACTCTCGTATGAAGAATATGCCTTTTCTGTACCTGGATATTTCTCGGCGATAAAATCATTTAATTTTACTTGAAAAGGTAATTGCTCTAATCTAGAGCCAAATCGTAATGCAATGTCCAAGCCGCCAACTTTTATTTCTTCCATTCGGTTATATGTTCCTTGACCTCCAATTAGATTGACATTTTTGGTGTCCCCATTTGCGGTGACTTCTAATACAATTCCACTTTGATCACCTTTAAGAATTTGAGGTTTTTTTACAATATCAAAAACACCTTTAACAACTGGTTTTGGAAATACAAACTGCATATCTCCAATCACATATAAAGAACGTAAACTTAATGGCTGCAAACTATCTTTAACTAAGGTTCCTCTTGAGTTTGTTGCCATAACTTGGTACTCACCTTCAAATGGCGATTTTATGAACATCCCTTCATCCGTATCGTAAATATTAATGGCGCCTTCTTGTTCTTTATTTAATGAGATTAATACATTATGTAAACTTGATACTTCACCTTCTTTCAAAAAGTGATTATGTCTATTTCCACCACTTGCTTCAACGATTTTTAAATAGCGTTCACCATTTTCATTCGGAATAATATCTTTCTCAGCGCCTCTAATGAATTTCTTCAATTTTATATCAACAACATTTTCTCCATAGGTGTATGATTTCTCAAAATCATTATCTAATCGATGAGAAAAATCAACTTCCTCCATGATATTGCGCTGTTGCAATTGCCCGTTAATAGCATAATCACCAAGAATTCTACCACTGACGTAGGTTTTTTGTGATCTAAACTGACTTTCGGTAGCACCTTCACGTATAGACATCATGCCTTCATAACCAATGTAGCGTGTTACAAAAGCTCCAAGAAGAATTAAAATAAATGAAACGTGTAAAATCAGTGTTGCCCACTTTTCCTTTTTATGTAGTCTGTATCTGAAAATATTTCCAACAAAATTGATAACAAAAAACACCATAATAGCTTCAAACCACCAAGCATTATATATTAACGTTCTGGTATATGGAGTTGGTGACGTATCCATGTTTCTATCGAGGATAGTACCGGCAGCCATTGCAACGGCAAAAACAATAAATAAAACAGCTGTAAGTTTGGTTGAAAACAGGAAGTTAGCGATTTTCTTTTGCATAAGATTTAGGCTTATTTTAAGCGCGACAAAGATAAGGCTTAAAAACGTTTTTATCCATACTTTTCGGTTTCAAAAAGCGTTAAAATTCATTCAAAAAAGTTTCAATTATTTTGAAACATTAGATTGTAAAATTTTGTTCTGTTCTTGCATCAATTGCTTCAAATCAGATAACAACTCAATATCCTTTGGTGTTACTACAGTTTCATCAGTTGTATCTTGCGCTTTTCTACGTAGTTTATTCATAGCTTTCACGACAATAAAAATGGTAAAACCAATAATTAAAAAATCTATAAACACTTCAATTAAAGCACCATATTCAACTGCAACTTCGGTCACCAAAACTTCACCAGAAGAATCATTAACACCATCTCGTAGTATCAGTTTTTTATCTTGAAAACTCACCCCATCAGACAACAATGATAATGGTGGTAGTATAACTTGCTTCGCTAAAACATCAATGACTTTATTAAAGGCAGCACCGATTATAATACCAATGGCCATATCCATCATATTTCCTTTTACCGCAAACTCCTTAAACTCTTTTAGTAATTTCATAGTAAGTAAGATTTTGAATGAGCAGTAAAGATAGTGGTATGTAGTTTTTTTTAAAGATTTTGTTCTCTATTTTTACAGCATGATATCAGTTGTACTTCTTGGTGCTGGTAATGTCGCCACACATTTATTTAAAGCTTTTAGTAAATCGGATAATATCACTGTAACACAATGGTATAACCGAACTTTTAGTGCTATTTCTTCATATAGTAATGACACAAATATTACAGATGATTTATCGCAACTTAAAGAAGCTGATATCTATATAATGGCAGTAAGTGATGATAGTATTGCTCAATTATCTAAAGATTTACCTTTTACAAATAGATTAATTGCGCACACATCGGGAAGTGTTTCTATACATGATATGGATAAGAAGAACCAACGCGCTGTGTTTTATCCATTACAAACATTCTCTAAAGATGCAGAATTAGATTTTAGTGAAGTACCCGTTTGTATTGAAGTTACAGAAAAACAAAATCTTCAACTCCTGAAAGGTATAGCGGAGTCTGTAGAATGTAAACATTACCGAATAAACACCGAACAACGCCAAACATTACATCTTTCGGCTGTATTTGTAAATAACTTCACCAATCAGTTATATAGAATTGCACATGAAATCAGTGATGCCAAAAGTATAAACTTCGATATCTTAAAACCATTAATTTTAGAGACTGCTAAAAAAGTACAAGATATGTCGCCATATATGGCCCAAACTGGTCCAGCAAAACGGAATGATAAGAAAACCATAAGACGACATTTAAAACAAATAGAGAACGAAGATTATAAAACGATTTACGAAATTTTAACGGCTTCAATAAAGAAAACGCATAACTTTCTTTAATTTGAAATCAGAATAGAAAACACATGGACGAGAACAAAAGCTATAAAGAATATCTCATAGACATAAACACATTTATTTTTGATGTAGATGGTGTACTTACGGATGGAACAATTACGGTAACAACTTCTGGCGAAATGTTACGTACCATGAATATTAAAGACGGATTTGCTCTAAAAACTGCGGTTGATGCTGGTTTTAACGTGTGTATCATTTCAGGTGGTTCAAATGAAGGTGTTCGCAAACGTCTTGCAGGTCTTGGTATAAAAGACATCTATCTCGATGCACACAACAAAATAGAACAGCTTAATGAGTATATGGAAAAACACAATATTAACACCTCTCAAATGTTATATATGGGAGATGATATTCCAGATTTTCCAGTTATGAAGCTTGTTGGTTTGCCTTGTTGTCCACAAGATGCAGTACCAGAAATTAAAGCTATTTCTAAATACATTTCGCATAAAAATGGCGGTAAAGGCGCTGTAAGAGATGTTATAGAGCAGGTTTTAAAAGTACAAGGAAAATGGAATGGAAATTTTAATGCTAAATACGACTAATTAAATGTCTAGAAGAAGCAGAAGACATAGTACAGGTTTTGGTTATATAGGTTTTGGTAACAACCAGTCTACCTTTAACCAAAAGACAAGTGTGCCGTTTTCTGTGTATAAAGAAAAATTAGATTTAGAGGCGCATTTGCATTACAAAATGGAATTTTTGCATAAAGACCTCAGCAAATCAGACAAACAAAAAATAAAAGATAAAATCCGAAAACAAGAACGTAAGCTTTTTATTAGAACCACTGTAATTAGCTTAATTGTTTTTGCATTAGTAGCGTATTTAGCTTACTACTTAATTATTCAAATTATATCGCGCTGATTAATTATATGATTCACTTTCTCAACCTCATCCGCTGGAAAAACTTAGTAATTATTGCCCTAGTACAAATATTGGTTAAGTACGCATTACTTCTGCCTTTTTATGAAAGTCATGGTGTAATAACAGCTTTAACACCACTTGCATTTGCAATATTAGTCGTAGCGACAATTTGTATTGCCGCTGGTGGTTATGTTATTAATGATGTTTTTGATATTGATACAGATAAAGTCAATAAACCAGAACGTGTCATTATTAATAAATATATCACTGAGAAAAATGGTTTCAATATTTTTATTGTACTTAATATTATTGGTGTTGGTTTAGGATTTTACTTGAGTAACTCAATTGGTAAATCTGGTTATTTTGCAATATTCATTATTGCTTCAGCACTACTCTATATCTATTCAAATGGTTTAAAACAAATGACATTAATCGGAAACATTGTGGTTTCTGTAGTTGTTGCTTTATGTATACTTATGGTCGGCATTTTTGAACTTATACCTGCCATCAACCAAACAAATAAAGAGGTCCAAATTTTCTTTTTAAAGATTATTTTAGATTATGCCATTTTTGCTTTTATGATAAACCTTGTTAGAGAAATTGTAAAAGATATAGAAGATATTGATGGTGATCACAAATCAGGCATGAAAACACTTCCAATCGTTATAGGTAGAGAAAGAGCTACTAAAGTTGCCTTTGGATTATCACTAATACCTTTATTTGGGGTTGTATATTATGTGGTGACATACTTTTTTAAACAACAACTGCTTTTGGGATATTTTTTAATTGCAGTCATTGCACCAATGATTTACATATCTATCAAACTTTTTAACGCAGAGCACAAAAAGCAGTATAATCATATCAGCTTAATGCTTAAACTTGTCATGGTTACAGGAATGCTTTCAATGCTGTTATATTCTTACGTTTTAAAATAATATGCTAAACGATAAACTTAAAGATTACAATATCATTTTAGCCTCGGCATCACCGAGACGTCATGCGTTTTTAAAATCGATGAATATAGATTTTGAGGTAAGACATCATCCTGTTGATGAAGTGTATTCCGATAAATTGAAAGGCACCGAAATCACAGATTATTTAGCCAAATTAAAAGCAGAAGCCTTTAAAGTCAGTCTTAAGGATAATGATATTCTCATTACAAGCGATACCATAGTTTGGTTAGAAAACAAACCTGTAGAAAAACCAAAAGATGAAGATGACGCTTTTAGAATGATTAAATCTCTCAGCGATAAAACGCATGAAGTGATGACTTCAATTTGTTTTACACAAAAATCAGGTCAAAAAACAGTAAATACGACTACTAAAGTGACTTTCAAAGCGCTTACTGATGATGAAATTTGGTATTATGTCAATACTTATAGGCCTCTTGATAAAGCTGGTGCTTATGGCATACAAGAATGGATTGGTGCCATAGCCATTACCAATATTGAAGGTTCTTACAACAATGTTGTTGGTCTACCTACACATTTACTTTACGAAACGTTAATTAACATCGTTAACGCTTAATTACTTCGTATTTTTAGAAAAAAAATTGAAAAATGAATAAGTCCGTAAAAGCTTTAGTTGTTTTTTTATGCTTTTTGTGCATACTTATCATAATTACGTCTTGTAAAGAGTCCCCATCAGAATTAAATGAAGATATCGCTATTAAAAGCGAAAAACCAAAAGAGAAGAAGCAACCTAAAACTAAATTATCTCAAGAATTTAAAGACTATTGGTATGTCGGTGAAGCTGAAATTACATCTTACAAATTAGAACAAGCAAGATATGGCGAAATGCGAGATGGTACTGCGGTTATGGTGTTTGTAACTGAAGATTTTTTACCTGAAATACAAGTTAAAGCAGACAACTATAGTAAAAGTAATACGCCTATTTTAAAGCTAAACGCCACTAAAAAATTTAACACGGGTATTTATCCGTATTCAATAATGCAAAGTACGTTCTTTCCTGTTGCAAATAATCAGCATGCAATAAAGGTTTCTGCTTCTGTGCAAGAATGGTGTGGACATGTATATACTCAAATTAATAACCGAGATACATTTGAGGTAATGTCACACTCCTATTTTCAAAGTGAAGCTGATGAAAATTTTAATATCAAAAAAACTTGGACAGAAAACGAATTGTGGACAAAACTTCGTATTGACCCAAGCTCGCTACCTATTGGCGAATTAAATATTATTCCTTCATTAGAATACACAAGACTTAGACATAAAGAGATTAAAGCTTACAATGCTTTTGCGAATTTAAAAGATGGTGCTTATACACTAATTTACACTACACTAAACCGTACGCTTAAAATAAATTTCAACACAGAATTTCCTCACGAAATACTAGGTTGGGAAGAAACTACTTCAAGTGGTTATGGTGCAACAGCTGAGACTTTAACAACTAAAGCCACTAAACTAGCATCCATAAAATCGGCATATTGGGGTCAGAACAGTAATAAAGACGAAGGTTTAAGGACTGATTTAAAGCTTGAATAAATCATTGTAAATTTTCTTTAAAGAAAATTAAATTATTACACTTTTTTCTTACATTTAGGTCAACATTAATTAACTCATATGACAAGACAAGAACACCTAAAGTTCTGTAAGGTTTGTATCAATAAAGATATGGACTTAAATGTTGGTATAACATGCAAATTAACTGGTAAAATAGCTGACTTTGAAAACGAATGCTCATCTTATGAATTAGATGAAAACGAAGTTTCAAAAATGAATAATGACACCGAATTTGTAAGAAATGAAATTACAGGTAAAATTACTGAAGCGACTTTAGACCAATTAAAATCTGAACAAAATTTACCAGCCGGAGTTATATCTGGTGTTGTTGTCGGAATTTTTGCAGCAATTCTTTGGGCTGCCATAACAGTTGCTACAGAATTACAAATTGGTATTGTCGCTATTGCAGTTGGTGCTGCGGTTGGTTATGCCATTCGTTTTGTTGGAAAAGGAATAGACCAGATTTTTGGCATTACAGGTGCTATTATCGCCATATTAAGTTGTGTGCTAGGAAACTTTTTAAGCATCATTGGTTTTATTTCTATAAATGAAGACTTAAGTTATTTAGAAACATTAATGCTCTTTGATTATTCTTATACCTTTGATTTAATGAGTGAAGCTGCTAGCCCTATGGATCTAGTCTTTTACGGTATTGCTGCATTTGAAGGTTATAAGTTTTCTTTTAGACAATTTACTGAGAAAGCTTTGTACGATTTAGAAAATCGAACTAATTAATTTCATTCCTGCTTTCGCAGGAACCTCAACCGTTAAACAAAACCTAAAACCAAATGTATTATAAGTCACTTTCATATCTTTGAAAGTTCACTAACTAATACTATAATGCGTCATTTTAGACTCTTACTATTTATCCTATTAGGTAGCTTAGTTACCGTACAAGCACAACAACCAAAAAAATACAATTCCTCTCAGATTTATGATGCCGTACAAAAGCTTAATGTTTTAGGCTCGGTATTGTATGTTGCTGCGCATCCAGATGATGAAAACACGCGCCTAATCGCATACATGGCAAACGAAGCAAAAGCGCGTACTGCTTACTTATCGCTCACTCGTGGTGATGGTGGACAAAATCTTATTGGCCCAGAAATTAGAGAACTACTTGGTGTGATAAGAACTCAAGAATTATTAGCGGCGAGACGTGTTGATGGTGGCGAACAACTATTCTCTAGAGCTAATGATTTCGGATATTCGAAACACCCAAATGAAACATTAGAAATATGGAATAAAGACGAAGTACTTGCTGATGTGGTTTGGGCAATAAGAACATTTAAACCAGATGTTATCATCAACCGATTTGACCACAGAACACCTGGCACAACACATGGTCATCATACAACTTCAGCGATGTTAAGTCACGAGGCTTTTGACCTTTCTAATGACCCAACAAAATACAGTTCACAATTAGAATTGACCGAAATCTGGCAACCAAAACGCCTATTTTTTAATACCTCTTGGTGGTTTTATGGCAGTAGAGAAAAATTTGAGAAAGCGGACAAAAGGAACATGCTCAATTTTGATATTGGTGTGTATTACCCAACTCGAGGCATGTCTAATAACGAAGTTGCTGCATTAGCAAGTAGTCAGCATTTATGCCAAGGTTTTGGCCGTTTATCACAACGTGGTACACAAGAAGAATATATTGAGTTTTTAAAAGGTGAACCTTTAGATGGCACCAATAACATTTTTGCTGGAATTGACACCTCGTGGAATCGCATTGAAGGCGGAAAAGCTATCGGAAACATTCTTAATACCATTGAAGCGAATTTCAATTTTATAAACCCAGCAGCTCATTTACCACAATTGCTAGAAGCTTACAAATTGTTGCAAAATGTAAAAGATGAACACTGGAAAAATGTTAAAACAAAAGAATTAAAAACGATTATTGAAGCTTGTACTGGGTTATATCTAGAAGCTTCAGCCAACACACCAAACGCAGCACCAAATTCTGAAGTCACACTAAAAATTGAAGCATTAAACAGAAGCAACGCAACTATTAATTTGGTGTCTTATAATCTGTCTACCATAGAAAACGGCATTTCTAAAGACATGGAAATGGCAGAAAATAAACGCTTAAACTTTGAAGAAAACATTGCCATTCCTTTCGATATGTCTTATACAGCACCTTATTGGTTAAATAAGCAAAGTACTTTAGGAATGTACAGCGTTAAAGAGCAAAACCTCATTGGTTTGCCAGAAACGCCTAGAGCAGTCTATGTAGACTTTAACCTAAATATTGAAGGCACACCAATTACAATTACAAAGCCTGTTATTTACCGATATTCTAAACCAGATAAAGGCGAATTATACAGACCTTTTGAAATTGTTCCTGAAGTATCAGCAAGTATAAGCGATAAGGTTTTCATATTTGAAAACGACCAACAAAAAGAAATTGAAATCACCGTAAAAGCTGGTAGAGATGCTGTTGAAGGCTTTGTTAAAATGGCTTATCCAAATGATTGGACAGTCTATCCAGCAAAACAAAAAATTGAAATTGCAAATAAAGGTGATGTTCAAAAGTTGGTGTTTACTGTAATACCACCAAAAGGACAAAGCGAAGGTTTAATTACGCCTATGGTAAATATTAACGATAAATACTATACAGATGAGCTTGTAGAAATAGATTATGAGCACATTCCTTATCAAACCGTTTTAGTGCCAAGTGAAAGTAAAGTTGTACGATTAAACATTGAAAAGCGTGGCGAAAACATTGGTTATATTGAAGGTGCTGGTGATGTTGTACCTGAGAGTCTACGTCAAATTGGGTATAATGTAACCGTTATTAAACCAGAACAAATTTCGGCAGAGAATCTTCAAAACTTTGATGCTGTCGTTGTCGGAATTAGAGCTTATAATATTTTAGATGAATTAAAATTCAAACAAAAATATTTATTGGACTATGTGTATGAAGGTGGAAATTTGATTATTCAATACAATACTAACAGAAGATTAAAAACTGATAATATTTCACCGTTTCATTTAAAACTATCGAGAGATCGTGTTACTGATGAAAATGCAACTGTAAATATATTAGACGCAAATCATCCTATTCTTAACTTTCCTAATAAAATAGGGCCTGAAGATTTTGAAGGTTGGGTACAAGAGCGTGGATTATACTTTCCTAATGAATGGTCAGAAGAGTTTACGCCATTATTTTCAATGAATGATAAAGGTGAGTCTTCAAAAGAAGGTAGCTTATTAATCGCTCAATACGGAAAAGGCAACTATATATATTCAGGTTTAAGCTTCTTTAGGCAGTTCCCTGCAGGTGTTTCTGGTGCCTATCGCCTATTTATAAATATGCTATCAGCTGGGAAAGAAAATCCGGCAATTATAAAAAACTAAACAACTAACTTATAATGGACAACAATAACCAACCAAAACAAAAAGAAAAATGGGATAAAATGTACACTGTCGTTTTAATTGCCAATGCCATATACATTGTACTTTTCTATTTCATAACGGCTTCATTCTCGTAACTCTATGACACAAACTTTAGATTGGATTGATTGGACGGTTTTAATAGCAACCTTAGCCACTATCGTCGGTTATGGAACGTGGAAAACCAGAGGAAGCAAAAACGTACAAGACTATGTAAAAGGTGGAAATTCTACAAAATGGTGGACGATTGGGTTATCTGTTATGGCTACTCAAGCCAGTGCCATTACCTTTTTATCTACAACAGGACAAGCATTTTCGGACGGAATGGGATTTGTTCAATTCTATTTTGGGTTGCCAATTGCAATGGTTATTATTTGTTTGGTGTTTATTCCACTATATCATCGTCTTAAAGTCTATACAGCATATGAATTTCTTGAAAATCGATTCGATTTAAAAACTAGAACACTCACAGCAATACTATTTTTAATTCAACGTGGTTTAGCTGCGGGAATTACCATTTTTGCTCCTGCCATAATTCTTTCTGTAGTATTAGGCTGGAATATTGTTACTCTTAATATAGTGATTGGTGTACTCGTAATAATCTATACAGTTTCAGGTGGTACTAAAGCCGTAACAGTAACTCAAAAACAACAAATGTTTGTCATTTTTGCTGGAATGATAGCTGCATTAGTTATTATAATTGGCTTAATTCCTGACGAAGTTACATTTACTGATGCTATTGATATTGCAGGTGCGACAGGCAAAATGGAAGTCTTAGATTTTTCTTTTGATTTAGAAAATAGATATACGGTTTGGACAGGTCTAATTGGTGGAACATTCTTAATGTTATCCTATTTCGGTACAGACCAAAGTCAAGTGCAACGTTACTTGTCTGGTAAATCCATGAAAGAAATGCAAATGGGCTTATTATTTAATGGCTTACTAAAAGTCCCAATGCAATTTTTCATTTTACTAGTTGGTGTCATGGTATTTGTATTTTATCAATTTAACCCTTCACCGCTAAACTTTATTGATGCATCCACACAAACAGTTTTAGCTTCGGAATATGGTGAAGATTACAGAGCGCTTCAGGATAAACAAGCCGAACTTTTTGATATGAAACAACGCTTAAGTTTGGCGTATGCAAAAGACAATAATTCGGATACAAAAGCACAACTTTTCTCAATTGATAGTCTCGAAAAAACTTATCGTGCAGAATCAAAATTCCTCATCAAAAAAGCCATTGACCCAGAGTATAGAGATGAATATGACAGGCTAAAAAGTGAGTTAAACCAACTCATAGACAGCAAAACAAATCCAGGAAGTCAAGTTTATTTGGAAAAAGAAGCCGAATTAAAAACATTATATAAAGATGCTGCAAAAGACACGCAAACCAACGATAGAGATTATATGTTCATAAGGTTTATATTAAACCACTTACCAAAAGGACTCATCGGTTTGTTATTAGCAGTAATTTTATCAGCTGCCATGTCATCAACTGCTTCAGAGATTAACGCTTTAGCCACAATTACATCAATAGATTTATATGGTAGAAAACTCAAAGAAGATAAAGGTGAAACTCATATGGTGAATATGACCAAGTGGTTTACATTTGGTTGGGGAATTGTCGCCATTATCATTGCTTGTTTTGCAAATCTAGCTGAGAATCTCATTCAGTTGGTAAACATCATTGGCTCTATCTTTTACGGTAATGTTCTGGGTATTTTCTTATTAGCATTTTTCTTTAAGCACATTAAAGGACATGCTGTCTTTATTGGCGCTTTAATTACACAGGTATTTATAATAGCACTTTATCTATTAGATAATTTTGAAATCATCAACTTACCATATTTGTGGCTAAATCTTATCGGTTGTGTTATCGTTATCGTTATTGCGAATGTGCTACAAACACTTAGAAGGAATTAATCATATAATTCTTTGAAATAGTCATTTATAAAGTTATCATCATAATCTTTCAACTCACCTACGTTAATGAAAGATGAATGCTTTGATACAATCATTTCAGATACAGAATTTGTTTTTAAATGAGAATCCACAAAAAGTGAATCTGAATATGACTCTACTAAATAAGTCGCAACACTTGTGCATGGGTAATAATTATACCCTATATGGCGGCTTGCAGTTTTTTTATTAACCTCAACAGATAATGAAGAGTTATCAAATAATTTACTAGGTGTTTTAAAAGCCCTGCTAAATACTGTCAATACAACAACACTGTCATTTAGCCGCGATGCTAAAAGTTTAGAATTATAAGTAGATATATGCGACATCCCACCAGTCATAGTCATTAATATATTACGATTGTAGTTTAAATAATTCAACTTCAGAATCCAATTGTACTTTTCTGAAGAATCATCTAAAAACTTCATATCTAGAAGTTCTTTTACCAACAATGATGTATTATCAATTTTAGAATTCGTCAAATTTGTTTTAAATTTTTCCAACTCTGAATTCAAAGCATCCGCATCATCTATTCTAATAATTGTATTTTCAAAATTAGAGACTAAAGAATCTAGTAATACTATTTGATTATAAAACTCAGTAAAATCCTCAGGTCTTTCTTCTGCTCTTACTCTAAGTTCGGAAACTTGAAATTGTCTTCTCTTTGATTGTAATTCTATGTTATCCTTTACGTATTGGTCTAATATTTTCTTATAGTTATCATAATTACTACAGTTTAAAAAAAGTGCTGAAAATAGACACACATAAATCCAAGGTTTCATAATAGTTTATTATTTGATATCTTTTTAAACGAAAAGTCAACCGTTTTATTGAAAGAAAAGCAACTTAATGAATTTAAAAACAATACGTTGGGGAATTATTGGTGCTGGCAAAATTGCTAAAAAGTTTGCTCAAGATTTAAATACAATTCCTGATGCTCAATTGTATGCTATAGCTTCTAGAGATATATTACGAGCAGAGAAATTTGCTTCAGATTTTAGTGCTTCAAAAGCCTATGGTAGTTACGAAGAATTAGTGCTAGATAACAATATAGATGCAGTTTATATTGCAACACCACATAGTTTTCACAAAGCACATTCACTACTTTGTTTAAACCAAAAGATTCCTGTGTTATGCGAAAAGCCTTTTGCCATGAATCTCAGTGAAGTTGAAGAAATGATTTCAACAGCAAAGTCTAACAATACGTTGCTTATGGAAGCTATGTGGACTGCTTTTTTACCACATTTTCAATATACCTTAGATC
The DNA here is from genome assembly GCA_964517835.1 of uncultured Flavobacteriaceae bacterium. Lineage (GTDB taxonomy): Bacteria > Bacteroidota > Bacteroidia > Flavobacteriales > Flavobacteriaceae > Winogradskyella. The sequence continues at coordinate 23,751 of CAZFEV010000014.1, read as the reverse complement.
TATTGCACAAAAAGCATTTTGGTGATATTGTAAAACTTGAAGCCGACTTTGGTTTTTTTACACCTTACAACACAGAATCTCGACTTTTTGATAAATCTGTTGGTGGCGGAAGCTTATTAGATATTGGTATTTATCCCATATTTGCTTCACTTTCTTCATTAGGTATTCCAAAGGAAATTGAAGCTAAAGCAGAAGTATATCCGAATGGTGCAGATTCTGAATGTGATATGGTATTTCATTACGACAATGCTAAAGCCTATTTAAAAAGTACACTTACAGAAGAAACTAAAACCGAAGCTACATTTCATTGCGAACATGGAGCAATTAAAATCAATGGTCGTTTTCATCAACCTAGTTCTGTAACATTAACTGATGATAAAGGTAATTCTACAATAAAGACCTTCGACTACACTACTATTGGTTACAGCTTTGAAATTGAACATTTTAACCAACTCATTAGAGCAAACAAAACAGAAAGCGACATTATGACTTTTGAAAGAAGTAGAACGCTAATCTCTACTATAGATAGAGTTAGAGAAAAGATAAGCCTCAAATATTAATAAAAAAAGCAGCTCAATGAGCTGCTTTTCTATATTGTTAAGAGTTTAATTTACATCGCACCCCATTCTTTTAACGAATCTTTATTCATTTTAATATAATCAGCATTTTCTGCTTTCGTAGCGCCTTCTAAAGATTTCTTAGCCGCTTCAATTGCACCTTTCTTATCACCATTTGCTGCGTGAATTAAAGACTGTTGTCTTAAGTACCAAAAACGAGGCTGATCCTTAGTCATTTCTACAGCGGTGTCAATCCACTTCATTGCTTGTTTTAAATCTTTCTTTTCAGCTAAATTATAAACTGCAGCAGAATAATAGTCTGCAGCAGATGGTCCTGCCATCGTATTTTTTATAGAGGCAGATACCTTATCATCTGTAGGAACTTTAATAGTAATAGAAGCGTATGTGTTCTCCCAGATAAAACCAAGATTTGTTGAGCTGTTTGTAAGATCATCAAAACCGATAGTCCAAGTCTCAACTTTCATTGGCATTTCATAGATTTTTGCAGTAGCTTTTGCAACAACCTTAGCGTCGTCCCAGTTTCTAGGAGTTCCCCAATTATTAGTGTCTGAATAAAAAATAACATCCCAAGATTCCTTATTCGGTGTAATAAAAATAGCATAAGAACCGGCTTCTACTTTACTATCGCCAATAATAACAGTATCGCTAAATGTTATCATTGTGTTTTTGTTGGCACCAGCTCGCCACATTTTTCCAAAAGGTACAAGTTCACCAAATACAGCTCTACCCTTTGCACTTGGTCTAGAATATTCCAATGTTACATCTGTAAGACCTACCTTTTGTTCAATCTTAGTAAATGGGCTTGGTTGCGGAGTTTCTACTTGTGCATTAACAGAAAACATTAATGTTAAGGCAAAAGCAAATAATACTAGTTTCTTCATCTTAATTAGTGTTTAGTTTTTAAATGGTGGTTAAAAGTACGACTTAAGTAGTATGAGCTATGTTAAGGAATATATAAAAAGGTTATTGATTTATCAGATTTTGTTTTGTCGAAAAATATATTAATCGTAATATTGCAATAAACAAATATAGATTAATTATGGGCGTAACTAAAACAGAGATATTTTCAGACACACAAAATGAAATAGCCCAATTAGCAAAGGCTTTTGCGCATCCTGCAAGAGTTGCCATTTTACATCAGCTTTTTAAATCAACTACATGTATTTGTGGCGATCTAGTAGACGAAATCGGATTAGCTCAAGCAACCATATCTCAACACCTTAAAGAATTAAAAAATCTTGGCCTCATAAAAGGTAATATTGAAGGTACAAGTGTGTGTTATTGCATAAACGAAGAAAAATGGGAAAACATGAAAAGCATTTTCAACGCATTTTTTAATCAAGAAATTAAAACAAACAACTGCTGTTAACTAGAAATATTATGAAACTATCTGAAATAAAAAACAAGCTAAAGGCATTAGATACTATAGCTTTTAAATTGCCAAGTGGTGATCTAGTACCAAGTCATTTTCATGTGACTGAAGTCGGAAAAGTAACGAAGAATTTTATTGATTGTGGTGGAACAATTAGACACGAAGAAGTGGTCAATTTTCAACTTTGGGAAGCCAATGATTACGACCACAGATTGCATCCAGAAAAACTATTAAACATTATTGAACTTTCTGAAAATGCATTAAGTATTGGCGATTTAGACATCGAAGTAGAATATCAAGGTGATACAATTGGTAAATACAATTTAGATTTTGATGGTACAAACTTTCGTCTAATTAGTACTAAAACAGATTGTTTAGCAAAAGATAATTGTGGTATTCCTAAAGAAAAACCAAGAATTAAACTTTCAGATTTACAAAAAGTAAATTCATGTGTTCCTGGAACTGGTTGTTGTTAAATCTTAACTAAAAAATTATCATGCTATATAAAGCTATTGAAGCCGAAATAGAAAATTTAGATATCTCATCTATATCAGAAGAAAGAAAAAAGACGTTACAACCTTTAGTTGATTTTATTCAAGAGAAAGTAAATACAAACTCAATTATAAACTTAAACCTTATTTGCACACACAACTCACGTCGTAGCCATTTATCTCAAGTTTGGGCACAAACATTGGCACATTATTTTGAGATTAATAAGGTGTTTTGTTATTCTGGTGGAACTGAAGCAACAGCTTTATTTCCGTCTGCCGCTGAAGCTTTAACAACATCCGGGTTTAAAATTGAAAAACTTTCAACTGAAAATAATCCAGTCTATGCTATAAACTATTCTGATGTTGCGCATCCTGTTATTGGATTTTCTAAGACTTATGATGCAGCTTTTAATCCTTCAACAGAATTTGCAGCAATAATGACGTGTTCTAGTGCAGATAAAGGTTGCCCATTTATTCCTGGTGCAGAAAAACGTATTCCAATTACTTATGAAGATCCAAAAGCTTTTGATAATACGCCTCAACAAGCAGAAAAATATAAAGAACGTAGTATTCAAATTGCTACTGAATTTAAATATGTGTTTTCTAAAATCAAAAAGTAAATGAAAAAGTTATTTGCAGAACTTTTTGGCACGTTTGCTATGGTATTTTGCGGATGTGGTGCTATGACTATAGACGAAATAACAGGCGGCGCCATTTCTCATGTAGGTGTGGCCATAACATGGGGACTTATTGTTATGGCTATGATTTATGCATACGGTGAAATATCTGGTGCTCATTTTAATCCGGCAGTAACCATAGCCTTTGCTTACGCTAAGAAATTTCCTTGGAAACAAGTTCCCAGCTATATCTTGGTACAGATTATAGGTGCATTTTTAGCCATTGGTATATTGTGGATTCTATTTCCAGAAAGTCAGAGTTTTGGCCATACCTATCCTGCTGAAGGCTTTGCGCCTTATAAAGCCTTTTTGTTAGAGCTTATACTCACCTTCTTTCTTATGATTACAATTATTAATGTCTCTACTGGCAGCAAAGAAGTTGGAACAATGGCTGCGATTGCGGTTGGGTCTGTTATATTACTTGAAGCCATGTTTGCAGGACCTATGACAAAAGCATCCATGAACCCTGCACGATCTCTAGCACCAGCCTTAATATCTGGCAACACACAAAACCTATGGCTTTATCTTTCAGCTCCATGCCTTGGAGCAATATTAGCTATACTAAGTTGCAAGCTTGTAAAGGACGAAGATTGCTGTGCAGGAAATTGCTAACATTATTCGTTTTAAAATCATCTGTTAAATTTTGTTTAACCATTTCTTTTTATAGTTAAACAATATTATCTTTGTTATGAATTTAGAGACATGGCAAAGAAAAAAAACACTACCCAAAACGACATTGTGAGCCTTTACATGGATTATGTGCTAACCCATAATCAAAGGCCAAAGACGGTTTATGCATTCGCAAAAGAGAACAAATTCGAGGAGCAAAAATTCTATGAGTTTTTTACTTCTTTTGACGTTCTAGAGCAATCAATTTTTCAAATATTCTTCGACAATACTATAGAACTGCTAAACAAAAGCGAAGATTATCAAAATTTTGAAGCAAAGGATAAACTCTTAAGCTTTTACTACACCTTTTTTGAAATGCTTTCTGCTAACAGAAGTTATGTTGTCTACGCGGCAGGTGATAAACAATCTATGGTAACATTCAACAAAATTTCAGGAAAGTTGAAATGTAGTTTTAACAAGTATATCAAACACCTCAACATTGACACCTTAGATTTAAGACAAGATCAATTAGAGAAATTAAAAAATAGAGGTATTTCTGAATCTTTTTGGTTTCAGATGGTATTGATTTTTAATTTTTGGATGAAAGACACGTCTTCATCATTTGAAAAAACAGATCTTTTTATTGAAAAATCGGTAAGAGCAAGTTTTGATTTATTGGACACTACTCCACTAAATAGTCTAATCGATTTTGGAAAATTCTTGTTCAAAGAAAAAATGCAGATGAAATAATGAAGACCATAGATAGCATTCCAATTACAAAAATATCTCGTGCCTCAAAACTGGTATCAACTGGTGCTAAAGTTGGTGTTAACTATTTAAAATACTACGGTGACAAAATTGTTAGCTCTAAAGAAGAAGCAAAGGAGCGCCTAAATCAAAATAATGCCGAAGATATTTATGACAGTTTAAAAAAACTTAAAGGTAGTGCTTTAAAGGTTGCTCAAATGCTTAGTATGGAAAAAAGCATTTTGCCAAAAGCCTATGTAGAAAAGTTTTCTTTGTCACAATTTTCTGTGCCACCATTGTCGCCACCATTAGTAATTAAAACTTTTAAAAAATATTTTGGTAAAGATCCTTACTCTTTATTTGACACTTTCAATGCAACTTCAGTAAACGCTGCTAGTATCGGACAGGTACATATAGCAGAGAAGGATGGGAAAAAATTTGCTGTGAAAATCCAATACCCTGGAGTTGCTGAAAGTATCTCATCTGATTTAGCTCTGGTAAAGCCAGTAGCTATAAAGATGTTTAATATTAAAGGTAAAGATTCAGATAAGTATTTTAAGGAGGTTGAAGACAAATTAGTCGAGGAGACAAACTACTTGTTAGAAATAAAACAAAGTAAAGCCGTCGTAGACGCATGTAGACATATACCGAATTTAAAATTCCCAAATTATTATGACGAATACTCTTCAGAGCGCATCATAACAATGGATTATATGACAGGCGAACATCTCTCTGAATTTACAAGTCATAACACCAACCAAGAGTTATCTAATAAACTTGGTCAAGCCTTATGGGATTTTTACATGTATCAAGTACATAAACTTAAAAAAGTACATGCAGATCCTCATCCCGGAAATTTTTTAGTTTCAGAGAACGGAGAACTTATAGCATTAGATTTTGGCTGTATGAAATCTATACCAGAAGAATTTTACAAACCATACTTTGAGCTTGCTCGAAAAGAATGTATTGATGATAGTAAAATATTTACAGAAAAAATGTACGAACTAGAGATATTAAGACCAGACGATTCAGCTGAAGAGATTAGTTTCTTCTCAGCAATGTTCCATGAATTATTAAGTCTTTTTACTCAACCATTTCATAATGATACTTTTGATTTTTCAAATCCTGAGTTTTTTGACAAGGTCGCAGAAATGGGACAGAAATATTCTAAAAGCACAGAACTTCGCAACATGAATGGTAATAGAGGTTCTAAGCATTTTATCTATATCAATCGTACATTCTTTGGTTTGTATAACTTAATGTTCGACCTCAAAGCAAAAGACATTAAAATTAATAATTTCATCAATTTATAAATGGCTGAATTTACATTAGAAGATATTAGAAATATGGATTATATCTTCAGAATTAACTTAATAAATAGTTGTTCTGGATTTAAGTCTGCCAATCTTATTGGTACAAAAGACAATCTTGGTGTCACTAATGTAGCAGTGTTTAGTTCTGTGACACATTTGGGTTCTAATCCCGGACTTCTAGGTTTCTTTTTAAGACCAACAACGGTAATACGTAACACATATGACAACATAAAATCTTCTGGTAAATACACCATTAATCACATTTATGACGAAATAATTGAAGATGCACATCATACTTCAGCTAAATATGACTCAGATATATCAGAATTTGATGTTACCAATTTAGAAGCAGATTACAAAGATAATTTTTGGGCGCCATTTGTAAAGGATTGTCCTGTTCAGATGGCAATGTCTTACGTAGAAGAATATCCTATAAAAGCAAATAATACGATTTTGCTAATAGGTCAAATAGATAAAATTTATGTAAAAGATGAATTACTTCTTAAAGACGGTTTTATCGACTTAGCTAAAGGCAATGTAGCAACCATCAATGGCCTTGACGCTTATGCCATTCCAGAACTTAAGACAAGATTAGAATATCAACGCCCAAAAAACGTATCCACTAACAACAATGACTAATGCGAATTTTAATCACTGGTACAACTGGCTATATAGCTAAAAGATTGGCGCTGCAGCTGCTAAAGGCTGATCATGAGCTTATTTGTTGTGTCCGTGACATGAATCGTATCCCAGACGAAATTGAAGAACATCCCAGATGTTCATTCATTAAAATTGACTTTTTAGAGCCACAGGAAAATAGTATTCCTAAGGGCATCGACATTGCTTATTATCTGATTCACTCAATGGCTACCCAAAGTAAAGATTTCGAAGATTTAGAAAAACAGTGTGCGTCTAACTTCAAACATTTAGTCAATAAAACAAATTGTAAACAAGTCATTTATCTCAGTGGCATTGTCAATGATAATTCATTATCTAAACACTTAAAATCTCGTTTCCAAGTTGAAGAAACACTAAAATCTGACCATTATGGTTTAACTACGTTTAGAGCAGGTATTATTGTTGGAAGCGGCAGTGCTTCTTTTGAAATCATAAGAGATATTGTAGAAAAATTACCAGTAATGGTAACACCGAAATGGTTAAATACAAAAACACAACCCATAAGTATTAGAGATGTCTTAGGCTATTTGTCTAATGCCATTGGCAAATCTGAATTATACAATAAATCTTTTGACATATTTGGTCCTGAAATAATGACCTATAAGCAAATGCTGTTGCAATTTGCAGAAGTACGTGGCTTAAAACGATATATTTTAACCTTACCGGTACTAACACCTAAACTATCATCATATTGGTTGTATTTTGTAACATCTACGTCTTTTCAACTTGCACAAGCCTTAGTAGATAGCATGAAAGTAGAAGTTATAGGCCAAAAAAGTAATATTGGTGAAATTATTCCTATAAAGCCAATGACATATAAGGATGCCGTAAAACTAGCATTTCAAAGAATACAACAAAACTCAGTGATTTCAAGCTGGAAAGATGCTGTTAGTAGTGGTGTTTTTAATGATCAGTTATCTAAATATATAGAATTACCAAGGTATGGCTGCTTCAAAGATGTTAGAGCGAGAAAGGTTGATAATGAAGCCTTTACTATAAATCAGATTTGGAATATTGGTGGCAAAAACGGTTGGTATAGCTTTAATGGTTTATGGAAACTTAGAGGTTATGTCGATAAACTTTTTGGTGGTGTTGGTTTGCGCCGAGGTCGCACACATGACGATTATTTAGAACCTGGTGATCCACTAGATTTTTGGCGTGTATTGTTCGCGGATAAAAAAGAAAAACGTTTGTTACTCTTTGCGGAAATGAAGTTACCTGGCGAGGCATGGTTAGAATTTAAAATTATTAGAGGTAAACTATATCAATCTGCAGTTTTTAGACCAAAAGGGGTTTTAGGTAGACTGTATTGGTATATGGTTTTACCGTTTCATGCATTTGTCTTTAAAGGTATGATTAACGCATTGGTAAAACAAAAATGAGAGGTGTAAAGAAGCAACATTTACCTAGTAAAATTTGTGTGGTATGTGACAAGCCATTTTTATGGAGAAAAAAATGGGAAAAGAATTGGGAACATGTAAAATATTGTAGTGACAGATGCAGAAAACAAAAAACATCAATTTAGTCTGGTTTAGAAATGACCTTAGAATTAATGATAATAAGGTACTATCAGAAGCATGCATAAAGGCCGATAAAGTTATTGCCGTATACTGTTTTGACCCAAGACAATTTCAAAACACAATGTATGGATTTAAAAAAACTGAAAAGTATAGAGCAAAGTTTTTAATAGAAACGGTTACCGATCTTAAGCATCAATTAAGTGCTTTAAATATTGAATTGCTCACCTATTTTGAATTACCAGAAACTGTAATTCCAAAAATTGTTGCTAAACAAGGCGTAACAGATATTTTTCTTCAAAAAGAATGGACACAAGAAGAGGTTGAAGTTGAAACCTCAGTTAAACTGAGATTAGAGCGTATTAATTGGCATTCTATTTACAACCAATTCTTATTTCATCCTAATGATATAAATTTCAAAATCAGTGAAACACCGCAAGTATTTACAGTATTCAGAAAAAAGCTTGAAAAATATGTTGCCATTAGAGAGGAAATAAAAATCCAAGCACTATCTGATTCAAATAAAATTGAAAACATAACTCACATTCCAAGCTTAGGTGATTTAGGTTTCGAGGCATTTACTAATCATCCGCATTCTGCATTTCCTTTCTCAGGAGGCGAAACAGCGGCTTTAAATCGACTAGAAGACTATTTTTTCAATACCAAGAAGCTTGGTGTCTATAAAAAAACTAGAAATGGTTTGGTTGGTGTAGATTATAGCTCAAAATTCTCACCTTGGTTAGCTAACGGAAGTATTTCGGCCAGAACCATTTATTGGAAAGTCAAAGCATTTGAAAAAACACATTTTAAAAATCAATCCACTTATTGGTTAATCTTTGAGTTAATCTGGCGCGACTATTTCAAGTACATATCCATGAAGCATGGCAATCAGATATTTAAGCTAGAAGGTATTCTTAGAAAAGATTATGAATGGTCAACAAACGAAACCCAAACCAATAGATGGATTGATGGCGAAACACATTCAGATTTTGTGAATGCCAATATGCTAGAACTCAAAGAAACCGGATGGATGAGCAATAGAGGACGACAAAATGTAGCGTCATATTTTGCTAAAGAGCTTGAACTCGATTGGCGTATCGGCGCAGCGTATTTTGAAGCTTTGCTATTGGACTATGATGTGCATAGTAATTATGGTAATTGGATGTACGTTGCAGGTGTTGGTAACGATCCAAGAGATCGCAAATTCAACGTGCAATTACAAGCAGAGCGTTACGACACTACAGGCAAGTTCAGAAAACTCTGGTTACAACACAGTTTATTTTAGATGATGAAAGAAGTCGCACTCATATTTCCACATCAATTATTTCAAAGTTCACCAATCCTCGAATTGGATTGTGATATCTATTTGGTAGAGGAATATCTATTCTTTAATCAATATAAGTTTCATAAACAAAAAATTGCCTTTCATCGCGCGTCCATGAAAGCTTATGAAGACTTCTTGAGTTCTAAAAATCATCAGATAAACTACATAGAGGCTATTTCAGGACAAAGTGACGTAAGAGCTCTAATTCCACACTTAATTAATAACGGCTTAGAAAAACTTCACATTATTGACCCAACGGATAATTGGTTAGAAAAGCACATTAAAAATAGTACTTCTAAAGTAGATGTTATTTGGTATGATACTCCGCTTTTTATAAACAGTAAAGATGAATTGAGCTCATTTTTTAAGGCTTCAAAAAAGAAGTTTTTTCAAACCTCTTTTTACAAACAACAGCGTAAAGACCGAAACATTTTAATGGATAATGGCAATCCAGCTGGCGGAAAATGGACTTATGACGCTGACAATCGAAAAAAATATCCTAAAGATAAAGTTCCACCAAGCATTCAGTTTCCTGATAAAAGTAAATATCATAAAGAGGCAGAAGATTATGTACAAACTCATTTTGCCAACTACTATGGTCAGCTCACAGACATTTCACTTTATCCAGTAACCCATGTGGCTGCTGAAAATTGGTTAAAGCAATTTTTGGAAATCCGTTTTCATGAATTTGGCATATATGAAGATGCCATAGTAAAAGAAGAACATTTCTTAAATCATAGCTTACTATCACCATTGATTAATGTTGGTTTATTAGATCCTTTGAATGTTATTCAAAAAGCTATTGATTATGCTCATGCTAATGATATTCCTTTAAACTCTACCGAGGGTTTTGTAAGACAGATTTTAGGTTGGCGCGAATTTATTAGAGGTGTATATGAAATAAAAGGTACAGAGGAGCGCACCAAGAATTTCTGGCAATTTAAACGAAAAATACCTGCATCTTTTTATGATGGTAGCACCGGTATTAAACCCGTAGACGACACCATTAAAAAGGTATTAAAAACAGGCTATGCCCACCATATTGAAAGGCTTATGATTCTTGGAAACTTTATGGTCTTATGTGAATTTGATCCAAATGAAGTTTACAAATGGTTTATGGAATTATTTATAGATGCCTATGATTGGGTAATGGTGCCAAACGTTTACGGAATGAGTTTATATGCAGATGGTGGTATCATGTCTACAAAACCCTATATAAGTAGCAGTAACTACATTATGAAAATGAGCAATTATTCTAAAGGGAAATGGCAACCTATTTGGGATGGCTTATTTTGGACGTTCATGGATAAACATCGCGATTTCTTTTTAAGCAATCCACGATTAGGTATGCTCATCAGAACGTTCGATAAAATGAAACAAGACACAAAAGAAACACACTTTAATAATGCCCTAAATTTTATAAAAACCTTAGAATGTCAGAAAGAGAAAGAATTAATGTAGTTTGGTTAAAAAGAGACTTAAGACTGGAAGATAATGAGGCTATTTCTAACGCATTAAATTCAAATAGGAGAACGCTCATTCTATATGTCTTTGAACATATTTTATTGAATGATGCACATTACAGCCCACGTCATTTCAATTTTATAAAAGAGTCTATCAGAGATATTGATAACAAATTAAAAGCACATAATACCAAAGTATTATCAGTAACCAGTGATGTTCAAGGTGCATTAAACCTAATTCAAGAATTTTATAAAATAGATACTATCTTCTCTCATGTAGAAACTGGTCTTTTAATAACATACAATAGAGATAAAGAAATTAGTAGATATTGCAGAAACAATCTCATTACTTGGAAAGAATCTAAAAATAACGGTGTAGAACGTGGATTAGTTAATAGAGATAATTGGTTTGAAAATTGGGAAAATTATATGAATGCCTCACAACACTCATTTCAACCCAAACCAAATCAACTTTTAGAAGTTGATGATATTAAAAAACTTGAAAAACTATTCGTTACAGCAGACTTAACAACTCCTGAAATTACGAGTTTTCAAAAAGGAGGTACAACCACTGGCTGGAAATATGCCAACTCATTTTTCGAAAATAGACATCAAGAGTACATGTTTAATATCTCTAAGCCAGAAGCGTCAAGAACAAGCTGCAGCAGAATTTCGCCTTATATAGCATGGGGAAATTTATCAATAAGGCAGGTTTTTCAAAAAGCAAAAACTTTAAGAGAACAATCCACAGATAGAAGACATATCGGTGCTTTTATATCTAGACTAAGATGGCAGGCTCATTTCATACAAAAGTTTGAAATGGAGCATACAATGGAAAATGCAAGTGTAAACAAAGGCTTTCATAAGTTAAAGAAAAGTATTTCAGAGGAATATATAAAGGCCTGGAAAGAAGGGCAAACTGGTTTTCCTTTGGTAGATGCTAGTATGAGATGTCTATTAGAAACTGGATATGTAAATTTTAGAATGCGGGCTATGTTAGCTTCCTTTTTCACTCACATTTTGTGGCAACCTTGGCAGGCAGCAACAACACATTTGTCACAACAGTTTTTAGACTTTGAGCCAGGCATCCATTTTCCGCAATTACAAATGCAAGCAGGTGAAACAGGTATAAATAATCTTCGCATTTATAATCCAACTATTAATAGTCTTAAACATGATCCTGAAGCCACTTTTATTAGAAAATGGGTTCCAGAATTAGCCGAATTAGATACACCTTTTGTTCACGAGCCCTATTTAATGACTGAAATGGAGCAACAAATGAATAACTTCATATTGGGCGAAACATATCCGAAACCTATTGTGGATATTAAAAAGAACCGCAAACACGCAACTGATATTCTTTGGAGATTACAAAAAGATCCTGAAGTTGTTAAAGAAAGTAATCGCATTTTAAAACGACATACCTTAAGAGATAGGCAAAGAATGCTCGACAATAATGCTTAACATAGGGTAATAAATTTTTTACAATTTTTGTTATGTTAAAGTTTTGTTTAACTTAATACTTTATTAGTTAAACAAATTGTATCTTTACCTAGGAAAATGATATTAGACACAACACATAATAACCCTGAGCACAAGCAAATTATAAACGATTTGATTGGACATCCTTTCAGTTTTACCCAAAAACTAAAAATGAAAGGCATAGGTTCTAAGCGTATGATTGTTGATGAAGTCAGTCCTAATATGCAAAACATGATGAATAAGGTATCTGATATCAATTATGCTAATGTAGAATTAAGACCTCGTGGGATTCTTGTTTTAATTAATCAAGGATTAAGAAATTTCACATGGATTATACCTTATCATTATTTAGTTATTTACAAAACGAATGGCGCAAGCTTGCATGCTCAAGGAAAATTTATTCACTTTAGGAATAACAAAACGTTCAAAGAGAATAAGAAGTTTTTTGACAAGTTGTTAAATGAAAAAGTGAAGTACGACATGCAGTTTACAATGCCTGCAGATATATGAAGCTAGAAATAGAACAAATAGATAGAGTGATTGAAATGGCGTGGGAAGACAGAACCCCATTTGAAGCAATAACATTTCAGTTTGGTTTAAAAGAACAAGAAGTGATAGCTCTAATGAGACGAGAAATGAAACCTAGTAGTTTCAGAATGTGGAGAGAACGTGTACAAGGAAGAGCAACAAAACATGGAAAAAAAAGAACATTTGAGAAGGGCAGATTTAAATGCTCTCGTCAAAAACCTATAACAAACAATAAAATAACAAAACGTTAATCAGTGCTTTGATTTAAGCTTGGAACACTTAAAGACAGCACATTAAAAAGATGCTATGAACACAGAAACAATTTCCAAAGAAAAAGAAAATAAGTTAAACGGTTTTAATGTAGAAGAAATAGGTGATGATCACTTATTTACATCTCTTGAAACACCCATGAAACCAACGGCATTTGATATGCCTGACGAAGAAAAAAAGGAAAGAATTTCAATCCTCTTTTCTGAAATTATGGATGTACTTGGTTTAGATCTTACAGATGATTCCTTGAAAGGAACACCAGATCGTGTTGCCAAAATGTATATTGAAGAGATATTTTCTGGATTAAATCCGGCAAATAAACCAAAGGTAGCGTTGTTTGATAATAAATATCAATACAATCAGATGTTGGTTGAAAAGAATATCAGTTTTTATTCTAACTGTGAACACCATTTTGTACCAATTATTGGTAAGGCCCATATTGCGTATAAATCTTCGGGTAAAGTGATTGGATTGTCTAAATTAAATAGAATAGTGCAATACTACGCCAAAAGACCACAAGTACAAGAGCGACTTACCAATCAAATTGCTAATGAGCTTAAGACGGTTTTAGAAACAGAAGATGTTGCAGTGATTATTGATGCAAAGCACCTATGTGTGTCCTCAAGAGGAATAAAAGACGATACATCAGCAACGGTAACCACGTATTACGGTGGAGAATTTAATACACCAGAGAAAATTTTAGAATTACATAACTATATTAATAATCAATAAGCCATGGATATTTTACAAAGAGCCGACGAGTTTGAAAATAGAAAATTTTCATTTAAAACTACTAGTGATAGAATCCTAGCGGCAAGAGAAGCAAAAGAAATAATATTAGGTGTTAACGAAATCTATAAAAAAGAAAAAGATTCTAAACTTATGGATTTAATGAAACGATTGACTGTCATAAAACAGAAAATCGAAAAGCGCCTTAAAGGTCGTCCTTTAACGGCAGCTTAAAGATGGATACAATAGTTGTAGTTGGAGGTAGTAAAGGTATTGGTAACGCAATCGTTCAATCACTTATACCAAACCATAACGTTATAAACATTAGCAGAACTGCGCCTGAGTTAACTCATGAAAGGTTAACACACTATAATTGTGATGTACTTAGTGATGAGTTACCTCAGGCGGATTCTGTCAAAGCGCTGGTCTATTGTCCGGGAAGTATTAACTTAAAACCTATCAATAGACTAAGCAAAGATGATTTTAGGAATGATTTTGAGATTAATGTGGTTGGTGCAGTAAAATCGATTCAACATTATTTACCTGCTCTTAAAAAAGCGAACAACCCATCTATACTTTTATTTAGTACTGTGGCTTCAAAACTAGGAATGCCTTTTCATGCTAGCGTTGCAGCTTCAAAGTCTGCGGTTGAAGGTTTAACAAAATCGTTAGGAGCAGAATTAGCACCAACAATTAGAGTAAATGCAATTGCACCAACAGTAACTGATACAGGTTTAGCGGCTAAATTATTGAGAAACGAGAAGATGGTTGAAAACATGAAACAACGCCATCCACTAAAAAAATATTTAGATCCACAAGAAGTCTCAGAAATGGCAAGCTTTTTAATATCTGATAAGGCAGCCTCGATGTCCGGTCAAGTTTTTGAAATGGATTGCGGAATTGTAAGCTTTAAAATCTAATAACATGAACCCTATAAAAGCAATAGTAAAATCCTTTAGTGATTCTGAAGAGAACCTATTAGAGACTATAAATAGTTCGCTTTATGACGTTGAAATTAATAGTCTACAAGGCCAACCAATAAACTTGTCAGAGTTTGAAGGTAAATATATTCTTTTTGTAAACGTAGCTTCTAAATGTGGCTTTACATCACAATACAAAGATCTTCAAAAACTGTATGAAAACTATATGGATAAATTGGTAGTGATTGGTGTTCCTTGTAACCAGTTTGGTAATCAAGAACCAGGGACATCACACGAGATTACACAATTTTGTGAACTCAACTATGGTGTGACTTTTTTAATGACAGAAAAAATAGACGTTAAAGGTCCTAATCAGCATCCTTTATACAAATGGTTAACTACTAGAGCTTTAAACGGAAAAGCAAATTCTTCTGTTAAATGGAATTTTCAAAAGTATCTAATTGATAAAAATGGACAACTCATTGATCACTTCTATTCAATAACAAGACCTAGTAGTTCTAGAATTACAAACTTTATAAAGTAATCATCATGTTTGGACTTTTTAAAAAAACAGATAACATAGAAAAACTTCAAAAAAAGTATGAAAAGCTAATGTCTGACTGGCATAAACTTTCAACTACTAATAGAGCCGAGAGCGATAAAAAATATGCTGAGGCAGAAGAGGTTTTAAAACAAATCGAAGCCTTAAAAGCTAACCAATAATTTATTTTGAAGAGAATAGGTTATATCGTACTATTTCTTGCTCTTAATTTCGGTGGCCTTGCTCTAGGAACCTTATTTATGGGTAATGAAGTTACGGGTGAATGGTATACTGCATTAGATAAAGCACCATGGACTCCACCCGGATGGGTTTTTGGGTTTGCATGGACAACGATAATGATTTGCTTCTCTATCTATTTGGCGTTTCTTTTTGAAATAAGAAAATCAACTTATGTCACTATCATCTATGGTATAGCCCTATTTTTAAATGTAAGTTGGAATCTCGTTTTTTTCAATCAACATCTGGTGACACTTGGTTTAATAAATCTTGTGGCTCTTCTTCTGGTTATAGTATATTTCTTCATAAGTTTTGGTGATGATAAGCTAAGTAAGGCTAGATATTTACTTATGCCATACATATTGTGGCTTTGCATTGCAGTATCATTGAATTTATATATCGTTACAAATAACTAATGAAAATATATACATTACATAAAAAACAAAACTTACCAATTAGTGTTGACGAAGCTTGGAAGTTTTTATCAAGTCCTAAAAATCTAAAGACTATTACACCAGATTATATGGGATTTAATATTCTATCTGGTGCTGATCGACCGATGTATCCAGGACAAATTATCCAATATATTGTAACACCAGTCCTTGGTATTAAAACAAAATGGGTTACTGAAATTACTCATGTAAAGGACAAAAAATACTTCGTTGATGAACAACGATTTGGACCATACGCCTTGTGGCATCACAAGCACTTTATAAATGAAATTGATGGCGGTGTTGAAATGGAAGATATTATTGATTATAAGGTACCTTTTGGTCTATTAGGTCAATTAGTTCACCCAATTATTGTAAAACCTAAATTAGAGGAAATTTTTAATTATAGAACGAAAAAATTAGAAGAACTTTTTGGAAAATACTAAGTTAAATATATTCTGGTTTCGCAGAGATTTACGTCTAAATGATAATGTGGGATTGTATCACGCCTTAATGGATGAAAATCCTGTTCTTCCGATTTTCATTTTTGATGCTGACATCCTAGATAAATTGCCCAAGAATGATGCTAGAGTCAACTTTCTACATGAGACAATTACTGATATTAACCAAAGCTTGAACGCTAACTATAATAGCAGCTTAGGCATATATCATGGTAAACCAGAACATGTTTTTAAGCAGCTAACATCTAGTTATAATATAGACAAAGTATACACCAATCATGATTATGAACCCTACGCAACGCAACGCGACGGTGAAATTAAAGCATTATTAAATGAGCTAAACATATCATTTATCACTTATAAGGATCAAGTGATTTTTGAAAAGAATGATGTTGTTAAAAAAGATGGTAACCCATATGTGGTTTATACACCTTATATGCGTTCCTGGAAAGCTAAATTTGAAACCATTGACTTCAAAAGTTATCCATCTGAAGATCTTTTAGAAGGTTTTATACAAGATACGACATTACCTTATTTAACTTTAGCTGACATCGGATTTGAAACTTCAACTCAGAAAGTGTTGCCATATATTGTTTCTCCAAAATTAATACAAGAATACGAAGACACTAGAAATTTTCCAGCAAAGGATGCCACATCAAGGTTAGGTCCTCACTTACGTTTCGGAACTGTCAGCGTAAGAGAAATGATGAAAAAGGCCATAGCGGAGGAGAACGAAATCTTTTGGCAAGAGCTCATTTGGCGAGAATTTTTTATGCAAATTTTATGGCATTTTCCTTTCACCAAAGACAGGTCATTTAAGTCCAAATACGATCGCATTGAATGGCGCAATAATGAAGAAGAATTCAAGTTATGGTGCGATGGTAAAACAGGTTATCCTCTTGTTGATGCAGGAATGAGACAACTTAATGAGACCGGTTTTATGCATAATAGAATACGAATGCTAGTAGGCAGCTTTCTATGCAAACACCTTTTAATTGATTGGCGTTGGGGTGAAGCTTATTTCGCAGAAAAATTGCATGACTATGAGATGGCAAGTAATGTTGGTAATTGGCAATGGGTTGCTGGCTCTGGTGTTGATGCAGCGCCATATTTCAGAATATTTAACCCCACAAGTCAAATTCAAAAATTTGACAAGGATTTAGCCTATATTAAAAAATGGGCGCCCGATTTTCAAGAATTGACATATCCTCAACCCATGGTAGATCACAAGTTTGCAAGGGAACGCTGTTTAGCAACCTATAAGGCAGCCGTGAGTTAAGATAAAAAAGCTTCAAGTTTAAACTTGAAGCTTTTCTTTTTTATAAATAGTTAACATTAAATCCTTTCAATTTTTGCACCAATTGCCTTTAAACGTGCATCTATATTTTCGTAACCACGATCAATCTGCTCAATATTATGAATGGTTGAAGTTCCTTTTGCTGAAAGTGCTGCTATCAATAATGAAATACCAGCTCTAATATCTGGTGAAGTCATGGTTGTAGCCTTTAATTGCGACTTAAAATCATGTCCGATGACTGTAGCTCTGTGAGGATCACAAAGTATGATTTTCGCACCCATATCAATTAATTTATCCACGAAGAATAGACGGCTTTCAAACATCTTTTGATGTATTAAAACCTCACCTCTAGCCTGAGTTGCAATAACTAATACAATACTCAACAAATCTGGTGTAAATCCAGGCCATGGTGCATCAGCGATAGTCAATATAGAACCATCAATATAATTTTGTATTTGGTAACCATCTTTGTGCGCTGGTATATGAATATCATCACCTTGTTGTTCAACAGTAATTCCTAATTTTCTAAAAACATTAGGAATTTGCCCTAAATCATCCCAACTTACATCAGTAATAGTGAGTTCACTTTTTGTCATAGCAGCAAGACCTATCCAGCTACCTATTTCAATCATATCAGGTAACATTTTATGTTCTGTACCTCCTAACTCCTCTACTCCATCAATGATTAGCATATTAGAACCAATTCCGGAAATTTTTGCGCCCATTCTGTTCAACATCTTACAAAGCTGTTGTAAATATGGTTCGCAAGCTGCGTTATAAATGGTAGTTCTTCCTTCTGCTAAAACAGCCGCCATCACAATATTAGCAGTACCCGTAACAGAAGCTTCATCTAGCAGCATATAGGCACCTTTTAGTTTCTCTGCCTCTACTCCATAAAAATATTCTTCTCGGTTGTATCTAAAGTTGGCACCTAAACGGATGAATCCTTCAAAATGGGTATCTAAACGTCTACGTCCAATTTTATCTCCACCTGGCTTAGGAATATAACCTTTGCCAAAACGCGCCAACAATGGCCCAACAATCATTATAGAACCTCTTAAACCTCTACCTTCAACCTTAAACTTATCAGATTCTAAATATTTAATATCAACGTTTTCTGCCTTAAAAGAATACTTGTTGGGTCCGAGTTTTTCAACCTCTACACCCAAATTAGCTAAAAGTGTAATTAGCTTGTTTACATCTACAATATCCGGAACGTTATCAATGATTACAGTTTCTGAAGTTAATAAGACAGCACATAGAATTTGTAGCGCTTCGTTTTTTGCTCCTTGAGGCTTGATGGAACCCTTCAGTTGGTGTCCACCTTCAATTTTAAATGTTCCCATTCGTTTTAATAACGTTTTCTATTGTTGGAATATTTCTTTTTAGATTTCTTTTGATTGCTTTTTCCGTATTTAGATTTAGCACGCATTAGACTCGAAGAATCAGTTAAATCTTCATCACTGTCTTTTAAATTAAGTTGTCCTTCGGATAGTTCGTATAAATGATCAAAAATAACAGCGTCTTCCACCGTATCTTTATTCCAGTTAAGAAAGCATTTTTTCATATGATTCGCAATAGTGTAGACTAATGCTTCTTTCAACTCACCATCTTCCCAACTGACAGCAACATCAATCATAGTCTTTATGTTATTGCCATAAAAACGGTATTTCGGATGATTTTGTGGGTATCTTAAAGGCTCAGGTCTAGACTTTAGTTCTTCTTCGGAAGGTGTTGGATATGGTGAATCGGCATCTAATTCAAAATTAGACATTATAAATAGCTGATCCCATAACTTATGCTGAAAGTCTGGCACATCTCTTAAATGAGGCTGTAAATTACCCATTACAGATATGATAGCCTTAGCAACTTTATTTCTTTCTTCTTTGGTTTCGCGCGTTTTTGCATAATTAATCATCTTTTGCAGATGACGTCCGTATTCTGGAATAATTAAATGCTCGCGCTCCGTGTTGTATTCTAAATCGTCAATCAAAATAAAATGTGTAGTAAATTTTAAAGAAACCTGCAGTCTCTAGGTTTCTGTCGCAAAGTACAAAAAATAAAGAACGGTAAAAGAAATTTTAAAGAGAAATTACTCCTTCTACATTTTCTGCAACCTCCTTATACTTTGCTATAACAGCTTCAGGATTTTTCAATCGTACATTAATGGAAACACTTGTATATTTCCCATTTTTAGAAGGAATAGTATTTATAACGGCTCCCATACCATTAAACAAATCTTGAACGTCTTTTATACCAGTACCTTTAGTCAGTACAATAAACTTATATAAATACTCAGATGGCCAACTCGTGGTTTCGTATAGTTGTGTTCTTAATTTTTCGTAAAACTCTTCAGATTTTTTTGAACTATTCATATCAGAAATTTTCAGTTGCAAAGATACATTTAACTTTACATTTTTCAGTTTAATTTTTTATAACGATTTTTACCACAAAAACATTGCCAATTGAATCCTAAAAGAATTGTTATTGCTGGTGGTCCAGGAACAGGAAAAACGACCTTAATTAATCATTTAAGAGCATTAGGATTTGTTTGCTATGACGAAATCTCTAGAGAAGTAACGTTGCAAGCAAGAAAAGATGGTATTGAACAATTATTTTTAACAGAACCACTTCTGTTTAGTGAAAAGCTCTTAGAAGGTAGAAAGCAACAATTTGACAAGGCTGGTGAAGAACAGCAATCGGTAGTATTCTTAGATAGAGGCTTACCAGATGTACTCGCCTATATGGATTATATTGGGGACGCTTATCCACAATATTTTGTAGATACTTGTAAGCAAAACACCTATGACTATGTGTTTATTCTAGCACCATGGCAAGACATTTTTGTCAGTGACGCTGAGCGCTACGAAAATTTTGAACAAGCCATTGAAATTCATCATCACTTATTGAAGACCTATACTTCATTTGGTTATCATCTTGTAGATGTCCCATTCGGCACGTTAGATGAGCGCAGTCGCTTTATCTTAGATTACTTAAATTTGAGGTAATGCATCCTGTTGAAGTATTAGAGCGTTATTGGAATTACACATCGTTTAGGCCATTTCAAGAAGAAATTATTAACTCGGTTTTAGACAATGAAGACACCTTTGCCTTACTGCCAACTGGTGGAGGAAAATCGATTTGTTTTCAGGTACCAGCATTAATTAAGGATGGTATTTGTATTGTCATATCGCCATTAATTGCATTAATGAAGGACCAAGTTCAAACCTTAAAACGAAAAGGTATTAAGGCGATTGCACTGACCTCTGGAATGTCTAAAAGTGATTTAGATACGCAACTAGACAATTGCATTTACGGCAACTACAAATTTTTATATCTATCGCCAGAACGATTACAACAACCAATAGTTAAAGAGCGCATACAAGCAATGAAGGTCAACCTTATTGCTGTAGATGAAGCACATTGTATTAGCCAATGGGGAAATGACTTTAGACCAGCCTATAAATATATTTCTGAACTTAGAGCCATTCATCCACATGTTAACTGTATTGCTTTAACGGCTACTGCAAAGCACGACATTGTTAAAGATATTATTCAAAATCTTGATTTTGTTTCACCAAAAATTTATAAAGCATCGTTTACGAGGTCAAACATTTCATATCAAGTCTTACAAACTGAAGACAAAAAGTACCATCTTGAAACTGCATTAAATAGACTTGAAGGAGCATCTATTATTTACGTTAGAAACAGACGTTCTACAATAGAAATTAATAATTATCTAAATTCAAAAAACTTTTCTGCAACCTTTTACCATGGTGGCATAACTCATAAAGAAAAACAAGAACGCTTACAGCAATGGCTTAACGGAGAAAAACAAATAATGGTTGCAACCACTGCTTTTGGTATGGGTATAGACAAACCTAATGTAAGAACAGTCATTCATTATAATTTACCTGAAAGTATTGAAAGTTATTACCAAGAAGCTGGTCGCGCTGGTAGAGACGGTGAATTAGCGCATGCCATTATATTGAATGAGAATATCGATGAAACCCATTTACGCAAGCAGTTTTTAAGTACTTTACCTTCAACAGATTATGTGAAAAAGGTGTATAAACAACTCTGTAATTATTTTCAAATTGCCTATGGTGAAGGTGCTCAAAGTAATTATCAATTTGATTTTAAGTCGTTCTGCAATATTTACGAGCTACATCCTAGTTTAACATATAATAGTCTCTTGTTGTTAGATAGGAATTCTGTTATTGCGCTTAATCAGCAATTTAATTTTAGAACTAAAATTCAGTTTTTAACGAGTAATACGCAACTGTTTCAGTACTTAGAAAGTCATTTAGACTTAAACACTTTAGTTAAAGTGCTCTTGAGAACCTATGGTGGTATTTTTGATTATGAAACCAAGGTTAATCTCAATCTTGTGATTAAAAAAACAGAACTTCCTGAGAAACAAGTCATTGGTCAACTTAGACAATTAGAAACAGATGGTATTATAAATCTTCAAATTGCTAATACAGATTCTGAAATTACTTTTTTAAAACCACGTGAAGATGACATTACAATTAACCCAATT
This sequence comes from uncultured Flavobacteriaceae bacterium, assembly GCA_964517835.1. Lineage (GTDB taxonomy): Bacteria > Bacteroidota > Bacteroidia > Flavobacteriales > Flavobacteriaceae > Winogradskyella. Next base: position 1,543 of record CAZFEV010000014.1, on the reverse strand, counting down.
GTAAAAACAATTAGGCAACAACATCAGTTAAAGCACAATCAGGTTGAAGCTGTTATTGCATACATTAAAAATGATAAGGTTTGTAAAAATATTCAATTACTAAAGTATTTTGGAGAACATAGTCAAACACCTTGTGGTAAATGTTCCGTATGTACTGATAACAAACCTTCTGAAAATCATACTTCAAGTGAAGATTTAACTACCCAAATTGTAACATTATTAAAGTCTAGAGACTTATCTTCGCGTCAGCTTTTGAAAACATTGCAGTGCGATGAAAAAAATCTCATAAGCAGTCTTAAACAACTTGTTGAGATTAATCAAATTAAAATCACAAATAAAAATACATTTACCCTTTATGACAGATAAACGCGACTTAAGAATTGTTTTTATGGGCACACCAGATTTTGCTGTTGCCACATTAAAAGCACTTTTAGATAATAACTATAATGTTGTAGGTGTGATAACTGCACCAGATCGTAAAGCTGGTCGCGGACAAAAACTAAGAGCTTCTGCTGTAAAAGAATTTGCTTTAAAGAACAATCTTCACGTATTACAACCAACCAATCTAAAAGCTGAAAGTTTCATTGAAGAACTAAAAGCTCTTAATGCTAATCTTCAAATTATAGTAGCCTTTAGAATGTTACCAAAAGTGGTATGGGCAATGCCAGAGTATGGTACGTTTAATCTTCATGCATCGTTATTACCACAATATAGAGGTGCTGCACCAATACATTGGGCCATTATAAATGGAGAACACACAACTGGTGTGACTACTTTTTTTATTGATGAAAAAATTGATACGGGAGCTATTATTCTTAAGGAAGAAACTTCAATTGGAGAGTCAACTACAGTTGGAGAACTTCATGACACATTGATGTCTATTGGTAGTAATTTGGTTATTAAAACCGTAGAGCTCATTGCAAATGATGAAGTTAAAACAACCATTCAGCCAAAATCCGAAGATTTAAAAACAGCTTATAAACTCAATAGAGAAAATTGTAAAATAGACTGGACCAAAGATATAGATACCATTTACAATAAAATTAGAGGTTTAAATCCATTCCCTACAGCTTGGTGTTATTTAAGCAATGCTGATAAAGAACCTTTGTCTGTAAAATTATATACCGTTGAGAAAGAATTAATTAACCATGATGATAAGCCAGGGAACATTTTAGTTCATAAAGATGAACTTAAAATAGCCTGTTTTGGTGGTTATATTAAAGTCAAAGAAATTCAGCTTCCAGGTAAGCGAAAAATGGATGTAAAATCTTTATTAAATGGATTTGAGTTTTCTGAAGGCGCAAAAATGCTCTAAACCCTTGTTCTCATTGGTTTAGCCAATTTTCGACTAAAAACTGCACTCCTTTATTAACAAATGCTGTTACTTATTAACAAAATAGGTTATTTCCCTTGCTATTACTTGCGTAGCTTAATATTCCTAATAATTTTGTCTAAGGATTTTTAACAAATACAGTTAGAAACCGATTTTTTAACAATTTAAATATAAATTTTATGAACAAAACAGATTTAATCAATGGTATGG
>CAZFEV010000013.1:0-63800 GCA_964517835.1 uncultured Flavobacteriaceae bacterium | reverse complement strand
TTTAACTAATAAAATTAAGATTAAGAACAATGAAAAGATTATTTTCTATCCTTGCTATTACTTGTTTAATGGCTATTGGAACTGTTAATGCCAATGCAACAACACTAACAACTGCAACGGCAACCATTACTACAACTTTAGCTCAAGATGATGCTCCGGCAGAAGAGTTAGGTTTTCATCAAGAATTAAAAAAGCGTTTTATTGAAGGTGGTCCTGGATTCATGGGGATTGTACTTTTATGTTTAATTCTTGGTTTAGCAATCGCTATTGAGAGAATTATCTTTTTAAATCTTTCTACTACAAATACAAAGAAATTAACACAAAACGTAGAAGATGCATTAAACTCAGGTGGTATTGAAGCAGCTAAAGAAGTTTGTAGAAATACAAAAGGACCTGTTGCATCAATCTTTTACCAAGGTTTAGATAGAGCTGACGAGGATATTGATGCTGCTGAAAAAGCTGTTGTAGCTTATGGTGGTGTACAAATGGGTCAGTTAGAAAAGAATGTATCTTGGATTTCTTTATTTATCGCATTAGCACCAATGCTTGGTTTCATGGGTACAGTAATCGGTATGATTAAAGCCTTTGATAAAATTGAAGCAGCTGGTGACATGCAGCCATCTTTAGTAGCTGGTGGTATTAAAGTGGCACTATTAACAACAGTATTTGGTCTTATTGTGGCTATCGTACTTCAAATTTTTTACAACTATATTATCGCTAAGATTGATAGTATCGTAAATGATATGGAAGATGCATCTATCACATTGATGGATTTATTAGTAAGACACAAAAAATAAAAGACCAATAAAGATATGTTACATAAAATATTAAAAATAGTTGCTATAGTGCTCAGTTTAGCTGGTGTGGTTTCTCTTGTGAGAATCATTGCTGCTGGTGATGAAGCTATAGAAACTGGCGAAAAAGCAGGCTTAGTTGATCCTATGGCTTATATCGCGTATATCATTTTAGGACTTGTTTTAGCATTTGTTGTAGTGTTTGTAGTTAAAAACCTATTTACAAATACTGCTGGGCTTAAAAATACGTTGATAGGTGTAGGGGCATTTGCTGCTGTATTAATTATCTCTTACGTTATGGCAGGAGGTGATACAATGAAATATAAACTAGAAGATGGTTTTGCTACTGATTCACAGTCTCAGATGGTTGGTGCAGGGCTAACAGCTTTTTATATATTGATAATTGTTGCTGCATTAGCAATGATTTTCTCTGGAGTTAAAAAAGTAATTAGTAAATAGTAGAGTATGGCAAAAAGAGCAGCACCAGAAGTTAACGCAGGTTCAATGGCTGACATTGCCTTCTTATTACTTATATTTTTCTTAGTAACAACTACAATTGAGAAGGATAAAGGGCTATTAAGAAGTTTGCCACCGATTGACGACTCTGAGGTAGAACCACCTATTATTAAGCAAAAGAACTTATTTACTGTTCTTATAAATAGAAACAATCAATTGCTTGTAGAAGAAGAGCAAATGGAATTGAAGAATTTAAGAACAGCAGCAATAGAGTTTTTAGATAATGGTGGCGGTACAAATGCAGAAGGTCAAAATTGTGATTATTGTAAAGGGAAGAGAGATCCATCTTCTTCAGATCACCCAGATAAGGCGATTATTTCAATGAAGCACGACAGAGAAACATCCTATGAGCAATATATGGATGTTCAAAATGAGCTTGTTGCGGCATATAACCATCTTAGAGAGAGAGAAGCTAATCGCTTGTTTAAAAGATATTATCCAGACGCGGATAATGTCTATAAAGCAATGCTTGAAGAGAAGGAAAAGAATCAATTTAGCAAAGATACTGTTCTAAATGGTCGTATAGATCAGATCAAGAAAATGTATCCTATGAAATTGTCTGAAGCAGAACCAGATAAAAATTAAAAGTAACAATTATGTCAAAATTTAAAAAAGGAAAACAAGGAGACTTGCCTGCGATTTCAACGGCATCCTTACCTGATATTGTATTTATGTTGCTTTTCTTTTTCATGGTAGCGACCGTTATGCGTGATAGCACGCTGATGATTGATAACATACTGCCAAGTGCGGATCAGGTTGAAAAGCTTAAAAAAGATAGAACAGCATTTATTTATGCAGGTAAGCCAAGTGCGCAATATAAACAGTTTGGTGAGGAGCCAAGAATTCAATTTAATGATGCATTCATCAGTGTTGAAGAGGTTAAACCAAGTGTTTTAGCAGCGCAGGCTGAATTAATAGAAGAACTACAGCCAAAGTTTGTTGTAGGTCTTAAGATTGATAAAGATACTCACGCAGGTTTAGTATCTGATATTAAGCAAGAGTTAAGGAAAGCAAATACATTGAAAGTAATGTATATTGCAAACGCTCGAGCGGAATAATACAATTATCTTAGTTTTATAGAAAAACGTCTTGAGAAATCAAGGCGTTTTTTTATTTAGGTATGAAACTTTTCGTAGTTTTAATTCATGAAGTATTTCATTATCATAGTCGTGTGTTTCTTATTTACACCTTCATTTTCTCAAGAATCAAATAGTCTTGATGATACTATTTTAGATGATAAGTATCGAGAGGATCAGTTCTATTTCTCTATTACCTATAATTTACTTACTACTAGACCACAGGATATTACACAAAGTGGGTTTTCAACTGGGTTTCATTTAGGCTTTATAAGAGATATGCCAATTAATGAAAGACGCAATTTTGCCATTGGTCTAGGCCTTGGTTTATCTTCTAATTCTTATAATCAGGATATGTCAATTTTACGAAATGAAGAACGTGCTATTGTATATTCAGATATTGATGACACAAATATTAACGTTACCAAGAATAAGTTTACAACCTATTTAGTAGAATTTCCTTTAGAATTACGTTGGAGAACTTCTACATCAAAAGATTATGCATTCTGGCGCATTTATGCTGGATTTAAACTAGGTTACTTACTATATAACTCAACCAAGTATAAGAGTGAGAATGGTGACTTAAAACTGTCTAATTTAGACGATTTTGATAACTTACAATGTGGACTAACCATGAGTATTGGATATGATACGTGGAATTTTCATGCGTATTATGGACTTAATCCAATTTTCAATAACTCAGCGAGGTTTGATGGTGACGCTATTGATATGAGATCTTTTAAATTAGGTTTAATGTTCTATATCCTATAGCCAATAGTTCAAAAAGGCCAACTGAGGAAATAATCCTGTAAACAAACCAATTAATAACTCTTGATTTGTATGCGCTTTGAGATGTAAGCGAGAAGTTGCAATAGCACCAAGAATAATCATCATTAACGCAATAGTTCCGTTAATATTTATTTGATAGTTGATCCCGATAGCTACAGCAAACATAAAAAAACCGGATGCAGCAATCATATGTATACTGGCTTTTATTTTAAAAAGTGCTAAAATGAAACAAGCTAAGGTTGAACATAGTATCCCTAAAAAGAAAAAGTATAGCTCAACAATCTCATTTGGAGTCATTACTCTTAAAAGAATCAATGTAATAATAATACAATTGATAAAAAGTGGAATAACACGTTCCTTAGTTGTCTTAAGGTAAATGGTGTCTACTTTATTAATAGTTCGTAATAAAAAAAAGAGTAAAATGGGTAGTATTATAGTGAGAATAACCACAGAGAAGATCTTGGCATTTTGAACAGGTTCCGGGATATATCTCGGTGTTTTATGAAAATAAAACATTACGCCAAGTAATGGCATAATCAGTGGATGAAAAACAAACGAGATACTTTTAAGTATAAAATCCTTCATCCAAGTGGTGTTATATTTTCTTTCTTAATCTCGCAACAGGAATATCTAATTGCTCTCTATATTTAGCAACAGTTCTTCTTGCAATTGGATATCCTTTTTCCTTCAAAATTTTAGAAAGAGCCTCGTCTGTTAAAGGTTTCTTTTTGTTTTCCTCTTCAATTACCGTTTCAAGAATTTTTTTAATTTCTCTTGTAGAGACTTCTTCACCTTGGTCGTTAGTCATAGACTCAGAGAAGAATTCTTTAATCAATTTTGTACCGTATGGTGTATCTACATACTTACTGTTGGCAACACGAGATATTGTTGAAACATCCATATCTATTTCATCTGCAATATCCTTAAGAATCATTGGTCTTAGCTTGCGTTCATCACCAGTTAAGAAGTACTCTTTTTGATATTCCATAATTGCGCTCATAGTAACGAACAACGTTTGTTGACGTTGTCTTACTGCTTCAATAAACCATTTTGCAGCATCTAACTTTTGTTTTATGAATAATACAGCATCTTTTTGCGCTTTAGACTTTTCTTTACTGTCTTTGTAGCCTTTTAGCATGTTGTTGTATTCTCTAGACACATGTAATTCAGGTGCATTACGACCATTTAGGGTAAGCTCGAGTTCTCCTTCAACAATTTTAATAGCAAAATCAGGAACAACATGCTCAATAATCCTGTTATTACCGGCATAAGAACCACCAGGTTTTGGGTTGAGTCGTTCAATTTCTTCAATGGCGTCTTTCAGCTGTTCTTCATCTATACCAAACTTTTGCATCAGCTTTTTATAGTGCTTCTTGGTAAATTGCTCAAAAGCTTTGTCAATTATTGCACAAGCAAGCTCAACATCTGGGTTTTGTTCTTTTCTATGTAGTTGTATACTTAGACATTCTTGTAAATCTCGTGCTGCTACACCTGCAGGGTCTAATTGCTGAACTATCTTCAGTACTTTCTCAACTTCTTCCTCATCTGTGTAAACATTTTGAGTGAATGCTAAATCATCTGTTATATCCGAAAGAGAGCGTCTTATATAACCACTTTCATCAACACTACCAACCAAGAAATTTGCAATTTCTTCTTCTTGTTCAGTAAGTCTGAATGTATTTAATTGGTTAACGAGGTGTTGTGTAAATGAAGTTCCTGAGGCATAAGGAATGCTCTTTTCCTCATCGTCAGAACTATAATTGTTGGCCTGTGTACGATATTCTGGTATCTCATCATCACTTAGATATTCATCAACATTTATATCGTCTGCTTCTATTGTTTCATTGTCATTAAAATCATCAGTACTATTATCAAACTCATCTAGATTTTCATTGTCACCAGAGTCTTTACCAGTATCTAAAGCTGGATTTTCTTCTAATTCTTGTTTGAGGCGTTGTTCAAAAGCTTGGGTTGGCAATTGAATTAACTTCATCAACTGAATCTGCTGAGGTGATAATTTTTGTGAGAGTTTAAATTGTAGGTATTGTTTTAATGCCATTCTTTAATTTTGAGGTTTAAATATAATGATTTAAAGAGTCAAAATAAATTTTTGGTCACTGAGGCTCTCGAAGTGACATTAAAAAAATACATATCATTATAATTGGTGTCTTCGAGAGCCTCAGAAACCAAAAAAAACCTACAAGGTATTTAACCTTGCAGGTTTTGTTTATATCTTAAAACTCTGCGTTTTGTGGTGTTCTCGGATAAGGAATAACATCTCTAATATTACTCATTCCGGTAGCAAACATGACTAAGCGTTCAAAACCTAGTCCGAAGCCTGAGTGAACTGCTGTTCCGAATTTACGCAAATCTAAATACCACCACAGTTCTTCTTCAGGGATATCTAGTGCTTTCATTTTCTCCTTAAGAACTTCCAAACGCTCTTCACGCTGAGAACCACCAACCATTTCACCAATGCCTGGGAATAAGATATCCATTGCTCTTACTGTTTTTCCGTCTTCATTCAAACGCATATAAAACGCCTTGATATTAGCAGGATAATCAAATAAGATTACAGGACACTTAAAGTGTTTTTCAACTAAATAGCGCTCATGTTCACTTTGTAAATCTGCACCCCATTCTTCAATGATATAGTTGAATTTCTTCTTCTTATTTGGTTTAGAATTTCTAAGGATATCAATGGCTTCAGTATAGCTTACACGCATAAAGTTGTTGTCTACTACAAACTTAATTTTATCAATTAAGTTCATTGGGCTACGTTGTGCTTGCGGCAATTTCTTTTCTTCGTCTGCTAAACGCTTGTCTAAAAATTCTAAATCTTCTCTATTATGCTCTAAAACATAGTTAAGAACCGATTTCATAAAATCTTCTGCCAAATCCATGTTGCCATCTAAGTCCATAAAAGCAACTTCTGGCTCTATCATCCAAAACTCAGCTAAGTGTCTTGTGGTATTTGAGTTTTCAGCTCTAAACGTAGGTCCGAAAGTATATACTTTACCTAAAGACATAGCATAGGTTTCAGCTTCTAGCTGTCCAGAAACGGTAAGATTTGTCTCTTTTCCGAAGAAATCTTCTTTGTAATCAACATCACCTTCTTCTGTTAAACTAGGTTTTTGAGCATCTAAAGTGGTTACTCTAAATGTTTCACCAGCACCTTCAGCATCACTACCAGTAATAATCGGCGTGTGCATGTTGTAGAAACCGTTTTCTGTAAAATATTTATGAATAGCAAATGACAACGAAGAACGTAAACGCATAACGGCGCTAAATGTACTTGTACGAGTTCTTAAATGTGCATTCTCTCTAAGAAACTCAAAGGTGTGTTTTTTTGGTTGAATAGGATATTCTTCAGGGTCTGAATCTCCAAGAATTTCAATTGAGTTTACTTGAATTTCTACTTTTTGACCTTTTCCTTGACTTTCTACCAATTCACCTTTAATACTTAAAGCAGCACCAGTTGTAATGCGCTTTAGTATAGCTTCATCTGTATTTTCAAAATCTACAACACACTGAATATTATTAATCGTAGAACCATCATTAAGAGCAATAAAACGATTAGCTCTAAATGTTCTTACCCAACCTTTTACTTCAACCTCTTGTAAGGTGATGTCATCCGATAATAATTGTGCGACTGTTCGATTTGTCATAGTTCAAAAAATTTAAAGTGCAAAGATAATATTTGTGTAGAGTTAGCAAGAGGTAGAACAAAAAAATAGTGACTTAGACAATCTCTTATTTGTCATTGCCATTATCATCTTCCTCTTCTTCAGGTATAATATTTATACTTGGTTCTCTAAGTACTTCTTTATTTGCGATATTTCTTTCTAATGAAAGCAATAATGATGGTAGTAACAGTAAGTTAGACAACATTGCAAATAGGAGTGTTATGGAAACTAAAGCACCTAAAGCGACAGTACCCCCAAAACTTGAAATGGTAAATACCGAGAAACCAAAGAAAAGTACAATTGAAGTATAGAACATACTAACACCTGTTTCTCTTAATGCAGCGTATACAGATTTGCGAATTTTCCAGTGGTTTGCCTGAAGCTCTTGCCTGTATTTTGCTAAGAAGTGAATAGTATCATCTACAGAAATACCAAAGGCGATACTAAAAACTAATATTGTTGATGGTTTTATTGGTACACCAACATAACCCATTAATCCTGCAGTTACTAAAAGAGGTAGTAGGTTAGGGATTAAGGAAACTATTATCATTCTAAAGGAACGAAACAAATACGCCATAAACAATGAGATTAAGAATATGGCTAGGGTTAAAGAAATAACCAAGTTTTTTACCAAGTAATTCGTTCCTTTTTGAAAAACCAATGCCTTCCCAGTCATGGTAACTTCGTACTTCTCTTCAGGGAAAAGTTTATCAATCTTTTGTTGAAGGTTTTCTTGGATACGTTCCATTTTGTCCGTGCCAATATCCTTCATAAAAGTTGTGATGCGTGCATATTGCCCGGTACTATCAACAAAACTTTTAAGTAAGTCAACATCTGAAGAAGAGTTTTTTGTATACGAAAAAATAAAACTCTTTTCTTGGCTTGTTGGTAGTTGGTAATACTTTGGGTTGCCGTTGTAGTATGCTTGTTTGCTGTATTTCACTAGACTAACCACAGAAATTGGTCTTGATAATTCTGGGATTTCATCTATCAATTCTTCAAGCTCATTGATACGTTTAAGCGTTCCCAATTTCATAACACCTTTTTTACGTTTGGTGTTAACCATTATTTCTAATGGCATAATACCATTAAACTCTTCTTCAAAAAAACGAATGTCTTTAAAGAATGGTTTGTCTTGTGGCATATCTTCAATAAGACTTCCAGATATTTTTATCTGATTAATACCAATCATACTCACTATTATCAGCAAAAGGCCAGAAGCGTAAATGGTAATCTTTCTATGTTTTACCATATGCTCCATCCAATCTACAAAACCACCTATCCAACGTTTATTAAGGTGCTCTAAATGCCTATCCTTTGGAAAAGGTAAGAACGTATAGATAATAGGAATAATGAGTAAGCAAAGAATAAATATGGCTAGTATACTTAACGACGCAACAATACCAAACTCTTTAAGTAATTTACTTTCGGTTAAGATAAATGTCGCAAAACCAGAAGCAGTAGTAACGTTGGTCATTAATGTAGCATTACCAACCTTTGTAATAACGCGCTGAAGCGATTTTACTTTATTACCATGAGACTTTACTTCATGTTGGTATTTGTTGATTAAGAAGATACAATTTGGTATTCCAATAACAATAATTAGAGGTGGAATTAAGGCTGTTAAAACTGTGATTTCGTATCCAAGTAAACCAAGGATTCCAAAAGTCCACATTACACCTATACAGACAACAATTAATGATATAAAAGTCGCTCTAAAAGACCTAAAGAAAAGGAAAAATATAAGCGATGTCACAAGTAATGCAGCACCAATAAAAATTGGAATTTCGTCAACAATATTCTGTGAGTTCAGTGTTCTTATATACGGCATACCAGACACCCGAACATCGAGACCAGTATTTTTTTCAAATACTTCAACTCTAAATTGCAATTCATCAATGATAAAGTCTTTTCTTGCCGAGGTATTAACTATATCTTTCTTCAGATATATTGCTGTTCGTATCGTTTTGGTTTCTGCATTGAATAAGAAATTATCGTAGAAAGGGTATTTTTTGAATAATTCATCTTGCAACTTCTCAATCTCTTCAATACTTGAAACAGAATCCTTTATAAACGGTTCTAAATCGAATTGTTGTTTTTGGTTGTTTTTTGTAAGTTTTTGGAGGTCTTTAAGTGAGATGACCGTTTCAACTTCATCATCAAATTTAAAGGATTCAGCGAGTTCGTTCCAGGCATTAAGTTGATTAACTGTAAATAGAGTCGAATCTTTAACACCTATAACGATGAGATTTCCTTCTTCGCCGAAGACTTCTAAGAAATCATTGTAAGTGAGATTTACCTCGTGATTGTCTGGTAACATATTCGCTTCTGTATAGGTAAAACGCATATGTTTCCATTGCATACTAAGGAAAATAGTTGCCGCGATGATGGCAATTAAAATAGGAATTTTTGTGCGCAGAATAAATCGTGCCACAGCTTCCCAAAATCCTTTAGTTAATAATTTAAACATACCCACTCAGAAATGAGCGGCAAAGGTAGAAAAAACCTAAGGATTAGCTAAGGAATTAACACTATTATAATATGACGTTATATGGAAAGATTAAAAGTAAATTTAAACGCCATATTATCCTCAAGATTTGGTAAATGATAAGCCCCATATCTATAGGCGAAACTTAGTCCAAATCCGAAAATTAATTTATTGATTTCTATCCCAGATTCTGAATACAAATGATTTAAAGTATTAAAGTTTATGCCTTGATGTCTGTTAATACTTTTCATGTCACCCACGGCGTATCTAGAAATTAAAACTAATTGAGGTTTAAATCTTTCGGTAATGTTAAATGGTTTGAAAAAGTGTTTAAGTTGTAATGTTGAGAATTTATCGCTGAAAAATTCATTGAAGTACATGGTTTCAAAGCTGTTTAAACCAGCAACTGAGAACCGTTGTAAAATGGTTTGTTTATTGATGTTATTCGGGTATGCATGATATAAATGTGTCAATGGGACCTCACCATCTGCAATTCCGGCTACAAGTGTTATGTTTGTTTTTGATGAATTCTTATGATTAAATTGATGAACAGTTCTAAAGTCTAACTTTGAAAATTTAAAGTCACTTCCTAAGATTGACCTGAATCCTTGAGTGGCTTGTAAAGTAAATTTTGGATAACCATTTTTGGTCTCTACAATACGACTATCTTTCAATTCGAATTTACTAAATGGACTCCATTGCAGACTCAATTTTGCAGTACCAATATTGAAATTGTCAAATGAATTACCATCAATGATATAGTTGTAGTTATAAAGTGGCGTAATCACGCTTGAAGCGAACTCAGTTTCTGAAAGTAATCTATTGGTTAATTTATGTTCTATTGATACGGCCTTTGTAAGATGTCTATGAAATAAATCAATATTAAGAAGTCTTGGTTCAAAAAATGTAAAAAAACGTTTATCAGTTAAAAAGTTTGAACTTCCTGTCTCTTGTAAATCGTCGGTATAGGATAGATTTACCCAAGTATTGGTTTTTTCGTTTATTCTAAAGCCAGCACCAACTCCAAACTTTACTCTTTTATCTACAAAACCGTATGCGGAGTAAGCATTAATTCTGTATTTTTTAGAAAAATTCTCGTTTGTGATTCCACCTAATCCTGTTCTAAATCCTTCGTATTGATTAAACTTGATAAGATATCGTAAATCAAAATCGAAATATTTAAATGGAAGGTAGCCGTTTCCTATACTTTTAATGAATTCAGTCTTTCGTATAGAATCTTGAGCGGTTCTTGCAGAATCTTTTTGCTTTTCAGTCAGCTCTTGAGCAATACCATTTGTTGATAAGCAGAGTAACATAACAACAAATAGTTTTTTTAGCATTAGAGTTTTAAGTTTTGATTAAAAAAAACATCCCAAAATTGGGATGTTATCTATTCTGATTAGATCATTGACTATACTGTCATAATCTCTTTTTCCTTAACGTCGAGAATACCATCTATGGTTTTAACGTAAGAATCAGTAAGTTCTTGTATGTCAATTTCTGCATTACTTTTAAAATCTTCAGAAACATCGGTTTTCTTAATCTCATTCATTGCCTCTTTACGAGCATTTCTAACACCAACCTTAGCATCCTCAGATTCTGATTTAGCTTGTTTTGCTAAATCTTTACGTCTTTCTTCAGTTAATGGTGGAACGTTGATAATAATAGTTTCCCCATTATTCATTGGGTTAAAACCAAGATTCGCAATCATTATACCACGCTCTATTTCTTGAAGCATGCTTTTTTCCCATGGTTGAACTGATATTGTACGACCATCTGGTGTGTTGACATTTGCAACCTGATTCAATGGAGTTTGCGAACCATAATAATCTACCATTACGCTTCCGAGCATTGCTGGGCTAGCTTTACCAGCTCTAATGTTAACAAGTTGCTTCTCTAAATGTTTTACAGCGGCATCCATGGCCTCTTTTGCTGTATCAATAATAAATTGAATGTCTTCGTCCATTGTTTTATAATTTTATTTGAGGTCAACAAAAGTTGAGCCAAATATTTATATGTTTACTTCAGTACCTATATTTTCTCCAGAAACCACTTTAAGCAAGTTTCCTTTTTTATTCATATCAAATACAATGATAGGTAATTCATTCTCTTGACTTAGAGTAAAAGCAGTTGTGTCCATTACTTTTAAGCCTTTTCTTAAAACGTCATCAAAAGAAATTTGATCAAACTTAACAGCTGTACTGTCTTTTTCAGGATCTGCCGTGTAAATACCATCTACACGCGTACCTTTTAAAATAACATCAGCTTCAACTTCTATGGCTCTTAATACAGCAGCTGAATCTGTTGTGAAATAAGGATTACCTGTACCAGCACCAAATATTACAACACGACCTTTATTTAAATGACTAATTGCCTTTCTTCTAATGAATGGCTCAGCAACCTCATTCATCTTAATGGCTGTCTGTAAGCGCGTTTTAATCCCAGTATTTTCCAAAGCATTTTGTAATGCCAAGCCGTTAATTACCGTAGCTAGCATTCCCATATGATCACCTTGTACACGATCCATACCATTCATTGCGCCTGCCACACCTCTAAATATGTTTCCTCCACCAATTACAATGGCAACTTCAACACCAAGGTCAGTAATTTCTTTAATGTCTTGAGCGTATTCAGCTAAGCGATCAGGATCTATTCCATACTGGCGACTTCCCATCAGGGCTTCACCAGATAATTTTAAAAGTATTCTTTTGTATTTCATTGTGGAGTTTAAAAGCTGTAGCAAAACTAAACAATTATTAGCATCTGTAAAAGTGAAAGTTCCGTTAACTAAAGGCACAAAAAAAGCCTCACAAATTTGAGAGGCTTTTAGCTTTATTTAGAATACTTTAATTATCCTACAGTTGCTCTTTTAAAAGCTGTTACTTCAACTTCACCGTAAGTCTTAACATACTCACCAACAGTTTTCTTTTCGTCTTTGATAAACTTCTGATCTAATAAACATTGTTCTTGATCTAAAGTTGTGTTATCAGAGATGAAACGATCCATTTTACCAGGTAAAATTCTGTCCCATATTTGTTCTGGCTTACCTTCAGCTTTTAACTCAGCTTTAGCAGCTTCTTCAGCTTCTGCTAAAACTTCTGGAGTTAATTGTTGCATAGATACATACTTAGGTACATTCTTCAATGTTTTACCTAAACGACCTAATTCGATATTATCTTTTTCAATTACAGCGATACGAGCTTCAGTTTCAGACGCAACATATGCAGGATCGAAATCTTTATATGTTAATGATGTAGCACCCATTGAAGCTACTTGCATAGCAACATCTTTAACTAATACTTCAGCATTATCTACTTTTGCAGACAAACCAACTAAAGCAGCAATTTTATTGATGTGCACATAAGCGCCAATGAAAGGAGCTTCTAATTTTTCAAATGCAGTGATGTCTAATTTTTCACCGATAACACCAGTTTGCTCAATTAATTTTTCAGCAACTGTCATTCCACCGAAATCTGAAGCTAAAAATTCTTCTTTAGTGTTAAAGTTGATTGCAGCATCAGCTAATTCGTTAGCTAACTTTACGAAATCAGCATTTTTACCAACGAAATCAGTTTCACAACCTAAAACGATAGCAACACCAGCAGTATTGTCAGCGTTTAATTTAGCAACAGCAGCACCTTCAGAAGAATCTCTGTCAGCTCTTTTTTCTGCTACTTTTTGACCTTTCTTACGTAAAACTTCAATGGCTTTATCAAAATCACCACCAGCTTCAACTAAAGCTTTTTTACAATCCATCATACCAGCACCAGTTGCTTGTCTTAGCTTGTTTACTTCTGCTGCTGTAATTTTTACAGTATTTTCCATAGTGTTTAAAATTTAAAAAGTCATTCAATTAATTTTCAAGTTGAAAAGAATTAAATGACTTTTAATATTGTGTAAATGTTATTTATTCTTCTTCTTCGGTTGCAGCCGGAGCTTTTTTAGCCTTTTTAGCTTCAGCTTTCCCATCTTTATCAGCCGCTTTTTCAGCTTTTCTTTCGTTTAATCCATCTTCTACTGCAGATGTTACGATAGATAAAATCTTGTTAATAGATTTTGAAGCGTCATCATTTGCAGGGATTAGATAATCAACCTCACGTGGATCAGAGTTGGTATCTACCATTGCAAAGATTGGAATATTTAATTTCTGAGCTTCTTTAATCGCAATGTGCTCGCGCATAATATCAACGACGAACAAAGCACCTGGTAAACGTGTCATATCAGAAATAGAACCTAAATTCTTTTCTAGTTTAGCACGCAAACGGTTGACCTGCAAACGTTCTTTCTTAGATAAAGAGTTGAATGTACCATCTTTCTTCATTCTGTCAATAGAAGCCATTTTCTTAACGGCTTTTCTAATTGTAACAAAGTTGGTTAGCATTCCACCTGGCCAACGCTCTGTAATATAAGGTTGGTTTACAGCACCTGCTTTTTCCGCAACAATGTCTTTAGCTTGCTTTTTAGTAGCTACAAATAAGATTTTCTTTCCTGATGCTGCAATTTTACTTAAAGCGGCACAGGTTTCTTCAATTTTAGCTGCTGTTTTGTAAAGGTTGATAATATGGATACCGTTACGTTCCATATAGATGTATGGAGCCATGTTTGGGTTCCACTTACGTGTGAGGTGACCAAAGTGTACACCTGCGTCTAGTAGTTCTTTTACTTCTACTTTTTCCATTTTTGTAATAGTTTACGTTCTGTTGAATTAGCAATGCGCTTTTTTAGCTTTTGGCTCTTTGCCGGTTGCTTTTAGCTCATTTAGATGCTAAACTAAATCCTCACCCACTAGGTGTGATGGACAACAATAACTGGTTTAAATTTGCTGAACTTTTCAGCGGTTTCAATAAAATGCCAACTCGTGGCTAAGTTTTATGTCAATTGAGCGCAATAGAATTTTAAAGATGCTTCGACTGCGCTCAGCATGACATAGATTGTGTTGGATATTAACGTTTAGAGAACTGGAATTTCTTACGCGCTTTCTTCTGACCGAATTTCTTACGCTCTACCATTCTTGGATCTCTTGTTAATAGACCTTCTGGCTTTAATATTGCTCTGTTTTCAGCATCTAACTCGCACATGGCACGAGATAAAGCTAAACGTATTGCTTCTGCCTGGCCGGTGATACCACCTCCATATACGTTAACAGTAATATCAAAGTTGCCATCATTGTTAGTCATGGTTAAAGGTTGGTTTACTTTATACTGCAATGGTGCAGTCGTAAAGTAGTCCGCCATGTCTTTTTTGTTCACGGTAATGTTACCTTTTCCTTTGGCAACATACACACGAGCAACAGCCGTCTTTCTACGGCCAATTTTGTGAATTACTTCCATTAGTTAAATTCGTTTAAATTAATTGTTTTTGGCTTTTGAGCTTCATGAGAATGCTCAGCACCAGCAACAACAGTTAAGTTTCTAAAAAGAACAGCACCTAATTTGTTTTTAGGTAACATTCCTTTTACTGACTTTTCTACTAATCTTGTTGGGTCTTTTTCAAACATCTCAGTAGCAGTCAGACTTCTTTGTCCACCTGGATAACCTGTGTGACGGATATAACTTTTTTCTGTCCACTTGTTACCAGTTAAGTTGATTTTTTCTGCGTTTACAACAATTACGTTATCACCGCAATCAACGTGTGGCGTAAAGTTAGGTTTGTGCTTACCTCTTAAAAGTATTGCTACTTGTGAAGCAAAGCGACCTAAAGTTTGTCCTTCAGCATCAACTAAAACCCACTCTTTATTTACAGTAGATTTGTTAGCAGAAACTGTTTTGTAGCTTAATGTATCCACACTAATTTGATTTATTTTGTACCTCTTTGGTACAATTGATTAAACATTCCTCTTCCGAAAAAGAGTTTGCAAATTTACGATAACTTATTGAATTGACAAGCTTTGTGTGTGGTTTTTTTGAAGTGCAGTAGTTTAGCTTGTTCTAAGGATTTTTTCCATTTTGCGACCTTTGGCTAATTCGTCAATAATTTTATCTAAATATCGCACTTGTCGCGTGAGTTCATTTTCTAAGTCTTCAATTCTGTACCCGCAGATAACTCCTTTAATTAAGTGTGCGTTTGGATTGAGGTTTGCCTTTTCAAAAAACTCTTTAAATGTGATTTGGTCGTCAATATGTTTTTGAATCGCTTTTTCATCAAAACCTGTTAGCCATTCTATAACTTGATGTAACTCTTCAACTGTTCTTCCTTTTTTTTCGATTTTGGTTACATAATGTGGATATACTGAAAAGAATTTCATTTTGGCGATACGCTCATTATGTTCTGGTGTGGCAACTGGCATTTTTTGATGAGTTAGTTATACATTATAAATATACAATTAAGATTTTGAAGCGCGCAGTAATCTATCATTTATAGATTTACCCAAACCATAATCTGGAAGTTTTTCGGCAATAATAATATCTAAATCTTGTTTGTCTAGTTGATGCAAAGCATCATATAATTTTGAGGCAGCTTCTTCTAGGTTATTGTGTTCTGATAACACAATTTTGAAGTCAATAACATCATCATCTAGAAAGTCATTATATGTTAAAAGCCCAATTCTTAAATTTTTATGCGCTTCAATTGCATCAATAAGGTTACCAGTTAAAATGGTTTTTGTTGTTGGTGCATAATGACGCTCTAACATTCCTGGTGCATCTGGCGCAACTTCATTTTTGTTTTTAATTTCAATTTTGCCAACTACTTCTTCAATCGCTTCAATAGATGTTGAACCCAATCGAAAAATAATTGGTTCGCCATTTTCGAAACCAATAATGGTTGATTCTATGCCTCGTTCACAAGAACCACCTTCGAGTACCATTTTAATAGCATCTTTAAAATAATTTTCGACATGTTGCGCAGTTGTTGGACTGATACGATTAAAAGGATTTGCACTTGGTGCAGCCAAAGGAAAATCTAATTCGCTCAATAATTTTAATGTAACAGGATGATTAGGCATTCTTACCGCAACTGTATCTTTTCCTGCTGTAATTAAATCTGGTATAGTAGCTTTCTTTTTTAGAACTAGAGTAATTGGTCCAGGCCAAAATGCTTTTGCCAGTAATTGTGCTTTTTCTGGAATATCTTCAACAATAGTTTCCAAATATTCAACAGAAGGAATATGAACAATTAACGGATTAAATAAAGGTCGTTGCTTGGTTTCAAAAATAGCTTTTATGGCTTTTTCTGAATAAATATTTCCTGCTAAACCATAAACAGTTTCTGTTGGAATTGCAACTAATTCTTCATTACTTAAAAGTTTAGCCGCTTTTGAGATGTCTGTTGAAATGATAGACATTATCGTACTTCTATAATTTTTTCAAAAGTACTTTTCTTTCCTCAGATTTAAATGAAGAATTTGAATTATCTAAAATTTGAAGATAAGATTTAGCGGATTCTAACTGTTCCTTTTTTATAGAAATAAGTGCCGAATACCATAAGGTTTCCGCCGTATAATCAAAATCTAATGATTCCAATCCATTTAGTTCACTTAATGCTTCGTCATATTTTTGGCTATTAAGTAAAGACATGGCGTAATAGAATCTGAAATTAGGATTAGTTCCTTTTTCTAAAAGCGCTTTAAATCCTTCAGAAGACTTTTCAAAATTGTTACTTTCATAAGCTTGAAAGACGTTATTAGATGCGTTGTCATTATCTCCTCTAACAACTGGTTGTTCTACGTTGGGATAAATTTCAAAATAGCTATTGTAGAGATCGGAAGATGATGGTTTCATGAGCATTGGAATACACAAACCAATAACAAGAACTGCGGCCGCTACATAATATATATATTGTTTCTTATACCATGGTAATGAAATATCAGCTTCACTTGCCTCAATATTTTTAAGAAAGTCTTTAAGTTCATCAGCCTCATTTATTTTAAAGGCTTTCTGTAAATTAGAATATTCTTCAAATTCTAACTTAAAGTCACTATCATTCTCTAGCAAGCTTGAAAACTCGTTCTCTTCCTGCGGTGTTAAAACTTCTTTAAAATATTTTTGTATTAAGTCTTCCTTCTTCATTGCTATTAACTTCTAACCATAGATTTTAGGCGCTTCATACATCTCGATTTATGACTTTTTACAGTATTAGCATCTTTATAATTGGTATGTTCTACAATTTCACTTACTGTAAGATTTCTGTAATAATATAATCTGAGAAGCTCCTTACAACTATCTGAAATGTTTTTTAATAATTCGGAAAGTTGTTTTTGATAATAATTTAATTCATCATCATCTAATTTGATTTCTTCAATATCTTCAACCTCATTTATAATTTTGAGGTGTTTGTTGTTCTTTTTTAAGACGTTGTAAATTTTATGTTTTCCAATACCAAAAAGATAGGTTTTAATACTACTATCTTTTAATTCCAATTTTTTCACAGTAAAGTTCTGATACATTGCTATTACTGCGTCCTGATAAATATCTAAAGATTCATTAGTGTTTATCTGAAACCGTTTACTGTAGTTTAAGAACTCACTCTTATATGATTTATAAACAAGCTCAAGTGCAGATTTATCGTCTGCTCTTAGTCTTTGTTGCAAATCATCTTCATGAATTTCTTTCACCATTTAGTTTTCTGAAGTCTTGAAAGGTTAACAGTTCATAACAAATATAATTTTTTTTGGCATGCTGTTAACCTTTTCTTCAGTATAGATACCAAAGAGTGTTAATCTATTAAATCTCAATCATGAAAATTCAGAAAGCACTCGTCCTATTTATGATCGCTTTATTTAGTGCGAATTCTGCTCAAGCACAATTATTTAAGCGATTAAAGGATAAAGCAAAACAAAAACTAGAACGTACAGTAGAAGAAGCTGTAGAAAAAGAAATAGACAGTTTTTCATTAGAAAAGAAAAAAACTAAGAAAGAGAGAAGGCGTGAGAAAAAATCTAGTAGCGAACAAATAACTTCAAAGGGAACTTCGGGTTCTGCTGTATTAAAGCACGCCCACAAATACGGAAATTATTCGATAGATGAGTTTGGTAAGGCCAAGTTGGAAAGAACAAATTCGGGTGTGAAAATTTTTGGTTCATGGGTCACTCATGCTGCTGATATCCATGACGGTTATGTATTAAATATTCCAAATGGTAATGCATTGTTATTTAAGGATGATCAGCCAATACATGAACAAATCACACTTAAAATTCCAGAACAAGCAACACTTAAACTGTCATACGATCCTTTGTGGGAACCAGAATTAGAGGATGAGAATGGATTTTCTTCTGCGGTGACAAGAGACTACCAAACCTATGACATTGAATCCGGTGAAGTAATAATAGA
Source organism: uncultured Flavobacteriaceae bacterium (assembly GCA_964517835.1). Lineage (GTDB taxonomy): Bacteria > Bacteroidota > Bacteroidia > Flavobacteriales > Flavobacteriaceae > Winogradskyella. The sequence goes on along the minus strand of CAZFEV010000013.1, from coordinate 45,185 downwards.
TGTTGTAAGTAAAGGAAATGTACAGTTCTCTTTTGCTGGTGCTATGCAATTAGAAACAAGAATAAAAAATGAGAATAACAGTGAGCAAGAATATACATCTTCATTTATGTCGAGCAGCATATCAGGTGCTATTGATGTTGGACCTGTTCAGTTTTTTGATAATAGAAAGCGAGAAGAAACAAATGAAGAAACGCAAGTTACAAATCTACCATCATTAGATAATAATGCGGCAATGCCTGGCATTTATAATTTCACTTTTAAGACTGATGTAAAACTCACCAATTTAGATGAAAATGAGACATACCAAATATCCTATTTGCTAAACCCTGAAGCCAAATATATAGGCATGATGGCAGACATGTCAGAGTTTAGTGAAGAAGAAATGAATGGTGAATCTTTAATAGTTATGGATGGCGAAGATGTACACATTTTTGTTGAAGCTGAAGGCATGAAAATGAGAATGTCTCAAGGTATGATGGGAGGGCAACAAATGCAGAATCCTGCTGAGGAAATGGCCAATTACGATTATACAAATCTCAAAAAAACAGGCAATACAAAATCAATACTTGGTGCAGAATGTCATGAATACGTTATGTCAGATAATAATGTAAGTATTGAGTTATGGGTGGCACCCGAAGTTACGTTACCTAATTGGTTTATTCAAAACACAGAGGTATTGAATGGTCATATTATGGAATATACAATAACATCAAACGAAGGTAATATGAGAAGTGAGACCATTGCTATTAATGATCATATTAATAAAACAATCAATCCGAAGGAATACAAAAAGATGTTTTAGACATAAGAACTAACTAAAAAAAATACAATGAACAAAAATATTTTATTCGCAATTCTGGTTTTAAACTTAACTATTGGTTTTTCACAAACTTTTAGTATACCAGATCCAAACTTTGAGCAAGCTCTAATAGATTTAAACTTAGATAATACTTCACCGACAGACGAAATAGATGGTGTCATGAGTTCTAGTGTAGCAGCAAATATTACCAACTTAAATATTTCTGGCAAGAATATTTCAGACTTATCTGGGATTGGGAACTTTATAAATCTTGAAAGGCTTTTTGTTGAGAACAATAATTTATCTACGGCCAATTTTTCAAACAATTTAGCCTTAGAAAGACTCACCATATATAATAACAATCTTACGACATTAGATTTAAGTAATCACAGTTCATTAGAACGTTTGTATTGTCAGTCTAATCAAATCACTTCTTTAGTGTTGCCAACTAATTCTGCTTTACAACGATTAGAGTGTCAATTTAATAATCTTTCAACCATTGATTTGTCTAGTTCGGTCTTATTGGACGATATTAAGATGCAGCATAACAATTTTTCAGTTATAGATTTTAGCAATAACACTTTAATTGAGAAAATAGATGCTTTTAATAATCAATTAACTTCGGTTAACCTTGATAATTGTGATATCATTGAGGATATTGATTTTAGGAATAATCAGCTTACAAGTTTAGTTTTAGAAGACAGACCTGAGCTGTTAAAAATAAATTTAGAATTTAATGATTTAAGCAGCCTAACAGTAAAGAATGTAAAATCTTCAGCCTGGAATTTTTACATCACATTACTGAATAATCCAAATTTAACATGTGTAGCAGTTAGTGACCCAACGGACAGCGAGAATGATTGGGTAAATGTAGATTCTCAAGTATTTTTTAGTTTAGATTGTAATGCCTCAATAGTTACAATTTTAGATCCAAATTTTGAACAAGCTTTGATAGATTTGGGGATTGATTCAGACGGAATTGTCAATGGAGAACTTTTAGAAACCGATGCTCTAGGCGTAACGGATTTAAACATTAACAGTTATAATATTTCTGATCTTACAGGTATTGAATTTTTTACGGATCTAGAAGTGCTAACGGCATTCAATAATAATCTTTCTTCGGTTGACTTAAGTCAAAACACAGGGTTAACAACAATTCTTTTAGCTCTAAATAATCTTACGGAAATAGACTTATCATCTCATCCAAATCTGATTAGCCTAAGCTTAAATGATAACAGTATTTCTACAATTGACTTGTCAAATAATTTGCAATTGCAGCAAGTGTTTCTGAATAATAATTTGCTTTCAGAGATAGACGTAGATATGTTATCTAACCTTGCCAATTTAGGGGTGTCAGGTAACACTATTGTAGAGTTAGACTTATCAAACAATACTTTACTGCAAACCTTATTTTGCCAAGACAACAATTTGGTAAATCTCAATGTTCAAAATGGGAATAATACTAATGTTACCAATTTTGAAGCAGAAAATAATTCCAATTTAACTTGTATTCAAGTAGATGACACTAGCTATAGTACAGCTAATTGGACATTAGTAGATTCACAATCGTTCTTTGGTTTAGATTGTGCACCAAGTAACGATGGCTGTAATGAAGCAACACCATTAGCCTTAGGTATTATAGTCACTGGGACAACGCAGAGTGCAACTTCAAGTGGATTAAGTCCAAGTTGCCAACAAAATGGTATCATATTAATAGATGTATGGTACGAGTTTGAAGCACCATTATCAGGAAGCATTTCAGTTGTAGCAAATAGCATCTTAAGTTCTATTAAAGTTGCAATCTATGATGACTGCGCTAACGGTACACCAATTGCTTGCGACAGTACAGGTATTGTTGTTAATAATCTTAATCCTGGTCAGACTTATTATGCACAAGTATGGGTTGAAGCTTCGGTTGGTGGACGCTCTCAAGATACACTGGTAGGAGATTTTGACATTCAAGTTGCAGATAGTTCTACACTATCTGTTGGGGAGAATCTAGTGCAAGAAGTGCAACTGTTTCCTAATCCTGCATCTTCTCAAGTAACTATTAAGACACATTCCAGCATTGATACTATTTCAATTTTTGATGTTGCGGGTAAAGAAGTTCTTCAAGTTTCTGCAATTAATCAAAACGATTATGTATTAAATGTAAAATTCTTAAGTAAGGGTATTTATCTGCTGCAAATACATGGTCAAAATACCGTGATGAATAAAAGGCTATTAATCAAATAACACTAAAAAATTATGAAACTAAAAAAAATAGTAATGCTATGTGCGTTAGCCATGGTATTGGTCTCTTGTTTAAGAGACAGAAAAGCAATGGATGTTGCAGAGATGGGAGATACAAGTTTTGTTAATAAAGATTTTAAAGGAAATCTCATTAGCTATGATAAAAATAGAAGTGCATGCGAGCAAATGTCAATATCTGCTCTAGCCAATTTTTATGAGGTGTCAAAAGATAAGATTCACATCATGGATAATAAAAATTCTGACCGTTTTCGTAAGGATATGGAGCCACAATGTGGCATCTATATAGAGACTAGTGAAAATGATTATGAATGGTTGCGCGGTTCAATTTCTGTATTCAGAGAAATCGGTAAAGATGAGATGATGGGCGAGATTGCCGAAGCCACAGGAGCTGGAGAAAATTGGGAAGAAGCTTGGGCGCTTCAAAAATCAATGTCTGAATCGGCAGAGTGGTTAGAAAATTTAGGTATGGCAGCTGTATGGAATGGAAATAAGACCGAACTCAAAATAAAGTTTGAAGGTTATACACTTACTGTTTATCCGCCGACAAACAAGTTGAATAAAGAAGAAGTTGCTAAAAGCCGAGATTATAAAAAAGCAGCACTATTAATGGCAAAAGCTGCGGGTTATATAAAATAAAAACACAAAGTAATGAAACACATAAAATTAATAATGTTCTGTTTACTATTACTAACATCTTGTGCTGGTGAAAAGGATAACAGACATACAATTACCGATGATGAAGAATCCGAAAGTGTATCTGCAAAAATCAATATTGAAGACATTAAACAAAAGCTATGTTCAGAATTTCCAAAGGAGCTGGTATTAAAATATAATCCTGACGCTACACATATTGAAATAGAACCTAGAGACAACGGCTCTGGTGGCATTCTGCATTGCGATGTAAAACTTTTTTATGGTACAAAAGAATATGAATATTGGAAAGGTCAAGTTTATGCACATGTCAACCAAATGGCTGATCCTTTTTGGCAATACAATCCAGAAAGAAATACTACACTATATCACAAGGTTGAAGGTTTGGGTGATAAAGCTGTTTTTATTTCCAATATGTATCAATTGCAAATTTTGAAAGATGGAGTGATGTATTCTATCACACCACCTTATCATGGGGTTAAGACTAATTCTGGCAAAGAAAATAAAGCTATTGCCATAGAAATTGCTGAACACTATAATTTATAAAATCAAAAAATCATGAAAACTAATCTCATACTAACAGTCGCATTATTTTTTATAGCAATTACAATTAATGCTCAAAGCTTTGTCAAAGTTGGAGGAAAAGCTACAGACATTACCATGAGTCCTAAAGATGGTACTGTTTATGTGGTCAATGCTTCGGGAAATATTAAAAAGTATAATTCCAGAACAAAGAAATTTACACCGCATGGCAAACAGTCGAAAAATGCGAAATCAGTTACTGTAGATCCTAACGGAAGTGTTTATATAACTTCAAGTTTAGACGAAGTATATATAGATGTTAATGGCAGATGGAATAAAATACCTGGTATAAAAACCAAAGAGGTTGATATTGATAAAAATGGAAATATAAGAGCTTTAGATATTACGGGTAAATTGAAAAAGCTATTTCAAGGTAGGTGGAAAGACCAAACGGCAGCAAATAGAAATTCACCTGGCTTTAATCAGGTGATTGGCAGAGATTCTAAGGTGCTATATGCACGATTTAAGGACAATTCATTTAGAGAATTTAAGAATGCAAAATGGAAAAACTTAAATGGGAAACCACTTAAAATTACAATAGATGATAAGACTGGTAAGGTCTATGCAGTCGGCAGAAATAAAGGTATTTATGAATGGAAGAGTACCTCTAATAAGTGGGTCTTACTAAAAAATACAAGAAAAGACTTTAAAGACGTGGCGGTCTACAATGGCAAAATATGGGCGATTGGCACGGATAAGTCCATCTATTATTATGACAAAAATATAAAACCTCAGAACACTGAATCAAATGATTACTCTGGCACATACCGAGTTACAATAACAAAGTTGTATTCAAACAGAAAATCTAATAGACATATTATGACGTCTTTAGATTTATATGGTACGATTGGTGTGTATGTTAATGTGTTAACTAAATCAGGTAACACCAAAATAATGCCAATAGATAATAAGAAGAATAGAGTTTGGGACATAAGTAAATCCAATCCAAGAAGAATAAAAGATATTGAAAATAAAAGAATAAACTGGGTCAATCAAGAAAATGACAACAATAAGAAATGGTATGGTTCTAGTGACGTAGACGGTGAATTGGTAATAGATATGATACGAGAGTTTAAAATTGCAGGAGAAGCTGCAAATAATAGTTTAACGTTTGATATTCAATCAAATCTTTCTTACAAACTATTGACTCATGATGTAAACTTTGATTGGTGTAGAACAAAATTTAAAATTGATGAGCTAGTATTGGGTAAAGAGTATTTCAGACCGATGTCGCATGATTATGGTCTAGATGGTGGTCGAATTTATTTATATCTCGGATTTAAAATAGAAAAGACGAATTAATTATTCAAAAATACAATCATGATGCTGCTTAGAAATAAGTAGCATCTTTTTCATTTTCAGATAATATTCAAGTTCTTATAAATTAATTATCTTGAAGTTTTAAAACTAACTATCTATGCATCAGCGTGTAAAAGCTCTACTCTCTTTAATTCTTGTTTTCCAATCCTTCTCTGTTATAAATGCCCAAGAGTATCAATATCCAAGTGATTATGCGGCTTCACTTATTGGTAAAAATCAACTAGAAGAAGCAGTCTCCTTTTGTAACAAGGCAATTTCTGAAGAAGTACTCAAAAAACCTATGGATAGCATTGAAGTTGCATTCTTACATGTCTATCTATCTAGAGCATACGCTCATCAGTCTGGTGAAGCGAATTATTTAGCAGCTATAAAAGCTTCAGAAGCAGGAATAACTTATTGTCCTAGTTCAGATGATGGAATCTCACAGAGGGCTAGAATGTACAATGATAAAGCGCTATATGAGTTTAGTACCAATCTTCAGTATCGTTCGTTTCAGTCTAATCTTAAAGCTCTTGAGCTTTTTGAGTCAGTAAAAAAGCCAGACTATAACTATATGATTAATATTTATATAGATATGTCTAGAACATCTGTTTATAACGGAAATATAGAGGAGGCAAAACGCTTATTACGCCAAGGTGAAAGACTATATGCTAGGCATAAAGCAATTGTAGATAAACAAAGAAATTACTCAACTATTGGTAAGATAGCAAGTTATGAATTTTTGCTACCCTACAACAAGATTTATCAATTAACAGAATTAGGACAATCGCGTAAGGATAGTATTGCAATTTTAAAATCGCTCAAAAAAATTGAAGAACTATCTAAGAATGAGGATTTTTTAATTGGAGGTGAAGGAATGTATGTCACAGTATCACTTAATGAAGTAGCAGATTGGATCGCTACAAGGAATTCTGAAGAATCTACCACCACTACAGAATTTAATGAGGCCTTGAGTCTGGTTAATCGGGCAATAGGTTTAGTAGAGCAAGAAGAATATGGTGGTGTAAATTATTTGTATGTTTTTAAGTATAATCGAAGCAAATTCTTAATGATGTTAAATCGCTTTCAAGAAGCGTTATTAGCTATAGATGAGGTTATACAAACAACTCCTTTTACTAGTGTCAACACACCAACTTTTTTCGCGCAAAAAGGTCGTATAAGAGCACGTCAGAAGGAAAAGGATAGCGCGCTACATAATTTTCAAATTGCCATTCAAAATATACATCAAGGTAAAGATTCTTTAAAATCAGATTTCAGCAATTTTAAACCAAGTAATATTTTTAAGCATAACGAAGTTTTACACACCATTGCAGAGGATTTAACCAAGAACTTTCCACAAGATGAGTCTGTGAAGAAAATTGTTGCCCAAATATATAAAATTGGATTATTGCAGTTTGAAGCATCCTACGATAAACGAAAATATAACAAACGCCAAGATTTATATTTAAGACGAATTTTTAACGGATTAATTAAAACCAAAGGTTGGGGTTATAATGAAGATATTCTTTATCCAAACCTATTAAACCGTTATGAAACCATTAAAAACACTTTGGTGTGGACAGAATTCTATCAAAATAGAAAAACAGATAACTTAGAAGGTCTAGAAACGTTACTCTCAGAAAAACGAATTCTATTAACCGCAATTGCCGAGGCACAAAATGATAATAATATAAAAGTTCAGGATTCTTTACAGACGCTTTTAGAGCTATCGGAATATAAATTAAATAATGCATATCCTAACGCTAATTTACTAAGTGAGATAAATTTTGAGGTTAATGAGTTACAGCAAGAATTAACTGATAAACAATGTGTTTTAAAATATATTCTACTAGAAGAAGAACTCGCAACAATTAAAATCACAAAGGATAAAATAGATATAGTCTTATCAGAATGGAATTATAATAAACTAGTTGAAAGTTTACGATTAGCGACGATAAATAATAATCAAGAACAGTTAAATGAGTTGTCAACGCAATTAGGTAAAGTGATAATTCCTAAAATTGATGAAGATTGCACATCTCTTATTGTTAATCCGGATGGTATTTTAACACAATTACCTTGGGAATTGATTAAAATAGATGGGCGATATTTAATTGAAGATTATGATATCCATTACACATCAAATTTAGGATTTGTGTTTCCTAAGACTAAAACAAATAACCAGAAAGAGTTATTGGCTATTTACACACCAAATTATCCTGAATCTAATAAGAAATTTGTCACTCGCAGTGCACCTGTTTTTTTAGAAGGAGCTCAAAATGAAGCGCGTTTAATAAGTAATTATTTTACATCAGAAATATACAAAGACAACCTTTCAAAAACGCTTTTTAAAGAGACAGCACCTAGTGCTAGTTTATTGCATCTAGCTATGCATGCTGAAATTAATACGATTAATTCAGGACTTAACCGACTACTTTTTGATGATGATTCAGATTCAGATAAAAATTTAAGTTTAGAAGAGATATATGGTATGAAATTGAGTGCCAATTTAGCGGTTTTAAGTGCTTGTAATACAGGTTTTGGTAATGATAATGACGGTAGAGGTATGGAGTCTTTTCAGAGGGCATTTACTTTTGCTGGTGTTCCAGCAACGGTAGCCAGTCTTTGGGAAGTTCCAGATATTGCAACAAAAGAAATCATGGTAGGTTTCTATGAAAACTTAAAAAAAGGTCAGACTAAGGCAGATGCCTTAAAAAATGCCAAGTTAAACTATATTGAAAATCATAACGGTACAAAACTCTCTCAACCTTATTATTGGGCAGGTTTTGTATTGTATGGTGATGATTCACCAGTAGTCGATAGTAGTAATACCTGGATTTGGTTACTTTCAATTTTAGTACTAATAGTTCTTACAGTTTTCCTTTTTAAAAGATCTAATTAATACACTTCAAAAAAATCAAAGATTTATATTTTGGCTTTTAGTAGTTTTGCGGCTTTAAATATGAAGCTATGATTTCTGTAGATAATTTAGGTGTAGAGTTTAGTGGGCAAACCTTGTTTAGTGATGTGTCTTTCACCATAAACGAGAATGATAAAATTGCCTTAATGGGTAAGAATGGTGCAGGAAAATCTACAATGATGAAGATAATTGCAGGTGTTCAAAACCCAACTAAAGGAAATGTTCGCGCAGCTAAAGAAGCCGTAATTGCTTACTTGCCACAGCATTTGTTAACCGAAGATAATACGACTGTTTTAGAAGAAGCATCAAAAGCCTTTAGTCACGTGTTTAAAATGCGCGACGAAATGGAAGCTTTAAACAAACAGCTCGAAACTCGAACTGATTACGAATCGGATGAGTATATGAAAATCATAGAGCGTGTTTCAGATTTAGGCGAAAAATACTATGCATTAGAAGAAGTTAATTATACTGCTGAAGTTGAAAAAGCACTTAAAGGTTTAGGTTTTAAGCAAGACGATTTTAACAGACCAACAAGCGAGTTTTCTGGTGGATGGCGAATGCGAATAGAATTGGCTAAAATTTTACTTCAAAAACCAGATTTAATTCTGTTAGATGAGCCAACCAACCATATAGATATTGAATCTGTAATATGGTTAGAAGACTTTTTAGTGAACAAAGCCAAAGCCGTTATTGTAATCTCACACGACAGAGCGTTTGTAGATAATATTACAAACCGAACTATCGAAGTTACAATGGGTCGCATTTATGATTACAAAGCTAATTATTCGCATTATTTACAATTGCGTGAAGAACGACGCACGCATCAAATAAAAGCCTATCAAGAACAGCAAAAGTTTATTGCTGATAATATGGCGTTTATTGAACGTTTTAAAGGTACATATTCTAAAACCAATCAAGTAGCATCACGAGAGCGAATGCTTGAAAAATTAGAAATTATTGAAATAGATGAAATTGATACTTCTGCATTAAAATTACGTTTTCCAAAAACACAACGTTCGGGCGATTATCCTGTAACAGTTAAAGAGGTTTCCAAATCATACGACGAGCACGTGGTGTTTAAAAATGCAAATATGTCTATTTCTAGAGGTGAAAAAGTATGCTTTGTTGGAAGAAATGGTGAAGGAAAATCTACGATGATAAAGGCCATATTAGGCGAAATAGATGTTGAAGGCACTTGTGCTTTAGGGCACAATGTGCAAGTGGGCTATTTTGCTCAAAATCAGGCAGCGCTTTTAGATGAAGAGCTAACTATTTTTCAAACCGTTGATGAGGTTGCAAAAGGCGATGTGCGTACACAAATAAAAAATATTTTGGGTCGTTTTATGTTTAAAGGCGACGATATTGATAAAAAGGTAAGTGTGCTTTCTGGAGGTGAAAAAACCAGATTAGCGATGGTGAAATTATTATTAGAACCTGTAAACTTACTCATATTAGATGAGCCTACTAATCATCTCGATTTAAAATCGAAAGATGTACTAAAGGAAGCTTTAAAAACGTTTGACGGAACATTGATACTGGTATCTCACGACCGTGATTTTCTTCAAGGTTTGTCTAAAAAGGTATTCGAATTTAAAGACAAACGTGTGATTGAGCATTTTGAAACGATTGATGATTTCTTAGCTAGAAACCGCGTAGAAAACTTGAAGGCTTTGGATTTAGCATAGTATATTGTTTTTTATACTGAATTGGTATTGTGTGGTTTAACACATTTTACGCCATTTAAATTACTTTTCTAATTACCTTTGCACAGTTATGCAAGAAGAATTAAGACTTTCAGATTGGTTGCCCACTACAAACAAGGAAGTTAAGATACGTGGTTGGGATGAGTTAGATGTAATATTATTTAGTGGAGATGCTTATGTAGACCATCCATCATTTGGTCCTGCAGTCATTGGACGAATTCTAGAAAGCTACGGATTGCGAGTTGCTATTGTACCTCAGCCAAACGTTAATGACAATCTTCAAGATTTTGTAAAACTTGGAGCGCCAAAATTGTTTTTTGGTGTAACAGGTGGTTGTATGGACCCAATGATTAGCAACTATAATGCTAATAAAAAACGTCGCGATAAAGATGCATATACACCTAATGGTGAAATTGGTTTTAGACCAGATTATGCCACGACTGTTTACACTAAAATTTTAAAAGAAAAATGGCCTGATGTTCCTGTTTTAATAGGTGGAATTGAAGCGTCTTTGCGTCGTGTAACGCACTACGATTATTGGAGTGATCAATTAATGCCATCGATTCTTGAAAGCTCTAAAGCAGATATGTTGGTTTACGGAATGGGAGAACAACCATTACGAGAAGTAGTACGCTTACTTCAAAAAGGTGTGCCGTTTTCTAGCATAACAACTGTGAAACAGACTGCTGTTTTATTAAATCCGGAAGCATCTATTCCTAAGAATAAAAATTGGGAAGATGTTGAAATCTCATCACACGAGGTTTGTTTAAAAGACAAGAAAGCTTACGCCTCTAACTTTAAGGTGATAGAGCAAGAAAGTAATAAGTTGTATGCAAGACGTATTTTTCAGAAGGTTGGAAATAAGACCTTGATGATTAATCCGCCTTTTCCAACAATGACTGAAGCTGAAATTGACGCATCTTTTGAGTTGCCTTACACACGAATGCCTCATCCAAAGTATAACAAACGAGGACCAATTCCTGCGTATGAGATGATTAAGTTCTCTATCAATATTCATCGTGGTTGTTTTGGTGGCTGTAGCTTTTGTACCATTTCTGCACATCAAGGAAAATTTATTGCTTCCAGAAGTCAAGAGTCGGTTTTAAGAGAAGTTGATACTGTAGCAAATATGCCAGACTTTAAAGGTTACCTTTCTGATATTGGTGGACCAAGTGCTAATATGTACAAAATGAAAGGAAAGGTTCAAGAAATATGCGATAAGTGTGTTGCACCTAGTTGTATTTCGCCTGTGATTTGTAGTAATCTAGATACGTCTCACAAACCTTTGACTGATTTATACCAAGCTGTAGATAGTCATCCAAAAGTGAAAAAATCATTTATAGGTAGTGGTATTCGTCACGATATGTTGGTGCCAGAGTTTAATAAAAATGCTGACCCAAAAGAGCTTGATGATTATACTGAAGAAGTAATGACAAAACACGTTTCTGGACGTTTAAAAGTAGCGCCAGAACACACAAGTGACCCAGTTTTGAAACTGATGCGAAAACCTTCGTTTACATACTTTCATAAGTTTAAAGACCGCTTTGATAAAATCAATATTAAGAAAAAGTTAAACCTTCAATTGATTCCATATTTTATTTCAAATCATCCAGCTTGTGAAGCAGAAGATATGGCTAATCTTGCTGCAGAAACTAAAGATATGGGCTTTCAGTTAGAGCAAGTACAAGGCTTTACGCCAACACCAATGACAGTGGCTACTGTGATTTATTATAGTGGCTATCATCCATACACTTTAAAAAAGGTAAAGACGCCAAAAACACGAAAAGAAAAAGATGAACAACATCGTTTTTTCTTTTGGTATAAGGATGAAAATAAGGCTTGGATACGTAATACGTTGAATAAGCTTGGTCGTCAAGATTTATTAAATGTGTTGCTTCCTAAAAAGGATGAAAAATGGCGCAAGAATAAGCCAGGAAAACCTAAACACACCTTTAATGATGCTGTACCTTTTAATCAGCGTAAAGAAAAGGTAAAGTATAAGAGTAAGAAGAATAAAAGGCGTTAGCTTTGCGGTCAACCTTAAAGTCCCCCAAAGGGACAGCTTTCTACATTTTCCCCTTAAGGGGACTTTAGGGGTGATTTACCATAATTCTAATGCGCTTCCAACCAATTATCACCAATATCTAAATCGACATCTAATGGAACTTCAAGCTTATAAGCATTTTCCATTTCGTGTTTAATGAGGGTTTTAATGGCTTCTAATTCTGGTTTATAAACATCAAATACCAATTCATCGTGCACTTGTAACAACATTTTGGTTTTGTAGTTGCCTTCGTTTAGTTTTTGATGAATGTTTATCATCGCAATTTTAATAATGTCTGCAGCACTACCTTGAATTGGTGCATTGACAGCATTTCGTTCGGCAGCACCACGAACCACAGCATTTCGAGAGTTGATATCTTTTAAATAACGACGACGACCTAAAACTGTTTGCACATAACCGTTATCTCGTGCAAAATCGACTTGGTCTTGGATGTAGTTTCTCAGTTTAGGATAAGTTGCATAATAGGTATCTATTAGTTCTTTAGATTCACTTCGTGAAAGGTTAGTTTGGTTGCTCAATCCAAAAGCAGACACACCATAGATGATTCCGAAATTAACGGTTTTGGCATTACTACGTTGTTCGCGAGTGACTTCAGAAATAGGAACATTAAACACTTTAGATGCTGTTGAAGCGTGAATATCTTCACCTTGTTTAAAGGCTTCAATCATTGTTTCTTCTTTACTTAACGCGGCAATGATTCTAAGTTCTATCTGACTATAATCAGCAGCTAAAAGTGTATGTTCTTCATCTCTAGGAACAAAAGCTTTTCTAACTTGACGACCTCGCTCTGTACGAATAGGAATGTTCTGAAGGTTAGGATTGTTACTACTCAAACGACCTGTGGCTGCAACAGTTTGCATATAATCTGTGTGCACACGACCTGTTTGTTCTAATACTTGCGTTGGTAAAGCATCAACATAAGTGCTTTTGAGTTTAGAAAGTCCTCTAAAATCTAGAACATTTTGAATGATATCGTGGTCTTTAGCTAAATAACTTAAAATATCTTCGGAAGTTGAATATTGACCAGTTTTGGTCTTTTTAGGTTTGTCAACTAATTTTAGTTTTTCAAACAAAATCACACCTAATTGTTTTGGTGACGCAATATTGAATTCTTCACCAGCAGCTTCATAAATCTTCTTTTCAAGCGAAGCAATATCATTAGTTAATTCTTCGGAAAGGGAATTTAAAAACACCTTATCTAAGTTAATACCTTCCAATTCCATATCTGCTAAAACACGAAGTAAAGGCACTTCAATATCATCAAATAATTTTTGAGTGTTGGCTTCGCCAAGTTCCTTTTCAAAATGTGCTGCAAGCTGAAGTGTGATGTCTGCATCTTCAACAGCATATTCGGTTTGTTTTTCAAGAGGAACATCTCGCATTGACAACTGATTTTTTCCTTTTTTGCCAATTAAGGTTTCAATAGAAATAGGTGTGTAGTTGAGGTAGGTTTCAGATAACACATCCATATTGTGTCGCATATCTGGATTAATGAGATAATGCGCTAACATAGTGTCAAACAGTTTACCTTTTACTACAATATTGTATTTGGCTAACACCTTAATATCATATTTAAGATTCTGACCAATTTTCTCGATGTTTTCATTTTCAAAAAACGGTCGAAGCACTTCAATTAATTCTTGAGCTTCGGTTTTGTTTTCAGGAAAGGGGATGTAAAATCCTTTTCCTGTTTCCCAAGAAAAGGCAATACCAACCAATTCTGCTGTAAGCGGATTTAGTCCTGTAGTTTCGGTATCAAAACAAACAGACGTTTGATTCAGCAAGTTTTTTACAAAAAGTTTGGTTGCCATACCTGAAGCGACACTTTGGTAAAAATGTGATGTGGTTTCAGCAGTTAGCCTAGCGAATGCTGAACTTGATTCAGTTTCTGTAGCATTAGAATCACCAGAATCAAACAAAGAAAATTGTCCTGCACCAGCTGAGGTAGATTTTTCTGCAGCTTTCACAGAAGTATTCGTACTAGGTTTTTCCGTAGTTTTTGCTTGAGGTGACTCGACAGCAAATGTTTTTATGAAATTATCAGTTAATCGTCTAAATTCAAGATTGGTGAAAATCTCTTTTACTTTTTCAATATCTGGATGGTCTAATTCAAAATCCTTAGCATCAAAAGTCACAGGAACATTAAGCATTATAGTAGCAAGTTTCTTAGAAAGCATACCAAGCTCAGCATTGGCTTCAACCTTTTCTTTCATTTTGCCTTTTAGCTGGTCTGTATTGGCAAGTAAACCTTCCATACTACCAAATTGGTTGATGAATTTTTTGGCTGTTTTTTCACCAACACCTGGCAATCCAGGTATGTTATCACTAGCGTCACCCATCATACCTAAAAAGTCGATAACTTGTTCTGGTGTTTGTACTTCAAACTTCTTTTGAACTTCTGGAATTCCCCAAGTTTCATAACCACCACCAAATACTGGTCTGTACATAAAAATATTATCGGTCACTAATTGTGCAAAGTCCTTATCTGGCGTTACCATAAACACTTTATAGCCTTCACTTTCGGCTTGTCTAGAAAGTGTTCCGATGACATCATCAGCTTCAAAACCTTCTTTAACCATAATCGGAATATGCATGGCTTTTAAAATTTCATAGATGTAAGGTATAGCAGTTTTAATACCTTCTGGTGTTTCATCTCTATTGGCCTTGTAAGCTTCAAACATTTCAACTCTATCAACGCTTCCACCTTTATCAAAGCAGACAGCAAGATGGTCTGGTCGCTCACGTTTTATGACATCTAAAAGAGAGTTCATAAAACCCATTATAGCTGAAGTGTCTTCACCTTTACTATTTATTCTTGGGTTTTTTATAAAAGCATAGTAGCCACGAAATATTAATGCATAAGCATCAACTAAAAAGAGTCTTTTTTGATCTGACATTAGTATGAGTTTGAAAGAAACTCAAAGCTACAAAAGTTAAATGGAGGTTGTGCTAATTTTGATAAAAATGTGTAAATCCGAGTGATTTTTATGACTGCGATTCGCAAAAAAATATTGTATAACCCTTATTAGTAACCCTTAAAAATGACGTTGAATACAATGTCTATCACAAAATCACTCGGATTTACACACTAGTTAAAGAGAATAAAAAAGAGCATATTCTTTAAACAAAGATGTATACTCTTTTTATGTTTGATTAATAGCTAAACAAATAACAGTAATTATTCAGTTTTTGTTTTCATACTTATGGGTGATTTTTAAAGATAATGGTTTTATATATTTGTTAAAGTCAGCACTCTTATCATGGGTTTTAATCGATTATTTCTCTATAATTTTCTATTAAGTTTTTGCCTTTTTTCATTTGGACAAGAACAAAAAGCAAATAAATATGTTGATAGTCTACAAAAGATTATTGAAATGTCTTCTGATGCTGAGGTTATTAAAAAGCAAAAATTTTTATTAGGACGGTATTTTGAAGAAAGAGATCCTGAGTTCGCTCTAGAAATAGGTGTAGATCTTATCGAAAACTATATTAAGAAAGAAGATAGTATTGATTTAAGAAAGGCATATTATATCATTGGCTCTAGCCATAATATGTTAGGGGATTTTAAAACTGCTTTAGAATATTACAGTAAAATATACACGTTTTCAAAAGACCGTAAAGATTCATTAGATATTGCTTTAAGTGGACATATACTTGGTAATATTTATTTGGCTATTGGTAATATGACGCTGTCTCAAGACTATTTACTTGAAGCTTCTTATATCTACAATAAATTAGGGAACAATTCTCAAAAGGCGGGCATTGGAAATTCTTTGGCGAGTTTTTATGCAGATTTAGAGCAGCCTTTAAAAGCCGAAAAAGAATACTTAAAGGCCTTAAGTGCATTCAAAAAACTTAATGACAGTATGGGCATGGCACATATTCATGCCAATTTAGGATTACTTTATACTGAAATGAGTCGATTTAAAGAAGCTGAATATCACTTGCTTAAAGAAAGAGATCTTAATGCAGCTTTCCCTACGCTCACCGAAATGGGATATCATCATGATTATTTTGGTTATTTAAGGCAGCATGAAGGACGATATGATGAAGCTTATACAGAGTATTTAAAATCTTATGAAATTAGAAAGGGTTTAACTAGTACCTATGATATTTGTGAGTCTGCAATAAGTATTGGGGAAATTTTAATTTTATTAAATAGACCAAAAGAAGCACTTAAGTATCTGAATAAAGTATTTGAATATGAAGAGCATCAGTCTTTGCATCAACAAGAACGTGCACATAGGCTTCTCTCTAAGGCATACGAGAATATGGGTGCTTTTAAAACTTCAATTAAACATCATAAGTTATTAAAAGTAATTAGTGACTCTATTTATTCCAAAACCTCTTTGCAAACTATAGCTGATAAAGATGCTAAATATGAAAAACAGAAAAAAGATTCCGAAATCTTATTACTCAGTAAAGAGAAGAAGATTTTAGAGTCAGAAGCATCAAAATCGAGGATAGTTAGAGGTATAGCTGTATTTTTTATTGTTATTCTACTCATAGGAGGAGTACTTTTACTTTGGTTTAATTCTAAAATAAATAAGAAGAATAAAATTATTTCAAATGCTTTAAAAGATAAAGACTTGTTATTGCACGAAACACATCATAGGGTAAAGAATAATCTTCAAATGATTTCTAGTCTTCTCAATCTACAATCTAATTATGTGAAAGATGAAAGTGTCCGTGAAGTTCTTCAGAACAATCAAAACCGTATTCATTCATTAGCAATTCTTCATAAGAATATATATAACGGTGAGAGTTTGAGTACAGTAAACATGCAGACTTATTTTGAAGGTCTAGTGGATAATATTTTTAGTGCATATGAAAAGACAACTCAACATATTATTGTAAATATTGAGGCAAAGAATGTGTTTATGAATTTTGAAAGTGCCATTTCTGTAGGGTTAATTGTAAACGAGATAATAGGTAACTCCGTTAAGCATGCTTTTGCTGACCAAGCAATAGTATCACCTAAAATAAATTTAGTTTGTAAAGAAATAAATGGCTTATATCAAATAGAAATAAAGGATAACGGCGTTGGTTACGATATGACTAGTAATCAAAATAGAGAATCGTTTGGGCTAAAGCTCATTGAGCTATTCAGTAGTAAACTAAATGGAAAGTTGAATATGAAGACCAATAATGGCGTTACATTTAAAATAGATTTTCAAAACCAATCTACTTAAGAAGTTCTTTCAATAGAGTGATAGTTTCAAGTCTGGTATTGGTATTCATCTTTTCGTAGATGTTCTTTATATGTGTTTTAATGGTATTGATACTTACAAATTGAACATCAGCCAACTGTTGATTCGTTTTTCCTTGATATAAACCCTCTAAGGTTTCAAATTCTTTTTGTGTTAATGGAGTTTTAATTCGTTTATTAATCTCGTCCTTTTTGAGTACCACAGGCATCATAAATCGAGAATAATTATAAAGCGCAATTTCTAAAGTAGAAAATAGTTCTTTTTCCCTAAATGGCTTTACAATGTAACCCATAGGAGTTGTGGTTTTGGCAGCATCAATTATTTTTTTACCTGAATAGGAGGTAATATAGATAAACGGTATTCTGTGATTAATATTAATATGATTCGCAACATCAAATCCTTCGAACTCGCCTTCTAAATTAATATCAAGTAGAACTAAGTCTGGTTGTAATGCGTCAATTTTATTGATAGCGTCTACTTTATTATATGAGATAGCAACAGTGTCATAATTGGCATTAGTAAGCATTTGCTTTATATCCTCGCAAATAATTGGATCATCTTCAACTATGATAACACGAATTTTAGACATATTCTAAATGATAATTACTGGTGCTAAAATACCAATTTATAGTTGCGATGATAATACTTTGAATATTATAATCGTACTGTACAAAAAAAGCCGAAACAAATGTTCCGGCTCCTTTATTGGTTAATAGCATGTGTTTAGCAAAGCTTTACAGTCTTTACTTTTATTTGTAAACTTTTTCTATAAGCTTTAATGCTTATGATTTCGTTACTTTTTTTACGATTAATTTTTAAAACTTTAGCCTTCATTTTTGCTGAAACAGAAACTTTAGTTGTTGCAACAGTCTCTTCTTTTATAGTTTCAACTAGCTCAGTACTATTATTTAAAGCAACTTCATTATTTTGTTGTGCGAAACCTGCTAAAGACATTGTTAAAAATAATATGATTACTACAGCTTTTTTCATAATTTTAAGGGGCATTTGTGTTTTAATTACACTTCAAAGTAACAACCGAAACCTTCTTGATATTGAATAATTTGGACGAAAACAGCTGGAAATTAGATAACATGAACGCCTTTACAGAAAACATCGATGAAATACACAAAATGGGCTCTGAGCCCAGTAAATACGGGGAAAACATCGGCAAAAAATCAGGAAATATGGGTGAAATGTATGCGTATGTAGAAAACATCGATAAAATGCATAGCCATAAACCGTTTAACCATAAAAATTACATTTTACTTCATGACAGATTACGGAGATAACCCTTATTACCAACTTTTTATTAAGCAAAAGAAAAACCAATTCAATATTGGTAATACAACACGTGCACAAAGAGTCGTAAAGTTAAATCAGTTAAAGAAAGCAATAGAAGTTACTTATAGAAAAGATATAATTAAAGCTTTAAAACAAGACTTAGGTAAACCGACTGTGGAGGCAGAACTTACTGAAATATATCAAATATTAGGTGAGATTAAATTTGCGAAGGCTAATTTACATAAGTGGATGCGCAACCAAAAAGTAACAACTCCAATGGCTTTAATAGGATCTAGTTCCTATTATAAATATGAACCCAAAGGTGTTTGCTTAATCATTTCGCCATGGAATTTCCCTTTCAATCTTACATTTGGGCCGTTGGTCTCTGCAATAGCAGCTGGTAATACAGCTATTATTAAGCCTTCGGAAATGACACCTAATTCATCAGCATTAATGGCAAAGATTGTAAAAGATATTTTCACAGAGGATGAGGTTGCATTGGTGGAAGGCGAAGTTGAAACATCAACTCAGTTGTTACAATTACCATTTAATCATATCTTTTTTACAGGTTCACCAAACGTTGGTAAAATTATTATGGCAGCCGCCGCAAAACACCTTGCGTCCGTAACGCTAGAGCTCGGTGGAAAATCTCCAACTATTATTGATAAAACAGCAAATCTAGATAAAGCTGCAAAGCGCATTATGTGGGGAAAATTTGTGAATGCAGGCCAGATATGTGTTGCACCAGACTACATATTAATAGATGAACAAATCGAAGATGAATTTAAAGGACTTTGTGCAAAATGGGTTAAGACGTTCTTTACAGAAAATGAAAAAGATTCTAACTCATATGGTAGAATAGTTAACAATAGGCATTTTAAAAGATTACAAGCGCATTTAGAAAACGCGAAGCATCACAATGCAAATTTTGTATTTGGTGGTGATGCTGATGAGGATTTAAACTTTGTGGAACCGACATTGGTTTCTGATGTCAATGAAGATGCTACGTTATTGCATGACGAGATATTTGGACCAATACTACCTATTGTTACCTATAAAACTTTAGAGGAAGCATTAAATTACGTAAACGCTAAAGAACGACCTTTAGCTCTATACATATATAGTAAAAGTAATGCTAACATTAAAAAGGTGGTAAATAATACACGTGCTGGGAGTACATGTATTAATAATAATGTGGTACAATATTCCAATCATCATTTACCATTTGGAGGTATAAATAATAGCGGTATAGGAAAAAGTCATGGATATTATGGTTTTAAAGCATTTAGTAATATGCGCGCTACAATAAAGCAGAATACTATGGGTATTAATGAATTGTTATTTCCTCCTTACACTAATTTTAAAGAAAAATTAGCAAAGTTAACAGTAAAGTGGTTTTAGACCTTATTGTAGTAGTCTGACTGAATTTGTTCGTTTGCACCATTTTGAAATTTAGTCATACTAAACCATTGGTGTATTGAGTAGCTTCCTGTTTCACCTTTTTTGTTTACAGCAATATAACCCACTTGAAAGTTTTTATAATCGCTGTTAGGTTTATTTACTATACGTTTTATAGCTTCTTCGCAAGCTTGCTGTGGTGATTTACCTTGACGCATGAGTTCGACCACTAAAAAGCTTCCTACGGTTTTTACCACTTCTTCACCTAATCCGGTAGCGACGCAAGCACCAATTTCGTTATCTACAAATAGTCCAGACCCTATAATTGGGCTATCACCAACGCGCCCACCCATTTTATAGGCTAAACCACTTGTAGTGCATGCTCCCGAAATATCACCATTTTTATCTATGGCTAGCATACCAATAGTATCATGATTTTCAATATTGATAATGGGTTTATACTCGGCTTCAACCTTCCATTTTTCCCAAGCTTCTTTTGAAGCTTCCGTCAATAGATTTTCTGGTTTAAATCCTTTTGAAATAGCAAATTGTTTGGCACCTTCACCAGCGAGCATTACATGTGGAGTATCTTCCATTACTTTCCTCGCAACAGATACAGCATGCGTAATATTTTGAAGATATACTACTGAGCCACAATTACCATACTTATCCATAATACAGGCGTCTAAAGTCACATTGCCATCTCTGTCTGGTAAGCCGCCTTTACCAACTGATTGTCCTTTTTCATTCGCTTCTTCAACTCTACAGCCTTGTTCAACGGCATCCAAAGCATTACCACCAGCTTGTAATACTTGCATGGCCTTTGCCGTGGCTTCCTTAACATGCCAAGTGGCAATAACTAATGGTACGGTTTTAGTATTGATAATGGCATTTCCTTCCGCTTCTGAGGCATCGTTGTTATTATCATTGCAACTCACCAAAGTGTTAGGTAAAGTTAGTCCTGCTCCTGTTAATGCAGTTTGTTTTATGAATTTTCTTCTGTTCATATGATCTAAATTGAGTCATTATTAATACTCAACACCTTGTTTATCTAGGACTGTTTTAGCTCTAAAAGCATAAAATAATAAGTAAGCAAAGCAAGCTACTGCAATCCAATAAGAAGATTGAATGCTAAATACGTCTGCAAGTTTTCCTTGTACAGGTGGAATGATAGCACCTCCTAATATCATCATAATTAAAAAAGCAGATCCTTGAGATGTATATTTACCTAATCCTGCAATGCTTAATGTGAAGATACATGGCCACATTATTGAGCAGAATAAACCACCAGATAAGAATGCAAATAAAGCCACATTGCCAGATCCAAATAATCCAATTAACATTCCTATTACTCCTAATAGACTAAATATTTTGAGTGTTTTTACCGGTTTGTCTTTGGCTAAAAAGAATCCTATAACTTGCACAGCAATACAGATAGCGAAAAATAGTATTTCATTAGTTGAGAATTCATTTCCAGCAATCCAGTTAACACCAAGGATTACGGCAAAGGCAACATATGGAACAATAATAAGTAATACTTTTTTGAGACCATTACTTGGGTTAAAAACAGTGATTGCTCCAACCCAACGACCAATCATAAGTCCTCCCCAATACAATGAAATGTACAGTCCTAATTGAGAATCGTTTAAAACGGGAAGTCCAAGTGCGTTAAGGTTAGTGTCGGCAACAGGTTGTTTTAATAATTCACCAAGGTTACTTCCAATAGTGACTTCACCGCCTACGTACATAAAAATGGCGAGCATGCCTAAAACCAATTGAGGGTATTTCATAGCTCCCCAACCTTCAGGCTTTTTATCTGCACTTGTATTAGCAATAAATACAGATACAATAACAGCAAAAAGTGCAATAAAAAGAAGGATTAGTCTTGTGTTTTCAGTAGCTTCAGAAGCTTCTGTGTTTCCAGTATAAGTACTAAATATATAGCCAAAACAACCTAATATTATTAGGGTAAGTACGATTAATAAGTTTCTTGCTTTATTAGCAGGTTCAAAGATGGTGTCAGATTTTAAAGATGGCAATTTCTTCGAAAAATAGAATAATGCAGCAGCTAGCAAGAACAATACGCCAACACCTAAATATAGGGTTTGTACTGTGCCTAAAGTTATTTCATTATTCTTAATCATATTGGCAAGTTCATCCGTACTCCAAGTGGCAGAACCAAAAATTACAAGACTTACAACGATAGGTCCTATAGTTGTTCCGAAGGAATTAATACCACCTGCTAGATTTAATCTGTGCGAACCTGTTTTAGGATCACCCAAAGCAATCACAAAAGGATTTGCTGCGGTTTGCTGTAATGAAAACCCTAATGCAACAATGAAATAAGCAATAAGTACAAGATAAAAAATGTCAGTTTGACCTTGTCCTGCTCCAGATGTAGAAGGATACATAACAAATGCACCAATTGCAGAAAGTAATAAGCCATAGATAATGCCATTTTTGTAACCCCAATTGTTCATAATGTCTTTTTTAATTGAGCCAGACATTATAAAGAGCATTAAAGCACCAATGTAATAGGCACCGTAAAATGCAAAGTCTACCAATTGCGATTGAAATTGGTCTATATTAAAATAAGTTTTACAAAATGGGATAAATACACCATTTGATGCTGCAATAAATCCCCAGAAAAAGAATACTGTCACTAGGGTTGCTAACGCAGATTTGTTGTTTTGGTTGCTCATATTTGTGTTTAGTTAGTAAGTTTTAAAGATAAGCGGTTAAATTACTTAATTGAAATTTCATCAGCAAAAATCCAGCTTTTCCCATTCATAGGATAGCCAATATGCCAGGTTGGTAAATTACCTAGTTTTTTTGCTATAATTTTCACGTATTGATACTTTTCTTTGGGAATTTTGAATGTTGTTGACTTAATTTCAATATTACTATTTTCCTCTGAGGCATTAATAACTTGAGATGGTAATTCTAGGAATGTTTTTTTATCGGAAGAAACAAAACATTTCACTTCTTTAGGATAAAAAATCCAAGCACCTTGATCTCTTAAAAAGTTTATTGAAATTTCTTCAACTAGCCTTTCTTCACCTAAGTCTACTGTTGCGATTAGATCTGTGTTCCAGTAACCTTGCCAACTGCCGGTGCGATAGTTTTTTGTGCTTCTAATACCATCAATTAAAGCGTCATTACCGCCGGCAGAATATTGATTGGCATATTCGTTTTCTAGTTTTATGCTGAGGTTTGGATCTATTTTATAAAATGGTGTTGATAGTACAGGACTTTTTAGATTGCCTTTCTCAGAATATAATTTTACTGTGGAGTTCTCGTAGATTTTGAAAGGTTTACCATATAATTTGAAGTCAGAATCATTAATGGCATAATATATTTGAGCACTAGATTCTGATGTATTAAGCTTTACAGAAGTGGAATCCCTAAATGTAATATCTCCTTTTTCGATATATGGTGAAGCTAAGATGATGTGTTCTGAAATTTCTGTTTTAGGTTCTTGTCCTTCCTTGGTGCCCCAACCGGATGGTTTATCAGTCATGTGAAACTCTAGCGTACCACCAGAGACAATGTCGTCATGTAAAAGATAAGTAACATCATGATTTTTCCCATTAAGTTTTACAGATTCAATATATATGTTACTATCACTTAAATTATTGGCGATTATGTTGAATTGTTTTCCGTTTTCAAGATTTATGGTGGTTTTATCAAAAAGTGGTGCACCGATAATATATTGATTGCTTCCTGGTGTTACAGGATAAAATCCCATAGACGAAAAGACATACCACGCACTCATTTGTCCGCAATCTTCATTGCCTGAAATGCCATCTGGATCATTTTTATACAGTTCAGTTAAAATTTGATAAACCTTTTCTTGAGTTTTGTGTGGTTTGTTTACAAAATTATAGAGGTAGGCCATATGATGACTAGGTTCATTGCCGTGTGCATATTGGCCGATTAAACCGGTTATATCTGCTTGATGCCTACCAGAAGTTTCAGAATTTGCAGAGAATAATTTATCTAATTGGTGCTCTAATTCATCCTTTCCGCCTAACAATTCGATAAATCCTGAAACATCTTGGGGTACATAAAAACTATATTGCCATGCATTGGCTTCTGTATAATTGAAGTTCACTTCATACGGATTAAAAGGAGAAAACCAAGTGTTTCTGAAACGACCTCGCATGAATTTACTTTCTGGATCAAAAACATTTTTATAATACTGAGCACGTTGAATGTAAGTGGTATAGTCTTCGGTTTTGTTCATATCCTTTGCCATCATTGCAATCGTCCAATCATCATAAGCATATTCTAAAGTTTTTGAGACGGATT
This sequence comes from uncultured Flavobacteriaceae bacterium, assembly GCA_964517835.1. Lineage (GTDB taxonomy): Bacteria > Bacteroidota > Bacteroidia > Flavobacteriales > Flavobacteriaceae > Winogradskyella. Next base: position 20,713 of record CAZFEV010000013.1, on the reverse strand, counting down.
CACTTTCTTCATCAACAGGTATGAAACCATATTTTTTATAGGCTTCAAGTCCAAATTTGTTTTGTGTAGCAGAATGTTTCATAGCTTCAAAAGCCTTGTCTACATTATAATTTTTAATGCCTTTTAAGTAGGCGTCAGCAATTACAGGAACAGCATGATAACCAATCATACAATCTGTATAATTACCTGCTAAATCCCACATTGGTATTATGCCTCCTTCATCATATTTTGCTAAAAATGTGTTTATAAAGTGATTGGTACGTTCTTCTTCAATTATAGTATATAACGGATGCGCAGCTCTGTATGTATCCCAAAGGGAAAACACAGAGTAATAATCAAAATCGGCATGATGAATTTCTAAATCCATACCGCGATAACGGCCATCCACATCTTGATAACGATTAGGTGCAATCATGGTATGGTATATGGACGTATAGAAATTCGTTTTTTTATCTACATTGTTACTTTCAATTACAATTTTTTCTAGCCGACCTTCCCAATATTGTTGAGCTTCCTTTTTAATTGTTTCAAAATCTTTTTTTCCAATTTCGGCTTCTAGATTTTCCTTAGCTCCATTTTCGTCAACAGCGGAAATGCCCACTTTGACTTCTATGGGATCATTTTGTGGATTATCAAAAACTAATATCGCTTTTCTACTAGCAAATTCTTTGTTGTCGGATATTATTTGTCCATTTCCATCGTCATAAAGAATTGACTTAAATGGGTGCGAAAATCTTAGATGATAAAATAACCTCTGATCTTTAGCCCAAGCTGAAGAATGTCTAAAACCATTAATTTCATAGTTGTTAAGCTTGTTGATTTTGCAATCTAAAACTTTATCTCTATGATTTAAATCTAGTACAATGAATTGTGTGTCATTTGTAGGGTATTGATATTTATGGATGCCACTTCGTAATGATACTGTAAGTTCTACATTTATATTAGTAGAATCTAAATGCACCTTATAATATCCTGGTTCAGCAATTTCATTATCATGACTAAAATGAGTACGATAGCCGGGCTTGCCATCAGCCCCATTATTGAAATTGATTGCATTTGTTGGCATTAGTAAAATATCGCCATAATCACTAATTCCTGTACCACTCAAATGTGTATGCGAAAAGCCATAAATGTATTCGTCTGAGTAATGATAACCAGAACAACCATCCCAGCCATCTAAGCGTGTGTCAGGGCTTAATTGCATCATTCCAAATGGCATTGTAGCTCCAGGGAACGTATGGCCATGTCCGCCAGTTCCAATAAAAGTATTTACATATTTTATTAGTGGTTCATCTTTTTTAGCGCTATTAGTGTTTGATGTTTTTGTACAACTTAAGATTATTATAATAAAAGAAGATAGAATTAATGATTTGAATCGCATTATAACAGAAAGTAATTTCCCTCTAATATAATGAAAATACTAGGCTGAATTTACCTTGAAATTTATAAGTTGTCTTTTTTAATTAAACCGTATAATTTAAATAGGTACAAATAAGAATAAAGTATTGTTCTATAGCTCTTATGTTATTGAAATGTACAGTCTTAACGAGTTATTAGTAGAATTCTCTTTTTCCTTTTAACTATTAAAAAGAACATTTTATCGAACGAAAACTCCGTCTGAGCGATTTTCGCCAAAAATAGTCCTTAAAGATTAAGAATTTTGGACTAACCACAATCTACAATCATGAAAAAAGGATATATTTCAACGTTAATCCTTCTTGTTCTTTTTTATTCATGTAATATGGATGTAGAAGGCTCTCAAGAAGATGAAACAGACCCATCGAGCAATGATATTACAGAATTAAATGTGCCATCAGACTTTGATTTTTCGACTTCAATAGATATGGAAGTTGAAATTGATGTTATGAGCATTGATGACGTGCCATTATCTGGAATTAAAGTGAGTTTTTTTACTGAACATCCTGATTTTGGTGGTGAATTTCTGTCATCTGCATTCACCAATGCGATGGGGATTATGCAAACTACAGTTCAAGTACCAGCATATTTAGAGGAAGTCTTTATACAGGTTCATAGTATTGGGTTTGCAAATCAGCAAACTGTGAATGTGGCGCCATATTTAAATTTGTCTTTTGGTGGTCATCCAGAACCTAGAGTAGATAGAACTAATGGAACTAATTCTGATCCGATCTATATTTCAGATAATTATTATTACATGGGAACCTTTAATACAGGAAATTGGAAAGGTTTACCTCATTATTTAGAATCTGAAGGTGATGATTTGAATCAAGCCTTTTTAGATGATATTAATGCGTCTTTACCTGAAGGTAGACCAGTGCCAGACTATAATCCTGAGTACCTAACAACTGGAAATGAACTTGATGTTATCATAGAAGATCAAAGTGATGTTTGGGTGACTTTTGTAACAGAAGGTGCCGGATATAGAAACGCTCTCGGTTATTATGTGTTTGATACAGATAATCCACCGGCAAATACAAGTGAAATAGATTCTATTCATATTGTATTACCAAATGCGTCATTAGCATATTCTGGTGGCGAACTTTATGCAGGTGATAAAATACGTCTGGGTAGATTTGATCCGGGAAAGACGATTTCTTGGGTGCTTTTTCAAAATGCTTGGAATGGTTCAGGTGTTAACGTAAATGCTACTAAATATTACTCAAAATCAGAATTTAATACGAATGAGAGTGACCCTGCAATGAGACAACATACTGTGCAGTTAATGGATATTGGACGTGAACTTTTATTGAATGCTTTTGAGGATTTACCTAGATCTACTGGTGCAAGTGATGAAGATTTTAATGACTTAGTTTTTTATGTGTCTGCCAATCCTTGGGAGGCAGTGTCTGTAGAGAATATTCCTCCAGTGACTCCAGATACAGATACCGATGATGATGGTATTTCTGATGATAGCGATGATTTTCCTGAAGACCCAACTGCAGCTGTAAGTAATACATTCTCCGGATCGTTAGCTTATGAAGATTTATGGCCTTCTAAAGGTGATTATGATTTTAATGATTTGGTGTTAGATTATCAGATAGCACATGTTCTTAATGGAAATAATGAGTTGGTACGAATAGAGGCTGATTGGACGATTAAGGCAGTAGGTGCAGGATTTCAAAACGGTTTCGGAATCGAATTTGATGGTCTTACATCAAGTGATATTTTAAGTGTAACTGGTCAAGATTTACAAGAGAACATTGTTTTCAATAATGGTAACGGAACAGAGTCAAATCAGTCTAGTGCTTCAGTTATCATATTTGATAATGTTTATAATATTATTCAGAGTGAAGGTGGAGCATTTATAAATACAATACCTTCAAATCCATATACATCACCAGTTACTGTAAGTACTGTGATTAATTTAACTAATCCAGTATCTCAGAGTCTTTCAGGCTTGCCACCATACGATGCTTTCATTTTCGCAAATGGTGATAGAACTAAAGAAATACATTTACCTGGTGAGGATCCAACTGATCTTGCTGACCTAGCTTGGTTTGGAACATCAGCTGATGCCACTAATCCATCAAGTAATTACTATTACAAAACTGAAAACGGATTACCTTGGGCAATTAACTTATCAAAACCTTTTGATCATCCTATTGAATCTGCGCCAATTAATTCGGCTTATTTAAATTTTAGTACTTGGGCAACTAGTGGAGGTACCTTAAATTCTGACTGGTATTTAGATATTCCAGCCTATAGAGATTGGTCTAAAATTTACGATTAAAACATGATTGATTGATAGATAGTTGAGAATCCCGAATGTACATGAGAGCATTCGGGATTTTCGCATTGATATAAATGCTTTTTATTTAAATAGCTTTAACAAATTGATAAGATAAGCCACTTGGCATATTAGTATCTTTGTCAAACAATTTAGACCTATGTTCAGATTAATATTATTCATACTAATAATTGCACTTTTAGATTATTATACCTTCCAATCTTTTAAAACGATCACTAAAAGCAGTTGGTGGAATGTGTTGTATTGGCTTATTTCAGTTAGTATTATAGGAAATTGTATTTACCAAGCAGTGACTATTGATAGGTCAAACGGAATTCCATTCAGTTTTTCTCTGGCTATGGTGTTGTTCATTTTGTTTTTTGTTCCAAAAATTATTGTTGGGATTGTGCTATTTGGTGAAGATGTGTTTAGAGCGATTATGTACGTTGTAGAAAAACTGACGACGCAATCTAACGATGTAAAAATAAGTTTTGAAGGTCGAAGAAAGTTTGTTTCTCAAATAGCATTAGGTCTTGCGGCAATTCCTTTTTCTTCTATTCTTTATGGTGTGATAAAAGGCAAGTATAATTTTAAGGTTTTAAAATATACATTACATTTTGAAGACCTTCCAAAGGCTTTTGACGGCTTTAAGCTCACGCAAATTAGTGATGTGCATTCAGGCAGTTTTGATAATCCTAACAAAGTTGAATATGCCATTGACCTTATAAATGAGCAAGAAAGCGATATGATTGTATTCACTGGTGATATGGTGAATAACAAGGCTACAGAAATGAAGCCTTATGTAGATATTTTTAAGAAGTTAAATGCCAAAGATGGTTTATATTCAGTTTTAGGTAATCATGATTATGGGGATTATGTGCGTTGGAATTCTAAAGAAGACAAGCATCAGAATCTCGAAGATTTGAAGGCAATACAAAAAGAGATTGGTTTTGATTTACTTTTAAATGAAAATAGGTTTATTCAAAGAGGCGATGACCGTATTGCTTTGGTTGGTGTAGAAAATTGGGGTAAAGGTGGTTTCAAAAAAGCTGGTGATTTAAAGAAAGCATCTAGTTTGGTAGATCATAACGATTTCAAAATTTTATTAAGTCATGATCCTAGCCATTGGGAAGAAGAAGTTATTCGTGATGAAAAGCATTATCATTTAACCTTAAGTGGTCACACACATGGTATGCAGTTTGGTATTGAAATACCTGGTTGGTTTAAATGGAGTCCTGTAAAGTGGAGATATAAGTATTGGGCAGGAATTTATCAGGAGTTAGGGCAATATATCAATGTAAATAGGGGATTTGGATATTTGGCTTTTCCTGGAAGAGTTGGTATTTGGCCAGAAATTACCGTGATAGAACTTAAAAAAGGTTCAAAATCAGTATAATTATAAACAATTGTTTATTTTTATATTATTCAATATGAGTCTGATATAAATTAAGATTTAAAAATTTATGTAGGTTTGTATTACACATTTGCCAAAAAAACGATAAAATATGTCAAAATTTGGGGAATTAATAGATGTTGAAATTCCGGTTCTGTTAGACTTCTACACAGAATGGAGTGATGAGTCTGTTGCTATGCATCCGGTACTAAGAGATGTTGCTGCTGCACTTGGTGACAAAGCTAAAGTGATAAAGATTGATGTTGATAAAAACAAAGAGCTTGCAGAGGCATTAAGAGTTAAAGGTCTTCCGACACTTATAATCTACAAGGATGGCGAGATGAAATGGCGTCACAGTGGTGAGCAAGACGCTAACACTTTGATTGGAATTATTCAAGACTTTGTTTAGTAATTGCTTTAAATTCAAATCCTTTCTTACTGTAATATTCTAAGACTTTTGGTAAAGCATATTCAAGGTTTTTAAAGGCCTTAACACTGTCGTGAAAAACGATAATACTGCCTGGTTTAGTTTTAGAAATGACGTTTGTCACACATTTTTCTGGACTCTTGCTTTGATCCCAATCAAATGATAAAATGTCCCAAAGTATAATGTTATATCCAAGTTTTAAAATCACCTTACTTTGACTTGGTTTAATTTTTCCGTAAGGTGGCCTAAATAATTTAAGTTGTGCTGAAAGATTATTACTAAAGGATTCTGAACTTTCGAAATGACGTGTTAATAATGCTTCAGTCTTTTTGGTGTTATTAGTGTATTCTTGAGAAGAAGTTTTCCAGCCTTTTAAATGATTATAGGTGTGGTTACCAATTGAATGACCATTGCTAATAACACGCTGAAATATTTCAGGATATAAATCAATGTTGTTGCCTATGCAGAAAAACGTCGCTTTAGCATTATACTGATGCAATTGATGAAGTACCCAATCTGTTACTTTTGGTGTTGGGCCATCGTCAAAAGTAAGGTATATCTCTTTTTGGGATGTGTTAATATTCCAGACAAAACTCGGAAAAAGTGATTTTACAAATTCTGGTGTTTTGACTGGAATAAAATTCATTACAAATTATTCTTCTATAGGTACCAATTCGTCTGGGATACTATCGTTCAAAAAACTTTCAATATCTATGTCTTCAATAGGTTCTTCCTCTTCTTCAGGTGTACCCATTAACTCATCTAGAATACTCAAATAACTGTTGAATTTTTTAGTCTCTTCTAGCGCAAATTCTTCGGTATCTTTTAATACTACAATATCTACCAAGGCTCTGTATCTTTGAATATCTAGGTAAATTTCATCCAATAAATAGATTTTATCTTCTTCATCTAAACCACCATAATACATTAGCTTTTCTTGATATTTCTCAGAAACATCTTTAAATAAAGCACGACCTTTATCTGTACTTCCAACTTCATAATAGGCACTGATATAAGGCTCTAGCAATGCGTAAAAACCAAAGGTGTCAACTGGCATTTTATCCATAGCTATATCAGCTATTTCTTCAGCTTTATCTAATTTGTCTTCATTAATTAAAGCTTCCATTAGTCTGGCTAAGTTACCGCGATATGTAATACTGTTGCGGCGTGTTTCGATATCATGATAGATATCTTCTCCGCTTCCGCCCCAATCCCATTTTTTAACCATATTATACATGAGGTCAGGATCTACACGACCCATATCATAAGGATTGGCTCTGTCCACTGGAGTTTTAATTGGTACAAGTTTGTAACACATACCATCTAGTTGTAAGTAATCTTTTAACCAAACATAGTCGTCGTCACCAAATGCACCTCCGGTGAAATATATTGGTCTTTCCCAATTATTGTTAGCGATAATGTCTAACATTAAAAGTCTATTCTTATATAAATAAGAGCCTTCAATAGTTGCATATAGTTTATCTTCAATTTTATCCGCATCTTTTTGTTGTACGATACCATTATTTAAGACTACCTCTTTATTGACTGGTACACTTATATGACGTGTTGGGAAATAATTACTATTCTGAATATGCTTTGGATAGGCGCTCGGATCCTCTCCTTTAGCTCTCACAATATGCTTAAATTTTGCTTTAGGGTCATCACCAGACACAAAATCCATAAACTCTTTAATATCTAAAGTGTCATTAGCAATCCTTCTGTTAATCTCCCTATAAATGATCACATCTCTGGTGCCACCTCTGTATTGATTATGTGTGAGTTGAGATGGAATTGGATCACTTTCGTAAGCTTTACGCTTCATTTGATCAATGTACCAGTCCGTTTGAAATAAGCTAGTATTTACAACTCTAACGTCGGTGCGAACACCTTCAATTTCTTGTAGATACCACAATGGGAAGGAATCATTATCACCTATGGTAAATAATATCGCATTAGGAGCACAAGACTCTAGATATTTGCGCGCCATGGCATTTGCTGTATACTTGCCAGAACGGTCATGATCATCCCAATTATTTGCAGCTAATATACCAGGAACAAGCACCAGACATACTAAGGTCACAAGAGGTGCTAGTAATTTAGATTTTACGTTAGATTTTATAAAGTCGTATATAGCATATACACCAAAACCAATCCATATTGCAAAGACATAAAAAGAGCCAACAACAGAATAGTCACGCTCTCTCGGTTCAAAAGGTCTTACATTAGTATAAAATTGTATTGCCAAACCAGTTAGTAAGAAGAATACCAATAGTACCCAAAAACGTTTGGTGTCTTTAAATAATAAAAACGATAAGCCTATTAAACCTAATATTAAGGGCAGAAAGTAATACGTGTTTCTAGCTTTGTTTTCAAGGACATCAGTTGGTAAATTATCCTGAGACAGTCCTAAGTGTAGTTCATCAATGAACTTTATTCCTGATATCCAATTACCATTAAAGTCGTCATATTTTCCTTGAACATCATTTTGTCTTCCGGTAAAATTCCACATAAAATAACGCCAGTACATATACCCAAATTGGTATTGAAACATGTAGGCAATATTGTCTAAAAATGAAGGTTTTTCAATAATCAAAAATTGCTGTCCATAACGCTTAAGGAAATTTGCATAACCTTCATAATCTACGTCACCTTCAAGTACACGTTTTCTAAAATCATTGACTATTTTATCTACCCTTTTCTTTTCCTGTAAGGCGTAAGCACTCGCATATTCACTAGCAATCTCATCTGCCATACTTTCAGAGTTACCTTCCTTTAAAGCAACATCAAAATAGACATTATAAGCTTCATTAAAAGCTCGAGTTTGAACCTTAGGGTCAACTTCAAAGTCAATCAAGCCAGTAAACATCATGTAGTTATCGGCATGCTCGCTGCTCCACATTCTTGGTAGTATGGCTGCATGATTATGATTATAATTTTGTTTACTATCCTTCCATTCATTTATAATCTCGTATTTGCCAGTTTTATCATTACGCTCGTAGTTCTTTTTGTCATCTACAAAAGGTTCATTTTCATCAGCACCAGAATATACTTCAGTAAATTGAGGACCATAAAATAAATGCGTTTCTGGGTATTGTTCTAAATTATAATAAGCCAATAATTCTCTGGCGTCAGAAGGGTTATTTTCATTTATAATCACATTTGCATTTGCTCGTATTGGTAGCATCATCCATGATGAGAAGCCAATGAAAATAAACATTAGACAGAGTACTAGCGTATTGACATGAATTAAGCCTTTTTTTCGAGTAAAACTAAGCCCAAAATAAAACAACCCAACAACTAATAAGGTTGTAATTATTGTCCCTGAATTAAATGGTAATCCAATAGAATTAACAAAGAATACTTCGAGATAACCAAAAAGTTTTAATGTTGATGGTAAAAGCAATTTAAAAATGAAAAGTAGTATTGCCGCAGAAACTACATTGGCAATGATAAAATTCTTTACCGTTATTGTTTTGTAGTTTTTAAAGTAATAAATCAATCCAATGGCAGGAATGGTCAATAGGCCCATAAAGTGAACACCAAAAGACAAACCAATAATAAAAGCAATCAAAATCAGCCAGCGATTGCCTCTAGGTTTGTGCATGTCTTGCTCCCAGCGTAAGGCCAAATAAAACATTACGGACATGATTAATGTCGCCATAGCATAAACTTCTGTCTCAACTGCATTAAACCAAAAAGAGTCAGTAAATGTAAAGGATAAACTACCAACCAATGCGCTTCCTAAAATCGCTATGCCTTTATTTGGGTTAGATTCATTATTGAATTTTACAAGTTTTACAAGAAGTAAGCTAATAGTCCAAAACATGAATAGAATCGTGAAGGCACTTGCGACACCACTCATCATGTTAAGTAACATTCCTATTTGAGAAGGTTCTAATGCAAACATTGAGAAAAAAGCTCCCATCATTTGAAAAAGTGGTGCTCCAGGTGGATGACCAACTTGAAGCTTAGATGAGGTTAAAATATATTCACCTGCATCCCAGAAACTTACGGTAGGTTCAATGGTTAAGCCGTAGACTATAAAAGCTATAGCAAAAACAAACCAAGCTAATATATTGTTCCACTTTTTAAAGTTAAAATTTGTCATAAAAAACCGTTCTTTAAGTGCTGGCGAATTTAGCAATTATTACCTAAAAGCCTATCCTTTTAAGTTAACGTTAAGTAAATTCAATTATTTTTTTGGATTTTTTTTGTCTATGACAAAGTTTGTATTAAATTTGCACGCTCAATCGTGAGATTGGCCTATGGTGTAACTGGCAACACGTCTGGTTTTGGTCCAGAAGAGTCTAGGTTCGAGCCCTAGTAGGCCAACAAATTGATAAAGTCTTAATTCTGAATGGGGTTAGGACTTTTTTATTTCTAATACATTTCGGGCAAGAAGTTTATGCTGAGCTTGTCGAAGTAAGCCCTACTTGTCTGCCAAAACATTGTGAAGGCACAGTAGGCCAACAAAAAACCCTAATCAAAACTGATATTGATTAGGATTTTTAAATTTCTGGATGGTTATATAATTCTAAATCTTAAAAGTAATCACAGGTCGTTTTGCATGATTTACCAAATCTTCACTGATACTATGATTAAAGAAGTGAGCAATACCTTGTCTACCATGCGTGCTAATACCAATTAAATCTGCATCTATCTCTGCAGAGAAGTTTAGAATACCACTTTCTACACTCACATCATTGAAAACATTAGTTGTAAAATTATTAAAGACTTCACCGGCAATGAAATCGTTAATTCTTGTGCGAGCATCGTAAGTAGTGATAAAGTGATTCGCCGTATTCACCATCAGTAAATGTATTTTAGCATCGAAAAGCTTTGCAAATTCAACAGCTTGCTTGTAGGTTTCTTTGTTATCGTTTTTGAAGTCTGAAGCAAATACAAAATTCTTGATGTCAAAGCTTGAATGCTCGTTTTTTATAACCAAAACAGGCACATCAGAAGTTCTTACAACTTTTTCGGCATTAGATCCTATAAACATTTCCATTAGACCTGAAGCACCATGAGAACCCATAATAATCATGTCTATTTCATATTCTTTTACAGACTCTTTAATTTCGTTAAATGTAATATCTGCTTTTACTGTTTCGTGAACGGTAATGTCCTGCAGGTAATCACTTTCCATGAGGTCTTCAAACTTCTTGTGAGCCAATTTCATAAAAAATAAGGTTTCAGGAATATCGCTTTTAACGGCACCAGGGTCAATGTGCTGCATTGGTATTTCCATCATGTGTAATAAATAAATCTCAGCATCATGCTTTTTAGCCAGCATCGCTGCTACCTTAAGGGCATTTTCAGCTTGTTCGGAGAAATCAGTAGGAACAAGGATTCTTTTCATGGATTGTTATTTTAGTTAGTTATATAAATTTAATAAAAATATAGAACTTCACAACTTGGATAAATCGAGAAAAATAATGTATATTTGCATCGTTATTTAAGGAATGAATACGCGAGAGGACGAAAAGTCCTCTCTTTTTATATTAAAAATGTTCAAAAAGATAGTAGAAGATTTATTGCAAAATGCCTTAGATGAGAGGCCAGATCTATTTTTAATTGATTTTACCATTTCTCCAGAAAATGCTATTAAAATAGTCTTAGATGGTGACAATGGTGTTTTGGTTGAAGATTGTATGTTTGTGAGTAGAGCTATTGAGCATAATATGGATAGAGAAGAACAAGACTTTTCATTGCAAGTGTTGTCATCTGGAGCAACTTCTCCACTACTCATGCCGAGACAATATAAAAGACATGTAGGAAGAAATCTTCAGGTAAAAACCACTGAAGGTGATAAAATTGAAGGTGAACTTGCTAGTGCAGATGAAGAGTCTGTACTATTGAAGTGGAAGACTAGAGAACCTAAACCTGTTGGAAAAGGTAAAGTGACTGTGACGAAAGAGGCAAGCATAGCCTATAGCGATATTAAAGAAGCAAAAGTTAAGATAAAATTTTAATTCATATCAATTATGGAAAATGTAGCATTAATAGAATCATTTTCGGAGTTTAAAGACGATAAGTTAATAGACAGAGTTACGCTGATGGCGATTCTAGAGGATGTATTGCGTAATGCATTGAAGAAAAAGTACGGAGATGACGATAACTTTGATATTATTATAAATCCTGATAAAGGAGATTTAGAGATTTGGAGAAACCGTATAGTCGTAGCTGATGGTGAAGTTGAAGACGAAAATCAGGAAATAGCATTATCTGAAGCTCAAAAAATTGAGCCAGATTTCGAAGTTGGTGAAGATGTTGCAGAAGAAGTAAAGTTAATAGACTTAGGAAGACGTTCTATCTTAGCTTTAAGACAAAACTTAATTTCTAAAATCCACGAACACGACAATACTAATATCTACAAACAATTTAAAGAATTAGAAGGTGAAATTTACACTGCTGAGGTTCATCACATTCGTCATAGAGCAATCATTTTACTAGATGATGAAGGAAATGAAATTATTCTTCCTAAAGACAAGCAAATTCCTTCAGATTTCTTTAGAAAAGGTGAGAACGTAAGAGGTATTATTGAAAGTGTTGAGCTTAAAGGAAGCAAGCCAGCAATCATAATGTCTAGAACTTCACCAATTTTCTTAGAGAAGTTGTTTGAGCAAGAAATTCCAGAGGTTTTTGATGGCTTAATTACAGTGAAGAAAGTAGTTAGAATTCCAGGTGAAAAAGCAAAAGTAGCAGTAGATTCTTATGATGATAGAATAGATCCTGTAGGTGCTTGTGTTGGTATGAAGGGATCAAGAATTCATGGCATTGTCCGTGAGTTAGGTAATGAAAATATAGATGTCATCAATTATACAAATAATGTTCAGTTGTTTGTCACAAGAGCGTTAAGTCCAGCAAGAGTAACTTCATTAAAGTTAGATGAAGAAAACATGAGAGCTGAAGTATTGTTAAAGCCAGAAGAAGTGTCTAAAGCGATAGGTAGAGGTGGACACAATATTAGACTAGCTGGTCAATTAACTGGTTTTGAGATCGATGTATTTAGAGAAGGTGCGGAAGAAGATGTTGAATTAAAAGAATTCTCTGATGAAATTGATGAGTGGATTATAGATGAATTTAATAAAGCTGGTTTAGATACAGCAAAAAGCATTCTAGAGCAAGACGTTAGCGATTTAGTGAAGCGTACAGATTTAGAAGAAGAAACAATTTTAGAAGTTATTAGAATTCTAAAAGAAGAATTTGAAGAATAACATATAATTAAGTTATATTACAGGCAATTTTATGGCTCAAATAAGAATTAATAAAGTATTAAGGGAACTCAATATCTCACTAGATCGTGCTGTGGATTTCTTAGAATCCAAAGGTATCGAGATAGAGAAAAGTCCTAATACGAAAATTTCGCAAGAAGTTTATGATACATTATCTGATGAATTTCAGACGGATGCTTCTAAACGCGAAAAAGCACAAGAGGTAAGTGAAGCAAAGCTAAAAGAGAAAGAGCAGCTTCGCGAACAACGCGAACGCGAGATTGAAGAAAAAGAAAAAATTGAGGCCGCAAAGGAGACTGTAGTTAAAGCTAAAGCGGCTTTGAGCGGACCAAAGCAAATAGGTAAAATAGATCTAGATAAGCCTAAAGCTGCAGCAAAACCTGAAGTTAAAGAGGAAAAGAAAGTAGTGGAGCAACCTGTAAAAGAGGTTGTTGCTGAAGTAGAACAACCAAAAGTGGTTGAGCCAAAATCTGTTGAGACAGTTCAAGAGGTAAAAGAGGTGAAACAACCTGAGGTTAAAGCAGAAAAGCCTGCTGAAAAAACTTCTGAGAAACCTGCTGAAGAACCTGCTGGAGAACCTGAAACAGGAACGCTTAAGACTAAATATCAAAAACTTACTGGACCTGTAACAACAGGAAAAAAGATAGATCTCTCTCAGTTCAATAAGCCTAAAAAGAAGAAAGAAGAGAAAAAACCAGCAGCAAATGCTACTAACGACGGTAACAAAAGAAAAAGACGTCGTATTAGTAAAGGTGGCAATGAAGGTGGTGGAAGACCGAACTTTGATAACAGAAGAGGTAATCAAAAAGGACGTGGTAACAATAATAGACCAAAAGTCGTTAAGGAAGAGCCAAGTGAAGAAGAAGTACAAAAACAAGTAAGAGAAACGCTCGAAAAACTTCAAGGTAAATCGAATAAAGGCAGAGGAGCTAAAAACCGTCGCGAAAAAAGAGATCGCCATAGAGAGCAGTCTGAAAAAGAGCTACAAGCGGAAGCTGCAGAAAGCAAAATCCTTAAGGTTACTGAGTTTGTAACTGTTAGTGAAGTTGCTACGATGATGGATGTTGGAGTAACTCAAGTAATTTCAGCATGTATGTCTCTTGGTATGATGGTAACGATGAACCAGAGATTAGATGCAGAAACGCTTTCTATTGTTGCTGATGAGTTTGGTTATCAAGTGGAATTTGTCACGGCTGATATTGAAGAGTCAATTGAGGAAGTCGAAGATAAACCAGAAGATTTAAAACCACGTGCACCGATTGTAACGGTAATGGGTCACGTTGATCATGGTAAAACGTCATTATTAGATTACATCCGTGAAGAGAATGTAATTGCTGGTGAATCAGGTGGAATTACACAGCATATTGGAGCTTATGGTGTTCAGTTATCAGATGGTCAAAAAATTGCATTCCTAGATACACCAGGTCACGAGGCCTTTACGGCGATGCGTGCTCGTGGTGCTCAAGTTACTGATATTGCAATTATTGTGGTTGCTGCTGATGATGCGATAATGCCTCAAACAAAAGAAGCAATTTCTCATGCTCAGGCAGCTGGTGTGCCAATTGTATTTGCAATTAACAAAATTGATAAGCCAGATGCTAATCCAGATAAGGTGAAAGAAGGTTTAGCGGCAATGAACTTATTGGTTGAAGATTGGGGTGGAAAAATTCAATCTCACGATATCTCAGCTAAATTTGGTACAGGTGTAAAAGAATTACTAGAGAAAGTACTTCTAGAAGCTGAATTATTAGAACTTAAAGCTAATCCTACAAAACCAGCAGTCGGTACTGTAGTAGAAGCTTACTTAGATAAAGGTAGAGGTTATGTATCAACTATATTAGTACAAGCAGGTACATTAAAAGTTGGAGATTACGTATTAGCAGGTAAAAACAGTGGTAAGGTTAAAGCTATGCACGATGAGCGTGGTAATAACATCAAAGAAGCTGGACCATCAACACCAGTATCTATATTAGGTTTAGACGGTGCGCCACAAGCAGGTGATAAGTTCAATGTATTTGAAGACGAACGTGAAGCAAAACAAATTGCTGCAAAACGTACACAATTACAGCGTGAGCAATCTGTGAGAACGCAACGTCATATTACGCTTGATGAAATCGGAAGACGTATTGCTTTAGGTGATTTCCAAGAGTTAAATATTATTCTTAAAGGTGATGTGGATGGTTCTGTTGAAGCTTTAACAGATTCATTCCAAAAGCTATCTACTGAAGAAATTCAAGTAAATATTATCCATAAAGGAGTTGGTGCCATTACAGAAAGTGATGTGTTATTAGCTTCTGCATCAGATGCGATTATTGTAGGATTTAATGTGCGTCCAGTAGGAAACGCAAGAACAATAGCAGACAAAGAAGAAATAGATATCAGAACGTACTCTATCATCTACGATGCTATCAATGACCTTAAAGATGCAATGGAAGGTATGTTGTCACCAGAAGTTAAAGAAGAAGTTACTGGTACTGCTGAGATTAGAGAAACCTTTAAGATTTCTAAAATCGGAACCATTGCAGGTTGTATGGTTACAAACGGTAAAATATTCAGAAACTCTGGTATACGTTTAATTAGAGATGGTGTTGTTGTCTTTACTGGAGAATTAGCATCTTTAAAACGTTTTAAAGACGATGTGAAAGAAGTTTCTAAAGGATACGATTGTGGTATGCAAGTTAAAGGTTATAACGATATTAAAGAAGGCGATATAATCGAAGCATTCCAAGAAGTAGAAGTGAAGAAGACTCTGAAATAAGAGCACTATTGAACATAAAAAAAACCGACAAGTTATTGTCGGTTTTTTTATATCCATTTGGAACGGTTTTATTTACTTTTCTCCGCTTTGGGCTGAAAAATAATGGCGTTCATATAATCTTTTTTAATCTTCGCTAGAGCTCTGTCAGCTTCAAGCCTCGTTGCAAAATTACCAACCCACACTTTGTAGTTTGGTGTGTTCCAAACAATTTCCACTGGCCAATCTTGATAAGTGTTTAAGAAATTCATTTTTTCACGTTGTGCCTTGTCAGGGTCAACGCTCTGATAAACTTGAATTTTGTATAACTTATTGGTCTTCAAATCTTTCTTGTATTCGATTAATTTGTCTATCTCTTTATCCTGATCAATTTTAACATTTCCCTCTTGGGCATTTAACGAAAAGAAACAGATTGATAAGAGAAAAATAAAGCTTAAATGTTTGATATTTAGTGCCATTCTATTAGATTTTTTTACAAAGGTATATTATAAAACGATATTCAAAATAAAATCTTATTTAGAATAATTATAAATTGATTATTAACACTTCATTAGCATTTCGAAAATCGACTTTATATCTTACTTTTGCAAGAGTTTTTTTAAACATGATTTTTGTCATATTCCATGAAAAAATCATACCAAAGTTTAGACGATAATTATCTTTATAATATGAAACACGTTATCAACCGTACTATAAGCTCCAAATTGTTGAGTTTCGGTTTTATGCTATTTCTTACGTTTTCAATTTCACTTAATGCTCAAGACGGCGATCCAGTAAACGGAAAAAATCTGTTTAATGCCAATTGTGCTGCATGTCATAAGTTAGATAAGGACATGACAGGTCCAATGCTTCGCAATGTTGAGATGAGATTGGCTAATGAAGAAGGATTGGATAGAGAGTGGCTTAATGCATGGATTCGTAACAGTTCTGCTTTAATTAAATCTGGTGATGCCTACGCAAATAAGGTTTACAATGCGTGGAACAAAACGGCAATGACTGCTTTTCCTCAATTGAGTGACCAAGATATTTCGGATATCTTAGCTTATACTGCTCAGCCGAAGCCTGACCCTGTAGTTATTAAGGATGACGTTCCTAGTGGTCAAGGTCAGGAAGGTGGAATTGCCCAAGAATTAATCTTAGGTGCATTAGCAGTTTTATTTGGGTTATTAGCAATGGCTTTAGTTTTAGTGAAACGTACTTTAAATCGTTTTGCAGAAGCTAAAGGTTTAGATATTTCTGAAGTAAAGCGTAAGCCAATTTGGAAAGCATTTGTAGAGAACCAATTCTTAATGTTAGTAACAGCAATTTTCTTTTTACTTGCAAGTGGTTATTTTGCGTATGGTTATTTTATGCAGGTTGGTGTAGATCAAGGTTATGAGCCAGTGCAACCAATTCATTATTCACATAGAATACATGCTGGTGTAAATGAAATAGATTGTAAGTACTGTCACTCTTCTGCAAGAGTAAGTAAGCATTCAGGGATTCCATCTTTAAATGTGTGTATGAACTGTCACAAGTCAATTGGTGAGGTTTCTGAAACTACACTAGCTGAAGGTAAAGAGTATGGTGTTGATTACAATGCTGAGATTCAAAAATTATATGATGCTGTAGGTTGGGATGGTAGAGCTTACACGGGTGAGACTAAACCTGTAAAGTGGATACGTATTCATAACTTGCCAGATTTCGCATATTTCAATCACTCACAGCACGTTTCTGTAGCAGGTGTAGAATGTCAAACTTGTCACGGTCCTGTTGAGGAAATGGAAGTGTTGTATCAGCATGCGCCATTAACAATGGGATGGTGTATTAACTGTCATAGAGAAACAGAGGTGAATGTGAAGGATAATGAATATTATGCTAAAATTCATGAAGAACTTTCTAAAAAGTATGGTGTAGAGAAATTGACTGCTGCACAGATGGGCGGATTAGAATGTGGTAAGTGTCATTATTAAAAGAATGTTATTGTTGGTTAAGATTATCTGAGCTAACATCACAATAAATTAAACAAAGAATATGTCATCAAACAAGAAATACTGGAAAAGTGTTGAAGAGCTAAACGAAAACAGCTCTATTGTTGAGACGCTAAGACAAAATGAGTTTGTTGAAGAAATTCCAACAGATGAGTTTTTGGGTGATAAAGAAACTTTAGAGTCTTCTTCTACATCGCGTCGTGATTTCTTAAAGTACGTAGGGTTTAGTACGGCTGCTGCTTCATTAGCTGCTTGTGAAGGTCCTGTGATTAAATCAATTCCTTATGTAAACCAACCAACGGAAATTATTCCAGGTGTTGCTAATTACTATGCGACTACTGTTGCTGATGGGTTTGATTTTGCTAGTATTTTAGTTAAAACAAGAGAAGGTCGTCCTATTAAAATAGAGAACAATACAGATGCTGTTACTAACGGAACAGCTAATGCTAGAGTTCATGCTTCTATTTTAGGATTATATGATAATCTTAGGGTAAAGGCGCCAATGAAAGGTGGTAAAGGTATCTCTTGGGATACTTTTATGACTGAAACGACTTCTAAGTTAAGTGGTCTTGGTGACAAACAAATCGTATTCTTAACGTCTACAATTCCTAGTCCATCAACTGCGAAATTAGTTGGTGAGTTTTCTGAGAAGTATGGTAATGTTAAGCATGTTACTTATGATGCGATTTCAGAATCAGCAACATTAGACGCTTACGAAGCTAAATATGGTACACGCGGCATGGCAAATTACGATTTGTCAAAAGCAATGACTATAGTTTCTGTTGGTGCTGATTTTATTGGTGACTGGCAAGGTGGAGGATTCGATGCGGGTTATGCGAAGAATCGTATTCCTGAGCAAGGTAAAATGTCAAGACATATTCAGTTTGAATCTAATATGTCACTTTCTGGTGCAAACGCGGATAAACGTGTGCCGTTAAAACCAAGTGAACAACGTTTAGCTTTAGCTAAATTATATAGTTACGTTACTGGTAATGCAGTAGGTGGCGCAAAACTTTCTGAAGGATTAGATGCGGCTGTTAAATCTGCAGCTAAGCAATTAAAGAAAGCTGGAAGTAATGGTGTAGTAATGACTGGTATTCAAGATGTGAATGCTCAGACAGTTGCTTTAGAGATTAATGAATATTTAAACTCTAAAGCATTTGATGCAAAGACTACAGTTAAGACAAGACAAGGTAATGATAAGGCTGTAATGCAGTTAGTAGCTGATATGAAAGCTGGTAAAGTTGGTGCACTTATTATGAATGGTGTTAATCCAATGTATACCTTACCTAATTCAGCTGATTTTGCTGAAGGGTTAAAGAAAACAGAATTGTCTATTGCCTTCTCAATGAAGCAAGACGAAACTTCTGTTAATGCAGAGTATATTGCTGCTTTACCTCACAGTTTAGAATCTTGGGGTGATTTCGAATTTAAAGCTGGTCACTATTCAATGATGCAGCCAACAATTCGTCCATTATTTGATACAAAACAATTCCAAGATGTGCTTTTAGCGTGGAATGGAAATGATACTTTATATAGAGATTATATTAAAGCAACATGGGAAGCTGATATTTTAAATGGTGAGTCATTTAATAAAGCGATCCAAGACGGTGTTTATGTAGGAATACCTTCAGAAGGAGTTATGGCAGACAATGTAACTGCCGAAACTGAAGAAGAAATTACAGAATCACCTAGTAGTAATGCAGCTACTGCATTAGCATCTTCTACAAAAGGTGGTGCTATGGAGTTAACATTATATACTAAAACTGGAATGGGTGATGGTCAACAAGCCAACAACCCATGGTTACAAGAATTCCCAGATCCAATTACTAGAACGTCATGGGATAACTATGTAACTGTTTCTAGAGCTGATGCTGAAGCAAAAGGATTAATCAATGAGAATGTTGCTAATGGTGGACTTAATGGTAGCTATGCTAATGTTACTGTTAATGGTGTTACTGTAGAGAACGTTCCGGTTTTAATTCAACCAGGTCAAGCAAAAGGATCTGTAGGTTTATCATTTGGTTATGGTAGAACTGCTGATGGTCTTAAAGACGAAATGAAAACAGGTGTTAACGCTTATCCATTATACCAAAACTTTAGTGCTGTTCAAGAAGTTTCTATTGAGAAAACTTCTGGTACGCATGAGTTTGCTTGTGTTCAGTTACACAATACATTAATGGGTCGTGGAGATATTATTAAGGAAACTTCATTAGAAGTATTCAATACAAAAGATAAGCATGTTTGGAATGAAACTCCTGTAGTTTCATTAGATCACGTTGAGACTCCTGTGACATCTCCAGATGTTGATTTATGGGATTCTTTTGATCGTTCTGTAGGTCACCACTTCAATTTATCAATTGACTTAAATGCTTGTACAGGATGTGGTGCTTGTGTAATAGCTTGTCATGCTGAAAATAACGTACCAGTTGTTGGTAAGTCTGAAATGAGACGTAGCCGCGATATGCACTGGTTACGTATAGATAGATACTATTCTTCTCAAGATTCATTTGAAGGAGATAATGATAAAAAAGATAATATTTCTGGTTTAGGAAGCTCATTAAGTGAGTTCGGTGAAATGGAAAGTCCAGCGGATAATCCACAAGTAGCATTCCAGCCAGTAATGTGTCAGCATTGTAACCATGCACCTTGTGAAACTGTTTGTCCTGTAGCGGCAACATCACATGGTCGTCAAGGTCAAAACCACATGGCATATAACCGTTGTGTAGGTACACGTTACTGTGCTAACAACTGTCCTTATAAAGTTCGTCGTTTTAACTGGTTCTTATATAGCCAAAACGATGAGTTTGATTACTATATGAATGATGACTTAGGTCGTATGGTATTAAACCCAGACGTTACTGTAAGATCTCGTGGTGTAATGGAGAAATGTTCTATGTGTATTCAAATGACGCAAAAAACAATTCTTGATGCTAAGCGCGATGGTAGACCAGTTAACAAGGATGAGTTTAAGACAGCTTGTTCTGCTGCTTGTTCTAGTGGAGCAATGACCTTTGGAGATGTTAATAATGAAGAGGATAAGATATCAGAATTAGTAAAAGATGATAGAGCGTACCACTTATTGGAGCACGTTGGTGTAAAGCCAAATGTGGTTTATCAAACAAAAGTACGTAACACATCACAAGCATAAATTAAAAATTAAAGAATCAATTATATAATTATGGCGTCTCATTACGAAGCACCTATTAGAAGACCTTTAGTTACTG
>CAZFEV010000012.1:0-67528 GCA_964517835.1 uncultured Flavobacteriaceae bacterium | reverse complement strand
GTGTTATCAGACACGTTGGATTCATAGACATTGTCATTTAAAATGACGGTATCTAAAGAATCCATTGGATTGTTATTAGGCTCTTCAATTGGATTAAAGGCATAACTAGTAAATGCTGAAAAGCAAGATGCTAGCATGATTAAAAGTAAAGTAGTCTTTTTCATTTTTTTAAAGGTTGATAGAAACCATAAACCCCTTACAATAAAATGATTATAAGGGTCTTTTGTCTTTCTAAGTATAATAAAATAAAGTGTGCATTAATGATAGTTAGTTAGCTGTGTTTAATGCGAATTGAAAGATAAAAAAAATGGTCGTGAACACTTCGTTCACAATGTTATAATAGACTAAAGGTAATATTAATCGATAAATGGTTTTTAAGCCAAATTAACTACTTTTTAACTCAATAAAAACTGGGAAATGGTCGCTATATCCACCTTTATATTTTTTACCTACGTAGGTTCTAAAAGGTTGACCTTTAAATTTGCCTCTAAATTGCGTCAGAGATTTATCATCAAAAACATCTGCATCATGATATGCAAGAAATGAGTTGTTTGTATCAAAAATATTAGTGGTGAATAATATTTGGTCAAATAAATTCCATTCAAAGTCATGATTTAAACTTCCTTTGTCTTTTGACCATACCGTTTTAAAAGGATTAAATAAACCGGATTCGTCCTCCATCAGTTCTACACTATTATTGTCTGGGTTATCATTAAAATCTCCCATCACAAGAATTTTGATGTTTTCTGATTTAGTTTTAAGATTTCGAATAATGGAATTTACTTTTTTGGCAGCCGCAATTCTTTTTGGCTCGGTTTCTTTTTCACCATCTCTTCTCGAAGACCAATGATTAACTAAAATTGCTATATTTTCATCATTCAATATACCTTCCACCAAAAGAATATCTCTTGTGTAATCGCGTTGACCATCATCATCCTGTAAGTACACCGAAAAAGTTTCAGAATTTGTAACTTCAAAAACATCAGATTTATATAATAGTGCAACATCAATGCCTCTTTCGTCCGCCGAATCGTAGTGCACATAACTATAGTCTTCATCTATTAAATGTTCGCTGTTTACTAAGTCATTAAGAACTGTTTTATTTTCAACTTCAGCAAGACCAACAATCACTGGTGCTTCGTCGTGGTCATCTTCACCGATTTTAGAAATAACTGAACCAATTTTTCTCAGTTTATTTTCATAACGTTTAGGGGTCCATCTTTTATGTGATGTTGGTAAAAAATCATCATCATTTGTTCGCGGGTCATTTTCTAGATCGAAAAGATTCTCAATGTTGTAAAATGCTATAGTGTATATTCTATTCATGAGGTTAAATATAGAGCTTTTAAAACGTATTGAGAATAAGGTTTTGATTAACTTTGTGCCATGATTGAAAAAAAGAATATTGAGTTAGAAAAGGTTGTTCTTATAGGGATTGTTACACAAGACCAAGATGAAGAACAGTCGAAAGAATATCTTGATGAGTTGGAGTTTTTAACTTATACTGCTGGCGGAGAAGTTGTAAAGCGGTATACTCAAAAAATGGCTATGCCTAATCCAAAAACCTTTATTGGTACAGGAAAAATGGAAGAGGTTATGCACTTTGTTAAGGAGCATGAGGTAGGTACAGTGATCTTTGATGACGAGCTATCTCCTGCGCAAGAACGAAATATTAGTAAAATTTTGAACTGTAAAATTCTTGATAGAACTAATCTTATTCTAGATATTTTTGCACAGCGTGCTCAGACAAGTTATGCCAGAACTCAGGTAGAACTTGCCCAATGTGAATATTTATTACCACGACTTAAAGGAATGTGGACTCACCTTGAACGACAAAAAGGTGGGATTGGAATGCGTGGACCTGGGGAAACTGAGATTGAGACTGACAGACGTATTGTTAGAGATAAGATATCTCTATTAAAATCTAAGATAAAAACTATTGATAAGCAGATGGCTGTGCAACGTGGTAATCGCGGTAAAATGGTAAGAGTCGCTTTGGTTGGTTATACTAATGTTGGTAAGTCAACACTGATGAATGTCATTAGTAAGAGTAAGGTTTTTGCTGAAAATAAGCTCTTTGCAACCTTAGATACCACAGTGCGAAAAGTGGTTATTGGTAATTTACCATTTTTGGTAAGTGATACGGTTGGGTTTATTAGAAAACTGCCAACTCAATTGGTTGAATCTTTTAAAAGTACACTAGATGAAGTGAGAGAAGCAGATTTGTTATTACATGTGGTTGATATTTCTCATTCTAATTTTGAAGAACATATAGAGTCCGTAAATAAAATTTTGGATGAAATAGATAGCAAAGGCAAACCAACAATAATGGTGTTTAATAAGATTGATGCTTATGAAGCGGAACCTTTTGATGAAGAAGATTTAATTGCTGAAAGGACAAAAGCCAATTATACTATTGACGAATGGAAAAATACTTGGATGTCTAAAATTGGTGATAATGCATTGTTTATTTCAGCTCTGAATAAAGAAAACCTTGAAGAATTTAGAAAGCGTGTTTATAAAGAAGTAAGAGAGATACATGTAACGCGTTTTCCCTACAACCACTTCTTGTATCCAGATGTAGAAGAGATAGAATAAAAAAGGTTGAGCTTTGCTCAACCTTTTTTATTCTAAGTATTACTGAGCTTAGTTGCTAAAGTTATAGGATAAACCTACCGTATAATAGCTTTGAATTTTGTTATCTGCATCTTCTAAGCTTGTGCCCTGAAAGTTTGCAGCTTCTTGTCTATTACTTCTCAATCCAAAATCAAAACCTACACCAATACCTTTCCATAAGGTATAAGCAAAAGAGTTAATCCATGTCCAGTTAGACAGGTTAGAATCTTCATAGCTTTGGAAGGTTGAGAAATTTGTTTTAAAGTTTACTTTACCGATTTGTCGTGTATAGTCAGCTACAATTTTAGCTCCCATAGAAGAGTCAAAAACCGTATCTCCGCTAGAGAATACAAAATTGTAGTTAGCAGGATGAATTACAACAACCATATCTGTTATTGGTGTCCATGTAAAACCAATACCAAGATCTAAATAACCAGGATCATTGAAGTTGTTTAAGACTGTTGTTCTATATTCTAACATTCCTGAAACAGCCCATTTCTCACTTAGTTTGCGTCCATATAATGAGTTGATATTAAATACATCTGTGGTTGGTTCAAACTTATCACTATCAGTGTCGATATCTTTGTTGTCTAATTTTGTCCAATTAAAGTTTGTATTCAAACTATTTCTCCAGAAAAATTTCTCTTTAATGAGATTTGCAAAGGCATTTGTAGTTATACCAATTGTACCAGATTGATTATTTGGTGCTCCTTGAGCATACCAATTATTAAAATTTGATAAGCTACCACCTATAGTACCAAAGGCACCAACTCTCCAGCCAGGCAGTGCGTCTATTTGTGCTTGTAATGCATCAGCTTCAGCTTTAAACTTGTCTGCTTGTACTTGTTTTTCTGCTTTTTGCGCTTCTAGTTCTTCTTTAGTTTGCGCAAAACCAAAAGTTACAACAAGTATTAAGCAAATAGATAAAAGTAAATTTTTATTCATGGTTAATTTATTTTCGAGATGTTAATTGATTTATTATTGTTTTATGCTATTCTTCTACTTAGACCAATACTTAAAGCAAAAGTCACATTTTTTTTCTTTTGTAAAGTGGTACTGAAGAACAGGCTTCTCCAAACATAATTGACTTGGCTACTGGTTTTAGCTTTTGCGATAATAATATTAACGCATTTGATGGTACAGGTTTGTTAGAGCAACCTTTTACGATAACCGGTAAATCCTTGAATTCTGAAACTTCTAAATTTGAAATAATATCCGTATAAATTATTGATTCCAAATTCTCAAGTGTGCCAATTACAGATAATTTTGCATAATCTTGAAGCAGTATAGTGATTAACATATAAGCCCAATCTGGAACTATAGCCTCTGTAGAACAATACAATGCAACGTAGCAATCTTGGTATTGTGACCAATCGTGCTCGGCAACATGTTGTCTAAAGTCTTTTTCTCTAAGAACGAGACCTTCAAGCAACCAATCTTTAATATCAAAAAGTACGCGTCTACCGGTTGGATAATAATCTTCGAGATCAATAACTTTGAGTTTACTATTAGCGACCCTATTTACAATTTCGTCTGCCATATTACAGCATTCCTAATTCTAATTTTGCTTCTTCACTCATTAAATCTTGAGACCAAGGTGGATCGAAGGTAATCTCAACTTCTGCATCCTTTACTTCATTAATCGATTTCACTTTTTCTTCAACCTCTAGAGGTAAAGTCTCAGCTACAGGACAATTTGGCGATGTTAAGGTCATCAAGATTTTAACTTCATAATCTTCGTTTACAAACACATCATATATTAATCCTAGCTCGTAAATATCTACAGGGATTTCCGGATCGTATATGGTTTTAAGAACTCTAACTATTTTATCGCCTAGTACATTTGTATCTATTGTTGTTTCACTCATCTTAATTCAATTGTGTTTGGTATGCAATAGCATACATTTTTAATTGTTTTATCATGCTCACCAATCCATTTGCTCGTGTCGGTGATAAGTGTTCTTTTAGACCAATTTCATCAATAAAGTTGGTGTCTGCATCAATAATGTCTTTTGGGTGTTGATTAGAGAATACTCTAATTAATATGGCAATTATACCTTTGGTAATGATGGCATCACTATCCGCGGTGAAATTTACCTTATCTGCGTCCATATTAGCATGCACCCAAACTTTACTCTGGCAACCTTTAATAATATGATCTTCGGTCTTATATTTTTCTTCAATTAATGGAAGTGTCTTACCTAAATCTATCATATATTGATAACGATCCTCCCAATCATCAAACATAGAAAATTCGTCTATTATCTCATTTTGAATTTCTTCAATACTCATAGTCTTTCATTTTGATGCAAAATTACAAAATCGTTATTGTTTGTCATACAATTCCCTAATGGATAACACTTTATTAACTAGATTTTCTATTTCTTTTGGTGGATGACCATGATCAAAAGAAGATGTAGTGTAGGTATGCTCATTGGATTTAACCGTTAGAGCAGCATGGGCCGCACCGTCATATAGTCTTTTGTCTGTTGGTGCTTTTAAAGTTTCCAATTTGGTCAGGTCGATGTCATTTAGCAAATTGTTTAAGGCATCCCAATCAGTAGTTTTTAGATTGAAGTTATTTTTTTCGCTAAGATTTCTATCTTCAGATATTGTCAATGTTGACCTTGTGATATGAATATTAATAAATGTTCCTCTTGAAGTAGCTTCATACACAATTGATAAATTTTCATCAACTGCTTCTGACTTATTGCTATCTCCCTGTCTTTTGGCTTTTAAAGCGATGATATCGTCTGTAAAAAATGTAAGACCTTCATCTGTAATTTCTATCCTATTGCTTTCACTTAAGGCAGTAAGCATATTATTTTCCGTTAACCCAATTTCACTACCGCAGTATTTTTTTGAGGATCCGATGGCACCAAATTTTATTTGATTTTCATTTAACGTGTAATTTCCAAAATAATTATTACAACCAGCAAAGCCATTGACGCGGTCCGAACCTTCCTCAAATATGATTGTTAATGTTGACTTTTCTAATTGTCTACCCTTTAAATCTGTAATAGTATAAGTTCCAACAATAGCATTTGCATCTACGTTTTCTGATTTCTTAGCTATCAAAATGATGTTCTCATTTTCTTTTAATACTATTTCGTTGTTTGTTATTTCAATGTTATTTCCTTTTTCCATCAGACTAGAAGCCAAGTTTTCAATTTTCATAACATCTTCATTGCACATCATTAAAGTGCTTATTCCTGGTTTTAATTTGATTTGGGTTCCTTTAAGAGAATAACCATATTGTAATGTATTGCAACCTAAATTCATTGCAATTGATTTTTCGTTAAAAACCAACCATATATTTTTTGGTAAATCTGTTGTGTCGCCTAGCTGCGTAATTGTGTATTTGTTTTGCTCTTTCACAGGTGTTTTTTCTGAAATCTGATTTTCCTTGTTTTCATTGCAAGTATTCACAGATAAAAACATGAGTAAAGTGATTAATAATTTCATATTAATTGGTTCTTTACTAGGTAATATACAAAAACAGAGCCAAATCTTAAGACAGCATCATTACTGCCTTTTTTAGCGAAGTTATAAACGTGTCAATTTCTTCTTTGGTGTTGTAGAACATAAACGAAGCGCGCACTGTACCAGGGATTTTGTAATAATTCATTATGGGTTGTGCACAATGATGTCCTGTGCGCACAGCAATTCCCATTTTATCTAATAACGTCCCTAAATCATAAGGATGAATATTGCCAACATTAAATGAAATTACTGAGGTTTTATTTTCCGAGTTACCATAAATTTTTAAACCATCAATTTCTAATAATTTCTCAGTTGCATAAACTAACAATTCATTTTCATAAGCTGCTATAGTTTCTAAACCTATAGAATTCATATAGTCTACTGCAGCTCCAAAGGCAATGCCGCCACAAATGTTTGGTGTACCTGCTTCAAATTTATGTGGTAAATCTGCATACGTGGTTTTTTCAAAAGACACTTCTGCAATCATTTCGCCACCACCTTGATATGGTGGTAATTTGTTAAGCCATTCTTCTTTTCCGTATAGCATGCCAACACCAGTTGGACCACAAATTTTATGAGCCGAGCACACATAAAAATCAACATCTAAAGCTTGAACATCTGGTTTAATGTGTGGGCAAGCTTGTGCGCCATCAATTAAGACCGCAGCACCAACGTTGTGTGCCTTTTCTATAATCTCTTCAATAGGATTAATGGTTCCTAATGCATTAGATATATGGTTTACAAAAACGAGTTTTGTATTGTGAGACAACAATTTCTCATATTCAGACATTACGAGTTCACCATCATCATTCATTGGTATGACTTTCAGTATAGCGCCAGTGCGCTCGCAAAGCATTTGCCATGGCACAATATTGCTATGATGTTCTAAAGCAGAGACAATAACTTCATCATCTTTTTTTAGTAATGCTGAGAATCCACTGGCTACTAAATTAATGCTATGAGTTGTGCCTGAAGTTAAAATGATTTCGTAAGGTTTAGCAGAATTAAAATGTTTTTGGATTTTAACACGCGCCTGCTCATATGCATCTGTAGCTTCTTGACTAAGACTATGAACACCTCTATGAATATTGGCATTATAATTAGAATAGTAATCTACAATGACATCAATAACCTGTTGAGGTGTCTGTGAAGTCGCAGCATTGTCAAAATAAATCAATGGTTTTCCATTAACCTCGCGGTTAAGTACTGGGAAATCCTTTCTAATGTCTTTTACACTAAACACTATTTGCTAATTAATGATTCGATATTAAATAAAACATTCAAATACGCTCCTATTGAACTCACTTTGTTATCTCCGATATTAACTATGTTTGGTAATCCGTAATCTATTAAAAATTCAATATTGAGTTGACTAGTTAGGTGAAAACCTAGACCAGCATTTAGCCCAAAATTAGAATCATTATATAAATCAGTAAAGTCGAAACCATCATCTCTGCGCTCTGCTGAATTTATTAAAGTCATTCTTGGTCCAGCAAGTAAATATTTACCTTCTCCATAAACTTTACTCGGATAGTATTTGTATAATAATTGAAGATTTAGTTTCTGAATGTTAATCTTTCCTGTTGATATATTATCAGAAAAGAAGCCACGTTCAACAGACTGACCGTAAAATATATTTAGACGAATACCAGATTTTTCACCTATTTTTTTTGTTCCGAAAAGACCTAAATTAAATGGTGTAATTCCTTTGTCAACACCTAAATCTGTACCATCACCTGATGTTAGGTTCATACTGTAGACGTTCGTTCCAAGCATTAAACCAAATGAATATTCCTGGGCTTTTAATGACGTGGATACCAATACAAAGAGGAAAAGCGCTAAAATATTTTTCATAAAGTAAATTTTATTGCTCTAAAGTATATGATTACAAATCAAAACCAATATTTACACCTAATTTTCTAGCAATAATAGCTGTAATTCTGTTCTTAATCTCAGGAATTTTTACAGAATCTAAAACGTTGTTACTAAATGCAAACATTAATAAAGCTCTCGCTTCTTTTTCTGGAATACCACGAGAACGCAAATAGAACATAGCACTTTCATCTAATTGACCAATAGTACAACCATGAGAACATTTTACATCATCTGCAAAAATCTCGAGTTGAGGTTTAGTGTTTATACTGGCCTTATCACTAACTAAAATGTTGTTGTTAGCCTGAAATGCATTTGTTTTTTGAGCTTCTTTTTCAACAATTACTTTCCCATTAAATACACCAGTTGCTTTGTCATCAAAAATACCTTTGTAGTCTTGGTGACTCTCGCAATTTGGTTCTATATGATGTACCAAAGTATTATGGTCTACATGTTGCTTGTTGCCAATAATGGTAATGCCTTTCATTGTAGAATCTATGCGTTCACCGTTTTGATAGAAGTTGAGATTGTTTCTCGTTAATTTTCCACCGAAAGAAAACGTATGCACCTTTGCAATACTTTCGCGCTTTTGGTTGATAAATGTATTATCTATTAAAGACGCAGTTTCTCTATCATTTTGAATTTTGTAGTAGTCTACAATTGCACGCTTGTTAGCAAAAATCTCAGTAACACTATTCGTCAACACAGGATTGTCGGTTAAACTCTGATGACGCTCTATAATTTGAACATGAGAATTCTCATCTACGACAACTAAGTTTCTTGGTTGAAGCATTAATGCTGCTTCATTACCAGTAGAAAAATGAATAATCTGAATTGGCTTCTCAACCAATTTGTTCTTTGGAATGTGGATGTAAGCACCTTCGGCAGAGAATGCCGTATTTAAAGAAGATATTCCGTCTTTGGTAGCAATCTTATTGAAATAATTTTCAACGATGATTCTGTACTTCGGTTTGGTTAATGCCGCAGACATTAAACAAACATCTATACCATCATGTGTAGTTTGAGATAGATGTGATGAGTACTTACCATCAATAAAAATAATCTTGTACGAGTCAATATCGTGGATAAAGTACTTCTTTACATCTTTAAACTCAAGAGCATCTTCATGCTTTGGGAACACACTATAATCGTGTTTTAAAACAGAATTTAGTGATGTGTATTTCCAAGCTTCTTGTTTCTTTGTAGGGAAACCTTCAGTTTCAAAAGCCTTAATTGCTTCAGTTCTAATGTCATGGATTGGCGAATCAATATCTACTGTATTCTCAAATGCCATGAATGAAGACACTAATTTTTCTTTTAAACTCATAATCTCTGTCATTCCTGCGAAAGCAGGAATCTGTTTAATATTATTTCTTTCTTATTGAGATTCCTGCCTTCGCAGGAATGACAATTTGCTACGCACCAACTTCTTCTTTAATCCAATCGTAACCTTTAGCTTCTAACTCGTGCGCTAATTCTTTAGTTCCAGATTTTACAATTCTTCCGTTATATAAAACGTGTACGTAATCTGGAACGATGTAATCTAAAAGTCTTTGGTAGTGCGTAATTACAATTACCGCATTGTCCTTAGACTTTAACTTATTTACACCATTTGCAACTATTCTAAGTGCATCGATATCTAAACCAGAATCTGTTTCGTCTAAGATGGCTAACTTAGGCTCTAGCATTGCCATTTGAAAGATTTCGTTACGCTTCTTCTCACCACCAGAAAACCCTTCGTTAAGCGAACGCGATAAAAACTTACGGTCTATTTCTAACATTTCAGATTTTTCGCGAATCATCTTAAGCATTTCGTTAGCAGGCATATCTTCTAAACCTTTTGCTTTGCGTGTTTCGTTAATGGCAGTTTTCATGAAGTTAGTCACCGTAACCCCAGGAATTTCTACTGGATATTGAAATGATAAAAACACACCTTTGTGAGCACGCTCTTCTGGACCAAGCTCATCGATATTTTCACCATCCAAAAGGATTTCTCCTTCTTCTACTTCATATTCCTCTTTACCAGCTACTACCGAAGCTAAAGTACTTTTACCAGAACCATTTGGTCCCATGATAGCGTGTACTTCTCCTGGTTTTACATCAAGGTTAATACCTTTAAGAATTGCTTTATCTTCTACACTAGCGTGTAAGTTATTTATCTTTAACATCAGTCTTTAGTTTGCTAATTTTATAACGTCTTTTGTATCTGTTGTAGGTTCTTCAACCTTTAAAATATCTTTTATTTCAACACGATTTGGCCAACCTTCTTCACCTTCTGGTTTTTTAAATTGTTTCACCCTTACAGTTACTGGAACCATATCTGTATCCTCTTTTTGAAAAGGTTTAACTTGTGCATTGAGTGCATGCATATTGTCATCTATAACTACACCATACATTTCATTTCCAACTTTAAATACAGCTGCATTCTGTTTTCCATCGTAAATAAACTCTCCTCTCATAGTAATATAACCATCATTGGCATCGTATGATTTTGCTCTGTTTTCTTCTAAGTTAACTTCTTTGGCTTTTGCGTCGTTTTTGCAAGCTGAGAATGCTAGAAGTGTAATTAAAATGATTATAATTTTCTTCATTGGTTTATTGCACGTTGTTATCCAACAGAACCTTCAAGGCTTATTTCTAATAGTTTTTGCGCTTCAACAGCAAATTCCATAGGTAATTTATTAAGGACTTCTTTACTAAAACCATTAACAATTAATGCAATGGCTTTTTCCGTATCTATTCCTCTTTGATTACAGTAGAAAATTTGGTCTTCACCAATTTTACTTGTTGTAGCCTCGTGTTCTATTTGTGCTGATTTGTTGTTAGCTTCAATATATGGGAAAGTGTGAGCTCCACATTCATTACCCATCAATAAACTATCACATTGGGAAAAGTTACGTGCATTTTCTGCACGAGGACTTATTTGCACCAAACCTCGATATGAATTTTGTGACTTACCAGCAGAAATACCTTTAGAGATAATAGTAGACTTAGTGTTTTTACCTAAGTGAATCATTTTTGTACCAGTATCTGCCTGCTGAAAGTTATTTGTTACAGCAATAGAATAGAATTCACCAACTGAGTTGTCACCTTTTAGTACACAAGAAGGATATTTCCAAGTTACTGCAGAACCCGTTTCTACTTGTGTCCATGATATTTTTGCATTCTTCTCACAAAGGCCACGTTTCGTTACAAAGTTGTAAACTCCACCTTTACCTTCAGCATTTCCTGGGTACCAGTTTTGTACCGTAGAATATTTTATTTCAGCATCATCAAGTGCAATTAATTCTACAACTGCTGCATGCAATTGATTTTCATCACGGCTTGGTGCTGTACAACCTTCTAGGTAACTCACATAACTGCCTTCATCTGCAATAACAAGTGTTCTTTCAAACTGTCCTGTACCTGCTTGGTTAATTCTAAAATATGTAGACAATTCCATTGGGCATTTGACACCTTTTGGAATGTAGCAGAAACTTCCATCACTAAACACAGCAGAATTTAATGCTGCATAAAAATTATCTTTTTGCGGAACTACAGTCCCAATATATTTCTTTACCAATTCTGGATACTCTTGAATCGCTTCAGAAATACTCATGAAGATGATGCCTTTTTCTGCTAAAGTCTTTTTAAATGTTGTCGCCACAGACACAGAATCTACAACAACGTCCATTGCTACACCAGCAAGTTTTTTCTGTTCATCTAGGGAAATTCCGAGTTTTTCAAAAGTTGCTAAAAGCTCAGGATCAACTTCGTCTAAGCTATCATATTTTGGTTTGCTGTTTGGTGCAGAATAATAAGAAATGGCTTGAAAATCTGGTTTTTCGTAATATACATTCGCCCATTCTGGCTCTGTCATTTCTTTCCAAACTTTAAAAGCTTGCAATCTCCATTCTGTCATCCATTCTGGTTCTTCCTTCTTTTTTGAAATTGCTCTAACGATATCTTCGTTTAGGCCATTAGGGAAAGTTTCAGATTCTATATCTGTATAAAAACCATATTCGTATTCTTTGGTTTTTAACTCTTCTCTTAAGTCGTCTTCAGTATATTTACTCATGGCTTTCTCTTAAAGTGAAAATGATTCTCCGCAACCGCAAGTACGATTGGCATTTGGGTTATTAAAAACAAAACCAGTGCCGTTAAGACCACCAGAATATTCTAATGTTGTCCCAAT
This sequence comes from uncultured Flavobacteriaceae bacterium, assembly GCA_964517835.1. Taxonomy (GTDB): domain Bacteria; phylum Bacteroidota; class Bacteroidia; order Flavobacteriales; family Flavobacteriaceae; genus Winogradskyella. The sequence goes on along the minus strand of CAZFEV010000012.1, from coordinate 55,383 downwards.
GAGATATAGAAAGCTTTTTTTGTCAACAATGATTTTTACACCATTATCCTCAAAAACTTTATCGTTTTCTAATTGTTCTTTATCAAACTTTAGGTCGTATGAAAGCCCAGAGCAACCACCACTCTTTACACCAACTCTAACATAGTCAGTACTAGGATTATAGCCGTCGTCATTCATAAGTTCAATGACCTTTGTTTTTGCTTGTTCAGAAACCTTAATCATATTTAATTAGATTATTTCTAAATAGAACCGCAAATATACGACTTAACTGAATTCTAACCACGTTTGCTAACATTATATTAGCATATGACTAAATAGAATTTATTTATTGCCTGTGAAGTCTTTGTAATTTATAGGATTTCAGCTTTAAATGATAAAGCTTTTGGATTAAGAATTGAATGTCGTCACTAAAAACGCTAGTGTCTACATGTTCACCCTTTGCCTTTGAGTTAATGGCAATATCGCAAGGTTTACATTTCAATTCAGAATCATTATTCATATTTGGTTTGGACTTTTCAATGTTATGACCAAAAATGGTGCAGGGCAAAGTTATTTTTGCATTGTAAATCATAATAAATAAAATTTAGGGCATTGTTAATTTACAAAATTGAAATAGAAACTTAAGATTAAATCCTTATTTATTCGATGAAACGCACACTCCACATACGTTAAATAAACATACATCAATTTTGAGTTTTCGGAATTCCATCAGTGAGGTGGACAAGAACATTTTGATTTAAGAAATAGAAGCTTCCTCATGATTTATTGATAAACAACAATCATTTAAAGAGTATGATCAAAAGTTCAATACTTAAGATTAAGCAAAGTCAATATTAAACCATAAAGTAATTACATCTAAGATTGTCCTTTTTCCATGTTTTTAGCAGCACTTAAGTCTTTGCTACTTTTTTTAGATTGGGAGGATTTTTTCTTTTCAGATAAAGATTTGATGTAAAGACGTCCATAAAAGGAGTTCGATAACGCATAAAGGGTATTGCTATCCATGATAAAAAATTTAGAGGCAAGTCTAATGTACAAAAACATCTAAATTTATAGGTGAAAGTGCATTATCTTTCGATGAAATGCACATAAAAGAACAATTTTATTGACATATGTCAATTTTTTAGTCATTACTTTCGATGAATGACGGATCTGATAAGGTGAGTAGAAAAGCTTTCAAATCTGCTTTTTCTTGATCTGTTAACTGTACACCACCTTGATTAATTTGCTTCATTAGTGGGTCAATGGTTGGCGAATTCTGAAGTCCTTCACTATAATGATTTATTACTTCATCTAGAGTTGTAAAACGACCATCGTGCATGTATGGTGCCGTGTAAACTAGGTTTCTTAAGGAAGGAGTTCTAAACTTCCCATTATCGTTAGGATCACCAGTTACTGCGCCTAAACCTAAATCCGTGAAGGTGGCATCTAAACCATTATTATGGAAGTCGTTATTGGTCCATAACGGATTATTTGGGTTGCCATGACAATGAAAGCAATCTCCTTTATCTTCTCTAAGAAAGATGTCTAATCCACTTAACTCTTGTTCTGTTAAGGTTTCTATCCCAAGTGAGTATCTGTCAAATTTAGAGTTCGCAGATATTAGAGTGCGTTCAAACTGAGCAATTGCCTTGGTAGTTAATTCTTTAGTAATTGTAGAGGTGTTAAATGCAATATCAAATAATTGAGGATATTCTTGATGTGTCTGCAATCGTTCAATGACATCATCCCAACTACTATGCATTTCTATAGGGTTCTGAACTGGTTCTTCAGCTTGTCTTTCTAAGCTCAATTCTTTTCCGTCCCAGGTAAAGCGTTCACTGTAGTTCCAAGCTAAATTGAATAATGGCATCGAATTTCTAGTACCGGCAATTCCATTAACTCCTGTACTTGTCGCAAAATTATCTGTAAACGCACTTTGGGGTGAATGGCAACTTGCACAAGATTGTGAACCGTCGGCTGATAAAATGGTGTCGAAGAAAAGTTTTTTTCCTAGTGCAACACCTTCAACAGTTTGAGGATTATCATTAGGAATTATGGGCGCGATAATATTTTCTGAAAATATTTGAGGAATCTCTAACGGCATTGGAGTTGGTTCATAACCATTTTGGTCATCACTAGAACAACTCAAAAATAGTAGAACGGCAGCCAATAATATTCCTTTATTCATATTCTATTGAAAGATTTCATCTATGCTAAAAACGGTTTCAACATTTTGTTGCATCATTTTTTGAGCATCATAATTTGGCATCAAAGGAGTGTCATAAATATTTAAGTCCCAAGTGTTAGGATTTTTGAATAATTCAGCAATATTCATTTCAATCTTAATGGTTGCATTGCCTGATAATACCATATCCTCAGTAAATTCAATTTCAACAAAATTTTGCTCAAAAACATTTGGATTGGTACTAACGCGAGCTGTTCCGTTGTGAAAATTATAGGGACTTGGTGTTGTATCAACATTGTACATACCATCTAACTGCAAAAAATGATAACCACCTCCTAACATATCTGGCCAGTTCCAAGAAGCACTATTAAGATCTGGATAAGCACCAGTAATATTATCTGCTTCATTAAAACCCCAAATAAATTTTAAAGTATATGTTCCTGACGGTATAATAAAGTTGTTGGTAGAAAAATTATAGGAAGTGATATCTGATAGGTCAGTAAACTTATAACCGTTAAAACCGTAAATGTCTCCATTACTATTCAACAACTGAAATCTAGATAATAAATATCTTAATCTAGATATTGACATGGTTTCCCCATTTTCATTTGTTACTGTTGTTGTTGTAAGATTGGTGTTATCAATAACGGTTCCATCCCAAGTATGGATAAACTCAAAGTCCACGGTTATATTTCGTAACGTACCGCCATTGGTATTCTCACTTTCGCATGAAAATAGGATAAAAGATATTGCTAATACGACTAATCTTTTCATAAGTATTATTCAATTTTAATCATTAATAAGTCAGTAAACCCTTTATTCTCAATGATGTCACCATCATCACTTACAGTATCACCAACAGCGACAATGGTTTGGTTGTTTAATTCTGCAACACTATATGCAAAATCGATGTTAGAGCCACCTATGGTAGTTTCCCACTCAAGGTTTCCGTTATCATCAACCTTTAGAACCCAAGCGTCGTTTTGACCTTTGTTTTCGCTTACATCTATATCATTGCTTCTAGAGCTTCCAGCCAAAATAAAACCATCGTTTTGTGATTGTGTAATTGCTCTTGCAACATCAAAACTGGATCCGCCAATGGATTTCTCCCAAATCAAATCACCCAGAGTATTAATCTTTATCAACCATAAATCTGCGGCACCGTTATTTTCACTAACGTTGGTATTATCACTTCTAGTATCCCCAACAATTATATAATTATTATCGCTAGTTTTTACTATTCCTCTTGCTTCATCTATTTGGTCACCACCATAAGATTTCTCCCATATTAAATCACCGTTAGATGAGATTTTTATCACCCAGAAGTCGTAAGTACCAAGATTATTAGAGATATTAGTGTCTGTGCTGTCTGAACTCCCTGCGATGATAAATTCTCCATTTTCAGTTTCAACGACTCCATTAGGTGTGTCTGTAAAATTCCCACCAAAGTATTTACTCCAATTTAGGTTACCAGAATTATCTAGTTTAATAATCCAATAGTCTCCACCAGCATGCTTGCTTCTAATGTTTGAATTATTGTAAGTTCTCGATGTATTACCCGCACCGCCAGATGCTGTTACATCTAAAATACCCGATATGACATAGCCTTGATCCATGGTTTGAATTACCGAAATTCCGGTGTCATTTCCCATAAACCCATAGGACTTTTGCCACGATGTATTGCCATTAGCATCTAGTTTTAATAACCAATAATCTCGAAGCCCTGCATTACTCGTTATATCTCCATCAGTACTTGTAGTATATCCTAACACTGCATAGCCACCATCATCTGTTTGAATGATTGATTGTCCTCTATCGTCACCTGAACCACCAAAGGTTTTTTGCCATTCAATGGTATCATTAGTATCGAATTTAAGCACCCAAAAGTCAAAACTCTCATCTTGCTTGTCTAAAATATCGCCATCATTACTTTGAGTATAGCCCAATATGGCATAGCCACCATCGTTAGTCGCTATCACTGATTGCCCACTTTCATTATTGCTACCACCAAATATACTTACATTACTGACTTCACCTGTTATTACAATAGTGTTTGAATTATTATCATCACTAGAACAGCTAATCAAAACAGCGAGTTGAAAAGCAAGTAGAATATGTAATGCAATTTTTTTCATGTGAAGTAATCAGTGATGAATTTTGGTTTTTAAATCAGTGAATGATTAACTTTTGGCTAAAGGAATCATTGATTTTGATGATGTATAATCCAGATTTAAGCATTGTAGTTGGTAATCTATATCTATTATTTTCAATGTTCGATTCTGAAAACACAATTTGTCCAAGATTATTATAAACACTAACCGCTTTGATTAATACATTCTCTGGACTCTCTAGCATTGTAAAGCTGTGTGCTGGATTAGGTGACATTGAAATATTAGTATCGGTTAGTACGTTATTTGTTGAAAGAGTCTGGCCCTTTTTTAAAATGAAGAGTCCTCTGTCAATATCACTTACTACAATATTACCACTAGCAAAATATGGGTAAATACTCCAAGCACCATTAAAAGCAGTGTTATCGTTATCTGGATACGTATCAAAAAAGCCTATTTCTGATATTGAATTTGATGGCGATTGAATATTAGAAATGTCTAGTAATCGGAATCCGGCACGATAACTCGCCAAATAAAATTCATTACCAAGCACATAACCGTTATGATCTATGGCAACTGAAGGGCCAAAGTAAGTTGATGATTCTACAGGATTATCTAAATCTGCAAAATCAAAGACTAATGTTCTTGTGTTTAGTCCAAAATTTATCTCATCTGTTTCGTCACCAAAAATAAAGTAACGTTGATCATCAGTAAACCAACCTTGATGGGTATAGCCAATTTGCGGGTAGATAATATCACTAATTTTAACCACGTTATTCTTGTCTGTAACATCTAAAATGACAACTTTGTTTTCGTTACACCCAATTAGAATTTCTTTTCCCACATGCTCAGTATCAGGTCCGTTATAAGTAATTACTTGAGCATCATGCGTATAACCTTCAGATGAATAACCACCTGCATCAGTAGGGTTTGTAGGATTAGAAATATCAACAAAATGCACTCCGCCACTAAATGTATTACAACCTACCAAGTAGGCATATCCTTCACTTTCATTAATAACAATATTATGACAACTACCGACGCTAGAGTATAAAGCGTCTTCATTGAATGTGACAGGTGGATTAGAGACATTTCTTAAACGGGTTAAATCAAATACCTGCATGCCATGCGAGCCTACATTATCAGCAACAATAAAAGCATGGTTATTATATACCTTCACATCTCTCCAAAAACTTGTGCTTGTTTCTGTATCTAAGCGACCAAGAAAAGTAGGATTTATCGGGTCTGTCATATCCACAAAAGCGGTGCTGTTGGTCATGGCGATAATTGCGTATTCATTTCCTGTTAAAGGATCTGTCCAACCCCAAGAGTCACTACCTTCAGGATTTCCTAAGTTGTTTGCTAAAGTAGACACCGGAATATGAGATAGAAGATCGATGTTGTTACATGGGTAGATTCCCGCAAAGCCATTAACACAATCTGTTTGACTATGAATGTTAAAAGTAAATGAAATAAAACATAGTAAGAAAAAGGGCAGTTTACGTATCATAATAAGTTGTTGGTGGTTCACAAGTTGAACAAATTTACGATTTTTAGAGGTTATTTCTTTTAACAATAAACAAGCCGCCATCAATATCGCTAATTACAATATTACCACTTGAAAAATAAGGATATACATTCCATGCGCCATTAAAAGCTGTGTTGTTATTTGGGGCAAAAGTGTCAAAATAACCAACTTCTGTCATTGACTGATTGTTAATGTTAGAAATGTCTACGGCTCTTAAACCTGCAGTATAATTCGCAATGTATAAGATGTCATTAACTGTATACACGTTATGATCAATGGCTGCGGTTGGGCCAAGATATTCCATATGTATTGTTGGATTGTCTAAATCAGATAAATCAAAAACCAAGGTTCTTGAATTGACGCCAAAGTTTATTTCATCAAGTTCATCACCAACCAAAAAGTATCTAAAGTCATCTGTGAACCAACCCTGATGTGTATAGCCAATATTACTATAGTTAATCGTTGAAATTTGTACAGGGTTATTCTTATTTGACACATCTATGATGACGACTTCATTTTCATTACTCCCAATTAATATTTCCTTACCAACATGTTCTGTATCTGGGCCATTATATGTTACAACCTGCGCATCATGAGAATAGGAGTCGTTTCCATAGCCACCTGCTGCAATAGGTGAAGTTGGGTTTTGTATATTAACAAAATGTGGACCACCATTAAACGTCGTAGAGCCTACAGCATATGCAAATCCGCTATCTTCATTTATAACGATATTATGCGCGCGACCAAAACCAGTATATAGTGCATCGGTATCAAAGATTACAGGTGGATTAGTAACATCTCTTAATCTTGTTAAATCAAAAACTTGCATACCATGGCCATCTGCTTCACTAACAATAAATGCATGGTTGTTATAAGTTTTTATATCTCTCCATACACTGTTAACTGTTGCTGTTGGCAAGGAGCCAATTATAACTGGGTTTGCTGCATCGGTCATATCTATAAAAGAAGTGCCTATGGAAGTGCCAATAAGTGCGTACTCTTTACCATTCATGGGGTCTGTCCATCCCCAAGAGTCATTACCTCTTGCGCCTACTTCTGCTAAATCTTCAATAGAAATATGACTCATTAAATCAAATCCATTGCAAGGATGGCCATTTGCAAAACCATTAATACAAGGAAATTGAGCCTCATTTGAAGGATTGCCGTTGTTGGATGCATCATCATTTGAGCAACTGATTGTCACAAGCATTATTACAATGAAGAGAATCGTAAAAGTTGAAGAAGATTGAAGCTTTAGTTTCATAACTTTTTTTAGCAATTTACTTTAAATTTTGCACTTAGCTTTCTTGATTAGTTGTAATTAACAGCATCATCCTGATGGATTTTCAAAAAAAGCATAATACTTTTGCAGCATGATAGAAGATAAGAACCCGAAACGAACACCTTTAAGTGAGTTAGGTGAATTTAAATTAATTGAACACTTAACCAATCATTTTAAAATTAGCCATAAGTCAACCGTAAAAGGAATTGGCGATGATGCAGCTGTATTGAATTATGGTAAAAAGCAGGTAGTGCTTTCAACAGATTTACTTGTTGAAGGTGTGCATTTTGATTTGAGTTACGTACCTCTTAAGCATTTAGGGTACAAAGCTGTTATGGTGAATCTTTCTGATGTCTATGCCATGAATGCGGTAGCTACACAAATTACGGTATCTATTGCGGTTTCTAATCGCTTCCCGTTAGAAGCATTAGAAGAATTATATGCAGGTATTTCAACTGCTGCAGATTTATATAATGTTGATGTTGTTGGTGGTGATACGACGTCTTCAACCTCTGGACTTATTATTTCTATTACAGCGCTGGGTGAAGTAGATAAAGATGATGAAGTATTGAGATCAGGAGCGAAGCCTAATGATTTGGTAGTGGTTTCGGGAGATATTGGTGGTGCCTACATGGGTTTACAAATTTTAGAACGTGAAAAAGAGGTCTTTAAAGTTAACCCAAATAATCAACCAGATTTGTCAATGTATACTTATATAGTTGAGCGACAGTTAAAACCAGAGGCACGAAAAGATATTGTAGAATTACTGAAAAAGTTAGAGGTAAAACCTACGAGTATGATTGATATTAGTGATGGTTTATCTTCTGAAGTCATGCATTTATGCAAACAAAGTAATGTTGGTGTTGATATTTATGAAAACAAAATTCCACTCGATCCACAAGTGATTTCAACGTGCGAAGAATTTAATATTGATAGTACAACTGTGGCTTTAAATGGAGGAGAAGATTATGAATTGTTAATGACCATCTCACAAGATGATTATGCGAAAATTAAAGGTAACCCTAATTTAACCGTAATAGGTTATGTTACAGAACCAGAAAGAGGAATGCATTTAGTGACTAGAGCTGAAGAAAAAATTCCGATTATAGCACAGGGTTGGAATGCGCTTAAGGATTAGCCATAAATAACTTACGACCACGTTCTAATCGTTTCTCATGAACTTTGTTTAGAACAGTATTTATTTCTTTTTGTTTTGCAGTTAAAGGCACAAATTCACCTTTAGCGTCAATAGTCATTTCTTCGCCGCAGCGCTTACATTTATATTCTTTAATGTGATAGGTGATTTCTTTAGATACTTTGAAATCGTGTCCAATAAGCGAGCAAACAACGTTTTTCATTTTTGCCAGTTAGTTTTCTTAGGGATTAATAAAAAGGGATTGGAATATAAGAAAACCTTCTGTTCATAACTTGTTAACAACTAACAAATCGATGAAGTGATAGATTTCTGCTTTAAACGCATCATTTTATGAGTAAATAAGCGTTCTAGAGCACTATTAATGTCACGATATTTTGGTGTAAGTTCAACGAGTTGTCCGTTGCTATTCGTGGTAACTTGTTTTCCACAACAAGTACAAGTGTATTCTTTTACGTGGTTCGTCACTTTTCTGGTCACTTTGTAGTTGTGGCCAAAGAAATCACAGTATAATTTTGATGCGCCCATCGTAGGTTAAGTTTATGGTAGATTTGGGGGAATCTTGTTGATACTGAGATAAAGCTAATAAAAATTGAGAAATAAAAACGTTAAATAGCACTATTTTTCGCTAAAACGCAATAAAATGTAAGATAATTCATTATAATTTTCAATATGACTCATATGACCTTCAGATAAAGTTTCAATATCTATAGCAGTATTCAGAATCTGTGAGGTAGTTTTTTTGATATCAATCAAAGTATCTTTTTTCCCTAAAATCATTAATTTTTTTCCAGAGATATTATTAAACACCTCAAGTCTATTGACCCGTTTCATCATACCTTCTTGAGCAGCAATATAACCTTGTACTGAAGTTTTTCTAGCTGTCTCGAGTGCTTTATTATATTTAATAGGAAACCTTTTTTTACTCTCAGGAGCAAACAGATTGGCGAATGACATTCTTACCAAATTGTCATATTGGTTATGAGCCATAATAATAGCGCGCTTTCTTAGAATTTTACGTTCTTCATTATCTGCTTCAAACGTAGAATTCATTAAACACAACCCTTCAAAGAGTTCTGGTTGAGAGTCTGCCAAAGCCAGTGCTACATAACCTCCCATAGAATGTCCTATAAATTTGGCTTTTTCTACGTTGAGATATTTCAAAACAAATAAAACAGCGTCAGCCATAGCTTCCATAGTATGAATGTATCCAATACTGTCTGTTTGTCCATGGCCAAGTAAGTCAATTGCAATGACCTGATGCGTTTCAGATAATTCAGTAGAAAGTTCATCCCACATCTCTAGTGTTTCTAAAAAGCCGTGAAGTAACACTATTGCAGGACCTTCACCTGTCGTTGTATATGATATTTTACTGTTTTTATATTCTATTAGCATAGTGCAAAGATAGATTTTGACGGCAAATAGTGCCGCTTTACATCATCAACATTTTAGTATATTTGGAAGCATTCAAGTAAAAATTAAACCTTATGTATCTCAAACGAATTATTGCTTTAATAGTTTTTTCAAGCTCCTTATTATTATCAGCACAAATCAAGTCAAAAGACATAGACAAACTTGTTGAAGAGACACTTACAACTTTTGATGTGCCTGGTATATCAGTTGGAGTTTTAAAAGATGGCGAATTAGTGTATGCCAAAGGTCATGGAGTACGTTCCCTAACGTCTCAAAAAGACATGAATGAAGAAACGCTAGTAGGTGTTGCTTCAAACAGTAAAGGATTTACTTGTTTTGCACTTGCCATGATGGTAGATGAAGGTAAATTAAATTGGGATGATCCGGTAAGAAAACACATTCCAGAGTTTCAATTACATGATCCTTGGGTAACAGCACATTTTACAGTGAGAGATTTAGTAACACACCGAAGTGGGATGGGTTTAGGTGCTGGTGATTTAATGTTTTTTCCTGAAGGCAATGATTTCACCGTAGAAGATATCATTAATAATGTGAGGTATTTAGAACCAGAGACATCTTTTAGAAGCAAGTTTGCTTACAATAATAACATGTTCATTATTGCTGGTGAAGTTCTTAAGCGTGTGAGTGGTTTATCTTGGGAAGAATTTATTGAAACTAAGATCATGCAGCCTGTTGGCATGAAAAATAGCAAAGCTTCATACAATAGAGTTACTGATAAAAGTAACATTATTGAAGCCCATACAAGAGCAGAAGGAAAAGTGATTCAAATACCTCATGATTGGAGTGAAACGGCAAATGCAGCTGGAGGCATAGTAAGTAATGTGCCAGACATGCTAACTTGGGCAAAGTTTTTAATGAATGATGCGGTAACAGAAAGCGGTGAGCGCTTACTTGATGCTAAATTATTTCACGAATTATGGCAACTGCAAACGCCATTGAATGTTAGACCAAATGATTCTTACAACTCCAACTTTAGAGGTTACGGATTGGGCTGGTTTGTTACTGACGTTAAAGGTGGTTATAAACAAGTCTATCACACAGGTGGTTTGATTGGCACAGTAACGCAATTTACCATGATTCCAGATTTAGATTTAGCCATTGTAGTATTGACAAATCAGATGAATGGTTCTGCGTTTAGGACAATTACAAACACCATTAAAGATAGCTATTTGGGTTACGAAGATAGAAATTGGTTATCGAGACTTGGAAAAGGCAATGCAGATTATTTAAAATACAACGATAGTATTAAAGCTGAGGTATTTGCTCAAATTGAGAAAATGAAAACTATTCCAAACCTACCAAAACCTGAGCAAATAAAAGGAACATATACAGATGACTGGTTTGGAAATATTGTTATTTCTCATGATGAGTCAGGTTATAAAATTACGTGTGAAAGATCGTCAAGATTATTTGGGGAGTTATTGCCTTATAATGCGACAACTTATGTTGCTAAATGGAATGATCGTAGTTATGATGCCGATGTCTTTGTGCAATTTACATTTGATGAAAAAGGTATTGCCAAATCGGCAACGATGAAATACATTGCTCCCATCACAGATTTCAGTTTCGACTTTCATGATTTAGAACTTAAAAGAACTTCAAATTGATAAAGACCAAGGAAATTTGGATGAGTGGCCTTGCGCTATTCTCAATGTTCTTTGGAGCAGGAAATTTAATCTTGCCGCCTTTACTAGGACTAAAAGCTCAAGATGATTGGTTTATTGTAGTACTAGGTTTTGCGATTACAGCTGTTGTTATACCCATAATGGCGATATATGCGCATGCAAGACTACAGGGAACATTGTATGATTTTGGCAAAAAAGTGTCACCAAAATTTAGCGTGCTGTATTGTTTGCTAATCTATGTCATTGCCATTGCGCTTCCTGCACCTCGAACTGCATCAGTAACCCACGAAATGGCTATTGCACCATTTTTTGAGAGCTCTACACTTTTAACGAGTACTGTTTATTTTGGCTTAGTGTTACTTTTTGTTTTGAACCGATCTCGAGTACTTAGTATTCTGGGAAAATTTTTGACACCATTTATTGTTTGTATTCTTTTGCTTATCATAGTATTAGGTTTAACTTCTGAGACTGCAGCACTTCAAAACGGTTCGTTTAAAGCACCTTTAGTCGATGGTATTTTAGAAGGCTACCAAACATTTGATGCCATTGGTGGAGTTGTTGTTGGTGCTGTGTTAATTGTGTCATTAAAAATAAGAGGTTATCACACTTTTGAAGCTAAGAAAAGTCTCATAATAAAATCTGGAATTATCGCTGGTATCGGACTAATTATCATTTATGCCGGATTAATTCTATTAGGCGCCGTATTTAGTCATCAATTTGAAGCAGATATTGATAGAACTGTTTTGCTTTCAGGCTTAAGTGAAAAGACGTTAGGTCATATCGGATCAACATTTCTAAGTGTTTTAGTAGCCTTAGCATGTTTTACGACAGCGGTAGGTATTGTTACTGGTACAGCCGATTATTTTAAAGGCTTATTTAAAGAATCACAATTGGCCTATACCGTAACAGCAATAATAGGATGCATTATAGGTGTTATTGTTGGTAGTTTTAATGTTGAATTTATTATTGAGCTTGCAGTACCAGCTTTAATGTTTATTTATCCAATAACCATTGTACTTATTATTATAAATGTGCTACCAAAACAATATGGTACACCATTGATTTTTAGATCTGTTGTTATTGTAACAGCTATTTTTAGTATTCCTGATTTTTTAAGTGTTTTGGGTTATGCAGAACATATAGAATTTCTAACTGAAAGCATTCCTTTAGCATCTCATAGTTTAGGTTGGGTTTTACCAGCTATTATTACTTTTGTCATCGCTATTATTTTTCAATCTAAAAGAGTGTAGCCTGATGAAATACATGGGAAGCAAGGCACGTTTTGCCAAAGATTTACTACCAATTATTCTGAAAGATAGAACTGCCAATCAATCTTATATTGAACCTTTTGCTGGCGGCATGAATATGATTGATAAGGTTGATGGTATTCGTATAGCAAATGATCAGCATGAAGAATTGATGGCGATGTGGCAGGCTTTGATTTATGATAAATGGGATCCACCACAATCAGTTTCTGAAGAAGCATACAAGGATATCAAATACAATCAAGACAACTATCCGAAGTATTTGGTAGGTTATGTAGGGTTTAATTCGTTTGGTGGTAAATGGTTTGCAGGGTACAGAAGAGATAAAGAAGGCAAGCGCGATTATTGGGGAGAACACTACCGCAATATTACCAAACAAGTTCCTAAACTAAATGACGTTATTCTGTCTTGTAAATCTTATACTGAATTAGAAATTCCTGAAAATAGCATTGTGTATTGCGATCCGCCTTATGCATCAACAACAAAGTATCGTGATGCATTTGATCATGACCAGTTTTGGGAATGGTGCAGACAACAAAGCAAAGCAGGACATCGAGTTTTTATAAGTGAATACAACGCGCCAGAAGACTTTGAATGTATTTGGGAAAAAGGTGCAAAAACAACCTTTTCATGGCATGCCGAAAACGTAGCACCTAAAGAAAGTGTGGAGCGTTTGTTTGTATTTAAAGTTTGATACTTTGTCCGTCACTTCGAGTGAATTTAAAAGATGACGTCTTTTAAATTAGTATCGAGAAGTTGTTCAGTTCTCGATACAATTTTTGTCGCCAAAAATCACGCGAACAGACGATGTTAGCCGTTATTCAAACTCTTTATTGCTGAAAATGCCTGATCTACCAAATGATTTTCAACCAAAACCGTAAATTCATTGGTAGTAGAAATTACCTCATATAATGATATGCCTTCCCAAGCAAAACGCTTAAAAATCTGATAATACAAGCCAGAAATTTTAGAGTTATTTTCAGGCAATCGAATACTTATTGCAGATAAATTATCTTGAGAACCAATCATGTTTTCGTCTTTAAAACAGTCCAATACTTTTTGTTGTTCAAAGGTGGAAACCACAATATTACTTTCATAAATACCTCTAGAAAACCCATAAAAAGCTCTTGGATTAAAGTTCTCTAAAACTTTAGCATGACTTTCAATAAGGGTGTTGGAGTTCTGAAAAGTATAATCTACCAAATTAGAGCGTACTGTAATATCACCGAGCGATTTTAATACCGATTTTAATTGGTGCGATTGACGTAAATGTGTTGGTGGATTGTAACGACGTAATGCCATCATAATAGCTCCGGTCTTTACAGGTTTACGCAACATATCGCTGATGGGCTTTTGAAGCTCTTCGGATAATGCCGAAAAGTTAATGATGTTTCTAAAAAGCGCTTCTTCTAAAAAGGGTTGTTTTATCAGTATCTCTTCAACACAAGAGGCAATAGTCTTCATAGCTTATGTTATATAATTAACAATATGTGCAAAAATAAACTAATTCTTTGATTTTTTATTGATTAGAATCCATGTAAAATAATTTTGCTTTCAAAATAGATGATATATGAATGTTTTAAAGTTTGGTGGTACATCAGTAGGTTCTGTGGTAAACATGAACCATGTAAAGGAGATTATTTCAGATGGAGATAGAAAAATAGTGGTGTTATCTGCCATGTCTGGTACGACGAATGCCTTAATTGATATTTCTGAAACCTTAAAAACAGGTCGTACAAGCGATGCAGTGCATCACATAAAAACGCTAAGAAACACCTATGTTGAACGCGTAAATGATTTGCTACAAGAGGAACATTTGCGAGCTGAGGTAATCGATTATGTTCAAAGTATATTCAATAGTTTAGTGGAGCACACAAGGCAAGCGTATTCACAACAAACGAATAAAGAGATTGTAGCTTGTGGTGAGCTGTTATCCACCTATATGTTTAGTCGGTTTTTGCAACAAGAAGGTATTAATGCAGTAGTATTACCAGCACTTGAATTTATGCGCATCGATGTGACTAAAGAACCCGATAATTTCTACATTAAGCAAAATCTAGAACGTCTTATTAATACATTACCAGAAGCTGATATATATATTACGCAAGGTTTTATTTGTTTAGATGCAGTAGGGAATATTACAAATTTACAACGTGGAGGATCTGACTATACCGCAACTATTATTGGTGCGGCTATAGAAGCTGAAGAAGTTCAAATCTGGACAGATATCGACGGATTTCATAATAACGATCCACGTTTTGTAAATGAAACTACAGCACTATCGCATTTGTCGTATGATGAAGCTGCAGAGTTGGCTTATTTTGGTGCTAAGATTTTACATCCGCAAACGGTAATGCCTGTTAGGCAATTAGACATTCCATTACGATTAAAAAACACCATGCAACCCGATGCTCATGGTACTTTAATTACTAATCAAATTCATGGAGATGGCATTAAGGCTATTGCAGCTAAAGATGGTATTACGGCTATTAAAATAAAATCGGTAAGAATGCTCTTGGCTCATGGATTTCTTAAAAAAGTATTTGAAGTTTTTGAACGCTACGAAACGCCAATTGATATGATTACAACTTCCGAAATTGCTGTGTCTTTAACCATAGATGATACTACAAATCTCGGAGCAATAACCAACGAGCTGCAGCAATTTGCAACCGTTGAGATTGATAACGATATGAGTATTATTTGCTTGGTTGGTAACCAAATTATGCATCACCAAGACACGCCACAATTATTCCAAGTATTACAAGATGTTAATGTGCGTATGATTTCTTATGGTGGCAGCAATAATAATATATCACTGCTCGTAAATACTAGCGATAAATTAGAAAGCCTACAGAAATTGCAGTGTTATGTTTTTGAAGAGAAATTATTAAATATTCAATATGATGTTTAAAAACTTATTTAGATTGTGTGGCACGAGCAAACCTTAAATTTGCTTGAATTAGCGCTGGCTAATTTCCTAACTCTGTTTTTAGTCCATCTAAATTGTCTTTGTGTTTAATTAAATCAGCTCTAATTTTCTGACAAAATTCTTGATTAAAATCAAGTCCATCTTTTCTATCTCTAAAATATTGTCTGCCTTCTTCACTTATTAATTCAGCGTGAGCAAATTTATTTCGAATCACAATAATTTCTTTTTCATAATCAGTCATTATTGCTTTAATTTCTCCGTTATCTAAGTTCCTTACAATTGCTCGCCATCTATGAGAAGCTCCAATAATTCTTAGAATATTATCAATATCATTTTCTTTATCAATATTCTTATTGAACTTATCATTAGTCTCTTTGTACTTCGATTTAATTACATCAATAATAGCCTCAGGTTCTTTAGAATTGTCAATAATCTTTTTGAGTATAATTTCCATTTCAACATCCAGACTACTTGTTTCCTGCATAATCATACCTCTCATTGCAACTATGTCCTGAAACTTTTTAATTGTGAGTTCTATAAGATTAATAGTGGCTCTTAAAACTTCATCCCTATGGTCGCCCAACAACGTGTTGGTTTCTAAAAAACTAACTCTGCTAATTTTATCTGTATCTTTTAAATCCGCTTTTGCAGTATAAAAAAGCACTTCAGTCATTACAGAGTAATCTTGACTACGTATTTTCTTTATTACTTCATCACCATTTATATCATTTAGGTGATAATCCGTTAAAATTAAATCGAATGAATTGTCTAGGATTTTAAAAAAGTCCTCGGACTTAGAAACAGTTGTAATTTTAGGGCGAAAGCCTTGTGTGACAAGAAAACTCTCAACTTCTTCTATTATTTCATCTTCGATAAAATCGTTGATTTGGTCATCTAACCACAATATTTTGTAATCTATTTTCATCCTAAAATAATTTTAATGATTGTTCCCTTTTTTTCTTGCGACTCAATTTCAATTTTCCCTTTCAAACTGTTTTTTACTAAATCATTTACCTGGTAAAGTCCAATTCCTGAACCACTTGTCGTTGTAAATCCCAAATCATAAACTTTGGTAAGATTTTTTTCAGGAATACCCTTCCCATTATCTTCGAATGATATAACAAGATTATCTTTCCTTTTATTGAAACCTATTTTGACTTCAGAGGCATTGGCTTTTTCTGAATTAGATATTAGATTGTCAATGATGGTTGTAATCTCCAATGGTCTTAACTCTCTAATAAATTCTTTTTTGTAATTATCATTGATGATAATATTCATTGAAGTATCAATTACTTTGTCTTCTAAAAGGTATAATTCCTTTATATAATCAGTAATAAAATCAACCAAATCAGTTTCGATTTCTGAGGCTTTAAGATTGAAGTTAGCTTTTGTTACAAAGTTTGCTATTGAATTTATTTTTGAAGCTTCAAGAGAAATCGTTTTAATGTACTTTTTCGTTTTACTGTTTAAGTTCTCAGACCCAAGATGCTTAATTAATAATTTTAAATTTCTTGTTACCCTACTTGACGAATGGTAAATCTGATGTTGCAATCCAACGATTCTTTCCTTGTCAGTTCCGATTAAAGCACCTTGAAAAGCACCTTTTTTCTTTTCAGTTTCTAAATTAGTTTCTAATTCTTCATTTTTAATAAGAGAGTCTAAGGCTTCTTCACCAGCTTCTTCAGTTGATTTCTTAAGTTCATCAAGGTTTTTTTCAATTTTTGAGATGCTCTCTACAATGGCATCTTTGTCATATTCATCGCTTTGAAGCTGTTTTTTTATTTTGGTTAAGGTGTTTTTTGTTGATTTTTCTTGTTTTTCATCTATTATCTCAAAAATCTCTGGTGCTACTTCAAACGATAAAATATTTTTTGACTTTGTAAGGCTTTCGATTAATTTTTCAATTGCTTCTTGTTGTCTTTCATTATCTAATTTTATGTAGTCTTCGTTGGATAATTCATTTCCCCAGTCAGTTATATCAATTATATACTTCTCTAGTTTCCTGATAGATGAATAAACCCAATCAACTAATTCAAAATATGTTTTAGTCTTAATTAACCCATCGCCTCTACTTGATGTCTCTTTTAATTCTTCGTTAGGTTCCGAAATAGATATATATCCTAAAACATCTCTAGTACCTAAATATCTACTATGCCCTTGTGCTTTTCTATTATCCATTTTGAAAGGGTCTTCACCTCTCTCACCGTATGGATAAATTCGTAAACCATTTTTATAAACAAAAACGTGTCCATAGTCCACAGCTCTTGTTCCCATTCTTCTTGTAAAAGTAGCTTTGGCAGACCTATTCAAATGGTAAATTTGAATGATAACATTATTTAGGTGTTCATAGCTATTTGACTCAATTATTTTATAGACAAGTTTACCTCCTTCGGTTAATTCTGTAGTTATTTCTCCATCGTAAATTGAACTAACAATTTTTGTTGTTTTGATTTCTAGAGTCTCAAAAATTAAGTTCTGTATTTTACCATTTACCGTGTTTTGATAATCACTTTCTTTTTTGTCGTTTTCAATCTCGTCAGGAACTATTAATTCTATTGTAAATTCATCACCTTCAATTTTGGTATTCGGATTTATGAGTTTAGCGAGTGCATCTTTAAGACTAAGGAATTTATCTTTGTCCCAATCACTTTTTAGGTTCGAGATTTCCAGAACAGTTCCGTGTTCTATATCATAGTTGCTTTTAGGAATAGTTTCGTGAAGAACACTAATGTTTACAAACTCCTCTTTTAGATTACCTTCGAACTTATCCCATTCTGTGAGTAAAGTTTCAACTTTTGGATTTTTCTCATCCTTAATTGTTTCAAGATATAACTCTCCTCCAAGTCTGTCACAAGAAAATCTACCAATTCCTTTAGCACCAGCATAAGCTCTTTTTACTTTTATTTTATCACGATAATCGTAACTATCTTCTTCTGTTCCTTCCTTCTTTGCTGAATAAGCTACAAAGAGCCATTTATTAATCAAATCATCATAATTCATCCCTTTGCCATTATCTTTTATTATGATTTTGGCATTGTCGGAATAAATATCTTCAAATGTTATTTCAACTTTTGTAGCGTGAGCATCATAAGAGTTTTTGACTAACTCGAAAACAGCGATAAAGTCATCACTAATTAAGTCGCTACCTATGATATTCTTTAATGCAGAACTTATCTTGAACTGTAAAGGCTTTTTCTGCATTAAGAAATAAGTTGTTTTAAAATTAGACCTGCTTGTTCGCCAAATAAAGGTGGAATTGCATTTCCAATTTGTGAATATCTGGGCACTTCTTGTGTCCTCCTTTTGCCTCCAGTTGTGTATTTACCTTTGAACTCGTATGTGTCTGGGAATGATTGGATTCTTGCGTATTCTCTAACAGTCATTATTCTTGGTTCGCAATAATGGATGTAATCGTCTGGTAATGTTGTTATTGTTGGCGTTGGTTTATTTGCTTCTAAAATTTTTGTGCTACTTTTTTTAAGTTGAAATCTTTCTCTATAAGCAGAACTAGTTAGTTTTTCATCCAGAGCAATTTGAAATCTATTTTTAATTGTTTCTGTGTGTTTAGCAAATCTATGGCTGTCAACTCTGCTGTTTTTTCTTTTGTACTTACGAATGTATTTTTGGTATTTTGAGGCTGGTTTACCATATATACCTTCTTTAAAGTTAGGTGTTTCTGAATCAATTTCTCCGTTTGCTTGAAGCAAGTCTGAGATGGCATTTTCTAAACTTGGATTCATTGATAAGTGCTTACTTATTAAAAAAGATTCTTTATTATTTTCTATACCTTCAAAGAAACTATCCTTATTTAGATTTGGACTTTGTTTTAAAAAATCATTTTGAATTCCTACAAGAATAAACCTGGTTCTTTTTTGCGGAACGCCAAACTTTGAAAAGTCAATCAATTGACCTTTTACATTATATCCTAAACTTCCTAATTCTTCAACTACATATTTTGAGTAAGCCTTTCCTTTTTTCTCATTGTTTTTAAAGCCTAAAGTAAAACCCTTGACGTTTTCAAAAAATATCAATTTTGGTCTTACATACTCAATGAATTTGATATATGAATTAATTAAATCATTTCTAGAATCATTTTCAATTCTTCGTCCAGCCATTGAAAACCCTTGACAAGGTGGTCCTCCAGCTACTAAATCGATTTTATCCCTTAAACTAATCAGGTTTTCTGAATTGTTTACAAGAACTTCATTGATATCGTGGTTCTTTTGCTCTAACCAATTAGGCCAGTCAAAGTGCTTTTTCTTTTTAATTAAGTTATGTTCTAGAGTTTTAAAGGCATCTTCACTTTTTTCAATTGCAAATGCTCCTTTCCATCCTGCATTATGCAATCCAAGTGAAAGTCCTCCGCAACCAGCAAATAAATCAATGTAAGTTTTTTGTTGATTCATTTGATATGATTATTTGGATTTAATTTCAAAAAAATGAGTTTAAAACAAATATATTAACTATTGTAATATCACGTTGAGAAATGTTGATTTTTTCTTAACAACAAAAAGACTAAAAATATTATGAAATACAATAGTTTAAGTGAAGTCACGAATTCATCAAATCCTCAATCTCTTCAACTTCAATAGGAATATTGCGCATCAGGTTAAAAGGTTCACCAGAGGCTTGTACAACCACATCGTCTTCTAGTCTAATACCAAAACCTTCATCCGGGATATAAATACCAGGTTCTACGGTAAAGACCATATTGGCTTGCATAGGTTCGTGTAGTAATCCATAATCATGTGTGTCTAATCCCATATGATGAGACGTACCATGCATAAAGTACTTTTTGTAAGCTGGCCAATCTGGGTTTTCGTTTTGTACATCGGCTTTGTCAATAAGTCCTAAATCGAGTAATTCAGATGTCATAAGTTTACCAACTTCAACATGATATTCCGCCCAAAGTGTGCCTGGCACTAATAGTTTTGTGGCTTCATTTTTAACGCGTAATACGGCATTATACACTGCTTTTTGTCTATCGGTAAATTTCCCAGAAACCGGAATGGTACGTGTCATATCACTAGAATAGTTGGCATATTCGGCGCCAACATCCATTAAAATTAAATCACCAGCTTTACATTGCTGATTGTTTTCTATATAGTGTAAGACATTTGCATTATTACCAGAAGCTACAATTGGTGTATAGGCAAAACCTTTAGAACGGTTATTTAAAAACTCGTGCATATATTCTGCTTCAATATTGTATTCCCAAACACCAGGTTTTACAAATCCTAGGACACGTTTAAAGCCTTTTTCGGTAATATCACAGGCTTTTTGTATGAGGTCAAGTTCTATTTGGTCTTTTACAGAACGTAAGCGTTGCAAAATAGGATTACTTTTTGCTACAGAATGTGCAGGGTATTTTTGTAATAACCATTTTGTAAAACGTGCTTCGCGTGTTTCAGTTTCAACACTTGCTCTGTAATGTTCGTTGGTATTAATGTAAACCGTATCGGCTAAAGCCATCATTTCTGCCATCACTTTTTCTAGGTCTTGCAACCAATACACGGTATTGATGCCACTAGTTTCAAAAGCTTTGTCTTTGGTGAGTTTTTCGCCTTCCCAAATAGCAATATGTTCATTGGTTTCTCTTAAAAAAAGAACTTCTCTTAAATGTGTTTTCGGACAGTCCGGGAATAACACCAAAACACTTTCTTCTTGGTCCACACCACTTAAATAGAAAATATCTCTATGCTGTTCAAAAGGTAATGTACTATCTGCACTTACCGGATAAATATCGTTTGAATTAAACACGGCTAAGCTGTTTGCTTGCATGGCTGCGGCAAAGTTTTTACGGTTTTTTATAAAGAGATTATGGTCTATTAAGTCGTATTTCATTTGGTAGTTATTTATTGTTTTAATTTGGTCAAATGTTATGCTTCATTTAAGTTTTTCGAATCCAAGACACTTAAAGCTTTCAGCATTTCATCAGAAAAAATTTTAGAACCCTAAAGGTACAAGAATCTGTTAAACTTTGCCATGAGATTTTGATGCGTTTTTGATAATGGTTAATTTACCATGACTTAAAACTAACCAACATGTCTTATATGAAATTTCTATCGGTTGTACTTGGCTTAAGTACAGTGATTTCTTTTGCACAACAACCAGCAACGTCATCTGAAACTATAAAAAATGCTTTGAAAGAAAAGCGTGAAATGATGCAAACCTCTTTGGTGAAAAATGTACCATTCGAAAATATTGGTCCAACCATTATGAGTGGTCGCGTAGTTGATTTAGATGTTAATCCAGAAATGCCATCAGAGTTTTATGTAGGATACGCTTCTGGAGGTGTTTGGCACACAACCAACAATGGGACAACATTTACACCAATTTTAGACAGTTCAGACACCCAAAATGTAGGAGACATTGCTGTGCATTGGCCAACAAGAACGATTTATGTTGGTACTGGTGAGAATAATGCCTCAAGATCTTCTTATGCAGGTATAGGTATCCTAAAATCTACTGACAATGGTAAAAATTGGGAAAATATTGGGCTTATGGACGCCCATCACTTTGCACCGATTTTAGTTCACCCAGATAATCCAGATGTGGTGACAGTAGGTGTTACAGGTCATTTGTATTCTCCTAATAAGGAACGTGGTGTGTATAAAACAACTGATGGAGGCAAAACATGGAAACAAACCTTGTTTGTAGATGATATGAGTGGCATCATTGATTTGCAGTGTAGTCCAAGTAATTATAATGTAATGTATGCCACCTCTTGGACTAAAGATAGAAAAGCATGGAATTTTAAAGGAAACGGTAGCAATTCTGCCATTTATAAAAGTACAGATGCTGGTGAAACATGGGAAAAAGTATCTACCGAAAAAAGCGGTTTCCCAACCGGCGAAGGAGTTGGTAGGATTGGTGTCGCAGTGTTTAATGATAATGTGGTGTATGCGGTACACGACAATCAGTTTAGGCGTCCGCAAGAAAAGGGTAAAACATCTGATGGAAATGAAGGTCTAACAAAAGAAGACTTCAAGAGTATGTCAAAAGATGAATTCTTGGCATTGACAGATAAAAGCCTCAACAGATTTTTAAGATCAAATGGTTTCCCTAGAACATATACGGCATCTCATGTAAAAGATATGATTAGCAACGATAAGGCAAAGCCAGTTGATTTGGCGAAATACCTTGAAGATGCAAATTCTATGCTATTTGATACGCCAGTAATTGGTGCTGAGGTTTATAAAAGTACCAATGGTGGGAAAACCTGGAAGAAAACTCACGATGACTATTTAGATGGCGTGTATTTTAGTTACGGTTATTACTTTGGACATATTCATGTGTCACCAGTTGATGATAATGACATTTATATTTATGGTGTTCCGATATTAAAATCTAAAGATGGGGGAAAGAGCTTTACTTCAATCAGTGCAGAAAATGTACATGCCGATCATCATGCGTTATGGATAAATCCTAAAGATCCTAATCATTTGGTAAATGGAAATGATGGTGGAGTCAATATCACTTATGATGATGGTGAACATTGGATAAAGAACAATTCACCTTCAGTTGGTCAATTTTATGCTATAAATGTAGATTATGAACAACCCTATAATGTGTATGGAGGACTTCAAGATAATGGAGTTTGGAAAGGAGCGCACAACGCTCGTGAAGACAAAGGTTGGCATCAACGTGGTCAATACCCATGGGAAATGATAATGGGTGGCGATGGCATGCAAATTCAAATTGATAATAGAAATTCTAATATTGTCTATACTGGTTTTCAATTCGGAACGTATTACAGACTCAATCTCGAAACTCAAGACCAGAAATACATTCAACCAAAACATACACTAGGTGAAACACCTTACAGATTCAATTGGCAAACCCCAATTTTGCTATCTTCCCACAATCAAGATATTTTGTATTTAGGAGGTAATAAACTGATGCGTTCCATGAATCAAGGTGATGATTGGGAAGCCATTAGTGATGATTTAACTAATGGCGGTAAAAAAGGAAATGTCGCCTATGGTACACTAACCTCTATTAGTGAAAGTCCTTTTCAGTTTGGATTAATCTATACAGGAAGTGATGATGGTTTAGTGCAAGTAACCCGAAATGGTGGAAGCAATTGGAATAACCTTTCAGGATTACCTAAAGACTTATGGGTAAGTAGAGTTGTGGCTTCACAGCATAAAAAAGAACGTGTTTATGTCACTTTAAACGGCTACAGATGGGACGATTTTAGTGTCTATGTCTATATGAGTGAAGATTATGGAACTACATGGAAGAGTATTGGACAAGGCATACCGGCATCACCAGTTAATGTCATTAAAGAAGATGCAACCAATGAAAAGGTATTGTATGTAGGTACAGATAATGGCGCATATGTGTCTTTTGATATGGGAGCAAGTTGGGAAGCATTTTCTAACGGATTGCCAAATGTTGCCGTTCATGATATTGTGCTACAAACAGAAGCTAATGATGTATTGCTTGGGACTCATGGTAGAAGTATTTATAAAACCAATGTTACGCCATTACAATACGATATTAATAAATTAAAATCACAGCCTATCACGATTTTTGATATAATGCCTATTAAGTATTCTAGCCGATGGGGAAGTTCTTGGAGTAAGTGGTTAGATGCCTATGAACCTCAGAAAACTATTCAATTTTATAGTAAATCATCAGGAGAAAAAACAATTAAAATCTTATCTGAAAAAGGAGTAGAATTAAAAGTAATAAAAGTTAAAGCAGACAAAGGGTTTAACTATGTAGATTATGACCTAACAATTACCGAAAAAGGCAGAAAGGCATTAATGAAAGAAAACGACGATTTGGTGATTAAAAAGGCAAGTAATGGTAAATATTATTTACCAAAAGGTAATTATTCAGTGAAAATAGAAAGTTTTGAAACTCAAATGTTTGTTGAATAATTAATATATTGTAATTAGCAACAGAAATTAATACAATCACGTATGAAAAAAGTAATTATTCTTGTTTTTCTAGTAAGCTCTCAACTAGGATTAACTCAAGAAAAAAGTAAAACCTACGATGAATGGATTTTTAAGGCTGGTGTTAACGTTGTAGATAGTCGTGGCGCAAGAGAAGCAATTAACGGTATTCCTTTTGTTAACGAAAATGCTTTTGGGTCATTGCCACTCACTTTTGGAATTGAAAAAAGAATCAATAGAATTTTTGGTGTAAATGCGACAAGTAGTGTAAATAATTGGGAACCGTTTGAAGGTGTCATTGATGGAATTACAGTTGAAGAGCGTCAGATATATTTTGCTTTTGATGTTAATGGCAAAGTGTATTTTAATGAACTCTTGAATTTTGGTGAAGGATTGTCTTATCTTGATTTTTATGGTAATGCTGGTGCAGGTTATTTTGAGATAAGTGAAGGTACTTTTACTTTAAACTATGGTGCTGGTGTTTCTGTGTGGTTGTCAGACCGATTTGGTCTCGATTTTAATGCTACGGTAAAGAATATATTAGGCGACATTCAGAGTCAATATGAATCTTCACATTTCTTATACTCTTTTGGTGTACTCATTGATTTAGGGTTGAAAAAACCTAAAAAGGAAAGAAACAAAAGTGATGAAACCGAAACAGTAATTAAAGATTCAGATTCTGATGGTGTGCCTGATGATAAGGATTATTGTCCGAGAACTTCTGGTTTACCTTCTAATTTTGGTTGCCCGTTGATAGATTCAGATAGAGATGGCGTTATAGATAGTGCTGATCATTGTCCGCAAATAAAAGGAGATCCGGCAAATAATGGTTGTCCATTAGCTCCAGCAGATAATTCAGAAACTGAAAATACTGAGGCAGATACAGACGTCACTGATACGGATACTCAGCGCAAAGATGTAGAGTTAATAGCAAGCAAAATTAAATTTGAATCGGGTAATTATAACTTTAAGCAAGACACATATATACACTTACAAGAGCTTGTAAAGATTTTGACCAAAGAACCAGCTGATACAAGATTTAAAATTGTTGGCCATACGGACAGTGCAGGAAGTTATGAGGCTAACAGAAGACTGTCTTACATGCGAGCAAGTGCGGTTAGAAATTATTTGGCTGATAGCGGAATTTCAAAAGATCGAATTGATATTGAGGGTCTTGGCGAGTCAAATCCTATAGATGACAATTTAACCGCTGAAGGAAGAGCAAGAAACAGACGTGTGGAGGTGCTTATCCTCAAATAAACCATTAGAATTTTCAAGATTCGGCAGATTAATTATAACCATTCTAAATAAACATTTATGACATTAGTCAGTTGTTAAACCGCGCATTCTACTGTATTTTTGCTCGACTAACATAACTATTTATCAATAATGAGCGGAATTTTAAATTCTTCAATTGGTAGAAAGTTTGCCATGGCACTTTCGGCACTCTTTCTAATGGTTTTTCTTGTAATGCACGTTTCCATTAATTTCACATCTGTATTCAGTGAAGAACTTTTTAATGATTTATCCCATTTTATGGGGACAAATCCACTTGTTCAAGGTTTAATGCAACCTATTTTAATTGTAGGTGTCATTTTCCATTTTGTTATGGGATTTGTTTTAGAAGCAAAAAACCAAGCATCGCGTGGTGTAAAATATGCTAGTAACTCTGCCAAAGATAATTCTACATGGATGTCAAGAAATATGCTGTTAACAGGTATTGTAGTCTTGGCATTTTTATTTTTACACATGTACGATTTTTGGGTTCATGAGATGACTGTGAAGTATATTGAAGGAGATATGAGTGGTCTTAAAGATCCTAACATTGCTGAATCCGGATTTAGATATTACGAAGAATTAAGAGCAAAATTTGTTGACCCATGGCGTGTGGTCTTTTATTCAGTTTGTTTTGTGTTGTTAGCCTTACATTTACTTCATGGTTTTAATTCATCTTTCCAATCAATTGGTGCAAACAATAAGTATATAAAAGGTCTTAAAGGATTTAGTAAAGTATATTCTATTGGTATACCTGCGCTTTTCATTTTTATTGCAGTTTATCATCACTTTACACATTAAAAAAAATTACTATGTCAATATTAGATTCTAAAATACCAGAAGGCCCTTTAGCGGATAAATGGACAAAGCATAAAAACGATATTAACCTAGTTAACCCAGCTAACAAGCGACTTATAGACGTGATTATTGTTGGTACAGGTTTAGCAGGTGGTTCTGCAGCAGCAACACTTGCCGAGTTAGGATACAATGTAAAAGCATTTTGTTTTCAAGATTCCCCAAGACGTGCGCACTCTATTGCTGCACAAGGAGGAATTAACGCTGCAAAAAACTATCAAGGTGATGGTGATTCTACATACAGATTATTTTATGATACTGTAAAAGGTGGTGATTACCGTTCTAGAGAAGCAAACGTGTATCGTCTTGCTGAGGTTTCTACAAATATTATTGACCAGTGTGTGGCGCAAGGTGTTCCTT
Organism: uncultured Flavobacteriaceae bacterium; assembly: GCA_964517835.1. Classification (GTDB taxonomy): domain Bacteria; phylum Bacteroidota; class Bacteroidia; order Flavobacteriales; family Flavobacteriaceae; genus Winogradskyella. The sequence continues at coordinate 28,493 of CAZFEV010000012.1, read as the reverse complement.
TCGCAAGAGAATACGGTGGATTACTAGACAACCGTTCTTTTGGAGGTGTTTTAGTATCAAGAACGTTCTACGCAAAAGGTCAAACAGGACAGCAATTGTTACTTGGTGCTTACGCAGCAATGAACAGACAAATTGGTCGTGGTAAAATAAAAATGTATACACGTCATGAAATGTTAGATGTTGTAATTGTAGATGGTAAAGCCAGAGGAATTATAGCACGAAACTTAGTGACAGGTGAAATAGAAAGACATTCTGCTCACGCAGTTGTTTTAGGTACAGGTGGATACGGAAATGCATTTTATCTTTCAACTTATGCGATGGGAAGTAATGTCACAGCCGCATGGAAAGCTCACAAACGTGGTGCATTCTTTGCAAATCCTTGTTACACTCAAATTCACCCAACATGTATTCCGGTTTCTGGAGATCATCAGTCAAAATTAACATTGATGTCAGAATCTCTAAGAAATGATGGTCGTATTTGGGTACCTAAGCACAAAAAGGATGTTGAAGCCATTAGAAATGGGAGTTTAAAGCCTACAGAATTGGCAGAAGAAGATAGAGACTATTATTTAGAACGTCGTTATCCTGCCTTTGGTAACTTAGTACCACGTGATGTTGCATCTAGAGCAGCTAAAGAGCGTTGTGATGCAGGATATGGTGTTAATCAGACAGGTGAGGCAGTATATTTAGATTTTGCTTCAGCCATAGAAAGATATGGTAAGGAGCAAGCCTACATTAAAGGGCTTGATGTAGATGACAAGAAAGTAGTTACAGATCTAGGTAAGAAGGTTGTAGAGAATAAGTACGGTAACTTATTCCAGATGTACGAAAAAATCGTAGATCAAAACCCATATGAAACACCAATGATGATTTACCCTGCAGTACATTACACTATGGGTGGATTATGGGTAGATTATAATTTGATGACTACTGTTCCTGGTTTATATGCTATTGGTGAGGCAAATTTCTCAGATCACGGTGCTAACCGTCTTGGAGCTTCTGCATTGATGCAAGGTCTAGCAGATGGTTATTTTGTGTTACCATATACAATTGGTGATTACTTGTCTCATGATATAAGAACAGGACCAATTTCTACTGAGACAGCCGAGTTTGAAGAGGCTGAGAAAAATGTTAGAGATAACATTAATAAGCTAATAAATAATCAAGGAACAAAATCGGTAGATCACTTCCATAAGCGTTTAGGTAAAATCATGTGGAATAAATGTGGTATGGCGAGAAATGAAAAGGAGCTTAAAGAGGCCATAGACGAAATAGCAGCATTAAGAGAAGAGTTCTACAAGGACGTGTTTGTTCCAGGAACTGAAAATGAATACAATGAAGAATTGGCTAAAGCAGGTCGCGTAGCAGACTTCCTAGAATTAGGTGAGTTATTTGCTAAAGACGCCTTAGAGCGCAATGAATCTGCTGGTGGTCACTTTAGAGAAGAGTATCAAACCGAAGGTGGAGAAGCCTTACGTGTTAAAGAATACCAATATGTATCAGCATGGGAGTATAAAGGACAGCCAAGTGAGGCCGTTCATCATAAAGAACCATTAGAGTACAACAATATTGAAGTGAAAGAGAGAAGTTACAAATAAAAAAAGCTATGATGAATTTAACGTTAAAAATATGGCGTCAAAAAGATGCTAATGATAAGGGTCAAATAGTTGATTATCCTATAAGCAATATTTCACCTGACATGTCTTTTCTTGAGATGTTAGATGTGTTGAATCAAGAGTTAATTGAAAAAGGTGAGCAACCTGTAGCTTTCGATCACGATTGTAGAGAAGGTATATGCGGTACATGTTCTTTATATATTAATGGTAGAGCTCATGGGCCTCAAACCAAAATTACGGCTTGTCAATTACACATGAGAAGTTTTAAAGATGGTGATACTATATATATAGAGCCTTGGAGAGCAAAGGCATTTCCGGTGATTAAAGATTTAATCGTAGATAGAACAGCTTTTGATAGAATTCAGCAAGCAGGTGGATTTATTTCTGTAAATACCTCTGGTAATACACAAGATGCAAATGCTATTCCAATTGAAAAAGAAAACGCGGATAAGGCTTTTGATGCAGCTACCTGTATAGGATGTGGTGCATGTGTAGCAACTTGTAAAAACTCTTCTGCTATGTTATTTGTGTCTGCAAAGGTATCACAGTTTGCACTGCTACCACAAGGACAAGTAGAAGCAACGGACCGTGTATTAAATATGGTGAAGCAAATGGACGAAGAAGGTTTTGGAAACTGTACAAATACTGGTGCTTGTGAAGTAGAATGTCCAAAAGGTATTTCTTTAGAGAATATTGCCAGAATGAATAGAGAGCATATAAAGGCGACCTTAGTGTAATTTCTATTACCTAATAAGAATAAATTAAAGTCCTAGACAATATCTGTCTAGGCCTTTATTATTTATATAACCCTTAGAGGACCTTTTGATTACGAGTATATGAATAAGTTCACAGTCTTTGTGAAATTTAAAGGTCTAAACTGAAGATTAGATGTATTGAGCGAAATAACCGTTGATCTTCAATGCTTTATTATTATATGATAAGAAGGGCTGAAGTTTTAAGTTATAACTTTGCTTACCATTTTGTGGCCCTTACTTAATGATAAAGACTACTTCTATAAATATGATATGGTTATACCTAATAATAGTTTTAGGTAGTCTACCTTTTAGTAGTCATGGTCAGCAAAAAGTTTCGGATAGTCTTTTAAATCTTATTAATACAGCTTCTTCCAAAGAAAAGCAAATCGATTATTATGATCAATTGGCTACTCATTATTGGTATGTAGATATTGATAGTGCTATAATCGTTGGGGAGAAAATAAAGACTTTATCTAAAGAAATAGATTACGATTACGGGTATTCTTCAGGGATAATTAAAATCGCAGTAGCTAAAGTTTTTAAAGGGGAGTATGAAGACGCATTGATGCTTACCGATCAGGTTATTGAATTAAATGCTCATTTTTCTAGAGTAGCCGCTGCGCACAATGTCCAAGGGATGATACATTATTATAACTCGGATCTATTAAAAGCGGTAAAATCGTATAAAAAGGTCATTGAAGTTGATATCAATCGAGAAGATAAAAATGCCGCAGCTGCAGCACATGTAAACATCGCAAATATTTTTGCCGAATTAGACGATTTTGAAGAAGCTGAATCTTACTATTTCAAGGCAATAGACATTTCTCTTGAAGCTAATGATACAAGCCTAGAGGCTGAAGCCGCTGATCAATTATCACTTCTTTATATTAAGTATCGTGACTACGATAAGGCTCTAAATTATGCGAATAGATCAATGCAATTGATAAATGAGGATGATTATAATGTTGCCTATGTAAAAAATACACTAGCCACGATTTATTTTAATAAGGGTGAATATGATAAAGCAATAGAGTTAAATAAGCAATCAGAAAATTTACTCAAAGCTTACGAAGAAGATTTATTCCTAGAAACCGATATTAATTTTACCTATGGTAAAATTTATGCAAAAACAGATCAATTAGATAAATCAATTTTTCATTTAGAGAAGGCTTATCTTACGTCAGAAGTTTCTAAAAAAGACAATATAGCCGAAGTCTTAACTAAAGTTTATCTTGATAAAGGAGATGTAAACAATTCTAAAAAGTATCTCCAACTCTTTCTTAAATACTCAGATTCAACCAAAAACCACAATCGAGACAAAAAGTTTTATAAAGAAATTAAAAACTTAGAGTTAGAGAATCTTGAATTGTCAAAAAACAAAGAAATTGAAAATCAAAAGTTTCAAAAAATACTTTATATAGCAGTAGCATCTTTGGCATTAATATCAACAATTTTATTGGTGCTGACTTATCATAGAATTAAAAGGCAAAAGATCAAATTAAAAAGGAAGAACAAGAAAATAAACAGACAAAGGAAGGCCATCGCAAAAAGAGAGAAAGAAAAGGAATGGTTACTTAAAGAAATACATCATAGAATAAAGAATAACTTTCACACTATTTCAGGAATTCTAGAAATTCAATCCTCGTTCATTAAAGATGAAGATGCCTTAGCACTTATTGAAGACAGTAAAAGCAGAATAAAAACCATGGCTTTAACACATCAACGTCTATATAAGAACGATGATATTTCATTAGATTTTGAGATTTTTGTTAAAGATTTAGTCAAGGATATTTCTTGCATGTTTCAGGATGTAAAAAACCCTAATATTACAGTGAAGGTTCCAAAATATACTTTTGGTGTTGATACTTCAGTCCCAATTGGTTTAATTATTAATGAGTTGGTGACTAATGCTTTTAAGTATGGCTTAGATACTGAAAAACCTGAGTTAACCATTAGTGTTACTAAAACTTCAAATGATAGTTACCAATTAAAAGTGAAGGATAATGGTAAAGGACTTGATCAAGGTTTTGATGTGCATACCTCCGAAAGCTTGGGAATGGTCATAGTAAATAGTTTCGCACAGCAACTACAAGGTAGCTTGTCTTATTTTTACGATAATGGAGCCAATTTTATCGTAGAATTTAAGGATATTAATAAGAGACTAGCTGTTGAAAATGAATAGATTTTTTATTGACAAATGATAAGGTATTTAGGATGGTTTTATGCTAAATTGCCATGTATCGCTTATTAAACCCTTATGAAAATCAAATTCTTAACAATTTTGTTGGCATTTGTCTGTATTTTTTTGAATGCACAGACAGACAATAATTATAAGGACGTTATGCGCATAGAAGACCATATTCTTCAACGTAATTATGATTCTGCATTATTTTTAATACCCGATCTTAAGGAGGATTTAGCCTCATACACAAGATCCTTAGAAGCGATTGCAAAAGACCAAGCGACTTACAAGGACTATAGACGATTTGCTAGTAGTATTTTTAAGGCGCAATTTAACTCTAGAGATAAATGGTTTTTTGATTATATAGAAAATCTTAAAGAACCAACTGGTAGCCAGATAGATATAGATTATGTCATAACCAAATGGATTTATATTCATCGATTAAGAGATATAGCTAAAATTGATAAAGCAACACATGAAAATGAAAGGTTACAGGATTATATTACTTCCTTTAGTGAAGATGACCCTAATTACCATATTGCACAATTATATTTTGATGTGCATGAAATCATTTTAAAAGTTATTGAAAAAGACCTAACAGGTAAAGCAGATATTTTAAAAAGATTGGTTGAAATTGAGCAAATAGGTAATAAACCGTTAGAAGCGATTTATAGAACCTATTTGTGTGATTTTCTTATTTATGATCATGATATTGATGGTTACATTACTTCGGCTGAGAAAAGTATTGATATAGAAAAAAACCTATCAGAGAAAACAATTATATATACTGAGACCTTAGAAAAACTAACCGACGCATACATTTTTAAAGGTAACCTAGAGGATCAAGCTAAAGCGCTATTAGATGGTATGTTTAATGACCCTTCTATGAAAGTTGCAAGTTTTCAGAGTTATTCATTTTTACTACGAACACTCGAAAAAGACAGCCCTTTAGAAAAGGAAATATTAGAGCAATTTCAGGCTACAGATATTATTGACTTTGTTAAAAAAACTGAAGAAGAAGGAAAAAACTACTTAGACCCAAGTTCTTATTATGGTTTAGTACGGTATAATGCTATTTTGTTAGAATATAAAGGCTACCTTAAAGAGTCAATAAGGAAGTTTAAGGAAACTTTGAATTTAAGAGAAGATATTTATTCTCAAGATTTATCAAATTCTATCCAAAGTTTTAAGTCCGAACAAGAGTTAAAGGAAAAGGAGAAAGAACTAGAGTTTGAAAAGGATAAAACTAAGATATATACCATATCTGCGATTGGCGCTTTAATATCTAATGCGCTTTTAATCTTCCTATACTTCAGAAATATTAGGCAGAAACGAGAATTAAAAGAACGAAACGAACTTATAGAAAAGCAAGACAAAGAAAAAGATTGGCTGTTAAAAGAGATCCATCATAGAATTAAGAATAACTTTAATATGATTTCGGGTATTTTAGATATTCAATCTATGTCTATAGATAATGAAAAGGCACGTGCACTTCTAGAAGATAGCAAAAACAGAATACATACCATGGCATTAACCCATAAACGATTATATGGTAATGACCATTTCTTATTTGAAATAGATACGTTCATAAATGACTTGGTGAATGATATTTCTTCAATGTTTGCAGACACTCATCATCCTGAAGTAATTATTGACATTCCTAAATACAGTTTCGATTTAGATACATCTGTACCTATAGGGTTAATTGTAAATGAGCTTCTAACAAACGCCTATAAGTATGCCTTACATGGCGACAATAAAATTCTTCAGATTAGTGTAAGTAAGCTAAGCGATGATGAATTTTATGAGTTAATGGTTAGAGATAATGGTGAAGGTTTACCAGAAGGTTTTAACGTCGATGAATCTGAAAGTTTAGGAATGGTACTCGTTAGTAGTTTGGCAGCTCAACTTGGTGGCTCAGTAGATTATACCTATGATAAGGGTTCTAAATTTACAATTAAGTTTAAGAATATAAATAATCGTGACAATCTAAAGTAAAAATAGAATTATCAAATAAAATCTCAAGACTAATCTTGGGATTTTTTGTTTCTTTACTTCTTAATTTTAGTCATGAATCATCCCAATTCAATATACAAAGCAAAGGTTAAATCGTATAAGAAACACATCAGTGTTTTAAAGAAGCAGCTTGTTATTCTCAGTACCGTAAGACTGTTGGTTTTTGTTGTGGCAGCGATAGGTATTTACTTTTCATTTCATACATTATGGTTAGTTGCTGTCATATCAATTTTAGGGATTTCATTGTTTGCGGTATCCATTTCCAAATTTACAGATAAGAAATCCGAACTAGAGCTTAACAAAGCGTTATTACTAATTAATGAGGAAGAGCTTCTCATTGGTGATGGTAAGTATGCTTTTAGACCAAATGGAAATCAATTTCATGATCCTAAGCATTTTTACAGCTATGATGTAGATCTTTTTGGTGAAGGATCTTTCTACCAATACACAAATAGAACGTCACTATCTGAAGGTTCCCAGAAGTTAGCAAGTCTATTGAAAGCTAATGACACAGCGCGTATTTTAGATAAGCAAGATGCTATCAAAGAATTGTCTGAAAATATAGACTGGTTACAACTTTATGGCGCTAAAGGTAAATTGATTGAAACTGAAACACCAGCCAGTCAGATTATAAACTGGTTAAAATCTCATAAACGATTCACACCGAGTTATGCATTAAGTTTGTCTATTGTTTTTGCTCTTGCATCAGTGCTTTTGCTCGTCTTAACGATTCTTGAGTTCATGCCTATTTCTTTTTTTGGATACTGGTTATTTATTGGTCTTGGTATTACGGGTATCTATCTCAAAAAAATCAATGTATTATCAGCTAATTGTGACAAAGTAAAAGATACGTTTAAGCAATATTCAACTTTACTAGAGCAAATAGAGCAGAAACAATCTACTTCAGAGTTACTTAAAGAGAAACAACAAAAAATTGAATCTAAAACTCAAAAAGCCTCTGAAATATTTAAACAATTTTCAAAGTATTTAGACGCTTTAGACAATAGAAATAATCTGATAGGAGCCATATTTGGAAACGGTTATCTTCTTACCGATATACGAAACAGTTATAGAATTGAAAACTGGATAGAAGCTCATGCAGATAAGGTTGAAGATTGGTTTGAAGTGGTCACATTTTTTGATGCGTTTAATAGTTTGGGTACTTACGCTTTTAATCATCAAAAGTTTAGTTATCCTGAGATTGTAGAAATGCAGGCTACCATAAATGCAAAAGATTTAGGCCATCCGATGCTGCATGAAAATAAGCGTATTACTAGTGATGTGCTTATTGAGAACCAACAGTTTTTTATTGTAACTGGTGCAAATATGGCAGGTAAAAGTACATTCCTCAGAACCATATCACTACATATAATTATGGCCAATGTAGGTCTACCAGTATGTGCTTCTTCTAGTAAGTATTCACCTGTAAAATTGATTACAAGTATGCGTACTAGCGACTCTTTGACTGATGATAGTAGTTACTTCTTTTCCGAATTAACTAGACTTAAGTTTATTGTAGATGCTATTGCTAAAGAACCTTATTTTATCATTTTAGATGAAATATTAAAAGGGACAAACAGCACAGATAAAGCCATAGGGTCTCGAAAGTTTGTCGAAAAATTAGTAAGTGGTCATGCTACAGGTATAATTGCTACACATGATTTAAGTCTCTGTGAAATTACAGAAGAGTTAGAAGAAGTAAAGAACTATTATTTTGATGCCGAAATTGTTAATGACGAACTCTACTTTGACTACAAGCTAAAAAAAGGCATTTGTCAAAACATGAATGCCAGCTTTTTATTAAAGAAGATGGAAATAGTTTAAATGTTATTCTATCAAAGTAATAACAATTGGTGGTAGGTCTTCATCTAGTTTGGTTTTAATATCAAAAATTGTAATGTAATCACCAATCTCAGCATTAGAAATATAAAGTTGTGCTTTTTTACTAATTAAATCGCCAGTCAAAGAGAGTGTGCGTTTACCTCGCACTTTAACCTTATAACTTGTAATCGCTTTATCTTATAAAAATTCACAAACACTAGTAAGTTTTTCGGTTGTTATGTGTTCTTTTTTAAGTTCAATTTTGCAACCTTTAGCCTTTGACTGAGCTACGCAATTAAAAGTCAAAAAGACAGTGAGAAGTAAAAGTAAGTGTTTCATTTTGAGATGATTTTGAGTTTAAATTGGTAAAAAAAACTGACGAAATCTTCATATTTAGTCAACAATATTTATGATTACTGGTGCAGGGTTTTTATATCTAATGTGCGTGCCGCCTTTTTGAATTTTTGATTTTATGTCATAAATAATTACCCGATCACCTTTTTTTAAGTTTTTGATTTTATGCTTTGTTTGGTTATCGATAAGGTTTCCTTCTATGTTATAGGAGTTATCTTGAAAATGAATTTTAAAGCCGTTAACTTTTAATTTCCAATCAAACAAAAAGTCAATTGCTTTAACACCTACTTTAATATTCATTAATTCTTCTTTTGTCAGTTGTACAATACACTTAGTTCCACATCCAATATTATTAACTGTAATGTAAATTAGTCCAATGTCCTTAATTCTCAAAGTCTTTTTCTCAGTTAAAGTATCACCATTATTAAGTTTTGATTTAATTATGATATCTACTGTTCTTCCTCTTCCAGGACTAAATTTATAGTTGCCTAAACTATCAATTTTTTTAAGACCCGGAGCAGAAGCTTCAAAAGAGACAGCATTGGGTTTAGATATATAAATTGGGTTGTTAAGACCTCTATAAACTACATTCATTTTTTTTAATTCAACAGCTGCTTTAAGGTCTTGATTATTTGTGCTTTCAAGTTCTAAGATTCGTTCTTTAAGAATGTTATTTTCTTGTATTAATTCTGCTTTAGTTAATGAAGATTTACAACTATTAATTAAGAACAGTAGGCATATGGAAGATATGAATGATTTCATTAATGATGGTTTTATACAGAACAAGGTAAAAGTGAATTTATTGTAATAAAAAAACCCTTTCTGTAATAGAAAGGGTTTCATGATATGTTTAAGAATTGATTTCTTAAGCTTCAAATGGAGCTATAGAAACATAAGACTTATTGTCTTTTTTCTTAGTAAACTGTACGATACCATCAACTTTAGCGTGTAAAGTGTGGTCTTTTCCTTGGTATACGTTTTCACCTGGGTGATGTGTATTACCTCTTTGTCTTACGATGATGTTCCCAGCGATAGCAGCTTGTCCACCAAAAATTTTAACACCTAAGCGTTTCGATTCTGATTCTCTACCGTTTTTAGAACTACCAACTCCTTTCTTATGAGCCATTGTCTTAAGGTTTTATATTGTTAATATTCTAGCTTAAAGCAGCAATTAAGTCAGCTTTCTTCATAGAAGAAATACCTTCAATTCCTTTAGCTTTAGCCATCTCTTTTAATTGTGCTACAGTCATCTTACTTAAGTCTTGAGTGTCCTCAGCAACTTCAGGAGTTGACTTTGTTTCTTTTTTAGGAGCAGCTTTCTTAGCTCCAGAAGCAGTGATACCTTCAATTACGATTTCTGTTAAGGCTTGTCTGTGACCATTTTTTACACGGTAACCTTTACGTCTTTTCTTTTTGAAAACTACTACCTTATCACCTTTAAGGTGCTTTAAGACTTTTGCACTTACTTGTGCTCCGTCTATAGCTGGGGCGCCTAAAGTAACATCGTTACCATTTCCTATCAGAAGAACGTTGTCAAAAGATACTTTTTTACCTTCTTCTGTAGATAAACGGTTAACAAAAACTTTTTGGTCTTTTTCAACTTTAAATTGATGCCCTGCTATCTCTACAATTGCGTACATAGCGTAACGTTTTTATTAATTTGTGTTTAATTACATACTTCCTTTTCTCAGAAAGCGGATGCAAATATACTCCTAAATTCTTAATCTACAAATGTTTTAGGGCTTTTGGGGCGATTTGGCATTCTTTTTGTCTCTACTGAGAAAAGTAGTTTTTATTGAAGATTTTAAATTATTAAAGTTTTCACATTTAATTATGTTAAAATGAAACCTACTTTTCTATTTTTGTGGGGCTTAGTGTAACAATAAGCACTTAAGCACTACAAACACTAAAACTATTTTAAAATTTAAAGATTAATACTAATGAGAAAAAGCTTATTTACATTAGCTCTGTCTGCTTTTATTGGTTTTCAAGCCAATGCGCAACAAGTAGAGTTCACAGAGTTCGATTTAGATAATGGTCTTCATGTAATTTTACATCAAGACAATTCAGCTCCAGTTGTCATTACATCTGTAATGTATGACGTAGGAGGAAAAGACCTTGGTGGAAAACCAGAAACAGGTTTAAGAACTGGTTTTGCACACTTTTTCGAACACCTTTTATTTGAAGGTTCTGAAAATATCGAAAGAGGTGAGTTTATGAAAATTATACCTGCTAATGGCGGTACATTTAACGCAAACACTTCACAGGATAGAACCTATTACTACGAGATATTCCCATCTAACAAATTAGAGTTGGGTTTATGGTTAGAGTCTGAACGTATGTTGCATCCAGTTATTGATCAGGTAGGTGTAGATACACAAAATGAGGTTGTTAAGGAAGAAAAGCGTCAGCGATATGATGCTCCTTATGGTAAGGCTTTAGAAGAAATTAGTAAAAATCTATTTAACGTACATCCATACAAGTACCCAAATATTGGATACATGGAAGACTTAGATGCTTCTACTTTAGAAGAATTTTACGATTACTTCAAGAATTATTATGGGCCTAATAATGCGGTTCTAATTGTTGCTGGTGATTTTGACACGGCTGAAACGAAAGAATTGGTGAAGCAGTACTTTAGTGAAGTAAAAAGTAGACCAGTACCAGAAAGAAACTTCCCTATGGAAGAGCCTATAACTGAGACTATCAAAGCGCAAGCTTATGACCCTAATATTCAAGTACCAGCAATAATTGCTACCTATCGCACACCTGGTTTTGGTACAAGAGATGCTTATATACTAGATATGATTTCTTCATATTTAAGTGGAGGAAAAAGCTCTGTATTGTATAAGAAAATTGTAGATGAACAAAAACAAGCGTTAGCAGTTCAGGCCATTAATTTAGGTCAAATGGACTATAATGTTTTTGCACTTTTTGCAATCCCAATGGGAGAAGTAACATTAGATACTTTATTAGATGAAATGGATGAAGAAATAGCAAAAATGCAAACAGAATTAATTTCTGAAAGAGATCACCAAAAATTGATAAATCAGTTTGAAAATCAATTTGTAAATTCTAATTCTAGCGTTGAAGGTATTGCAGGATCTTTAGCAACCTATTACTTATTATATGATAATGTGAATCTTATTAATGAAGAAATAGAGATATACAGATCAATTACACGAGAAGAGATTAGAGATGTGGCTAAAAAGTATTTAAGTCCAAATCAGAGAGTAGAATTAGAATACCTACCTAAAAAAGACGAAGAATAATGAAACTAGTATATAAAATGAATACAAAGGCTTTAGCATTTATCCTATTTACATTTATGTCTTTAGGATTGCATGCGCAGTTAGATAGATCTCAAATGCCTAAATCTGGACCTGAGCCAGAAATAAATTTAGACACTCCAAAAGAGTTTAGTTTAAAAAATGGATTGCAGGTTTTAGTTGTAGAAAATCACAAGCTACCAAGAGTGTCTTATTCTTTAAGAATAGATAATAACCCGATTACTACAGGTGATAAAGCAGGTATAGAAAGCATACTTGGTGCGATGTTAGGAAATGGTACAACATCAATTTCAAAAGACGACTTTAATGAAGAAATTGACTTCTTGGGTGCTAATTTAAGTTTTGGCTTTTCTAGAGGATATGCAAGTTCTCTTTCAAAGTACGCAGATCGTATTTTAGAATTAATGGCTGATGCAGCATTAAACCCTTTATTAACTGAAGAAGAGTTTAAAAAAGAGAAAGAAAAACTTATTGAGGGTCTTAAACAAGATGAAAAGAATGTAGATGCAATAAGCAGTAGAGTAAGAGGAGTTTTAGCTTATGGAAAAAATCATGCTTATGGTGAGTATGTAACAGAGGAAACCATTAATAATGTAACCTTCTCTGATGTATTAAGCTTCTATCAGAAATACTTTAATCCTAGCAATGCATATTTAGTTGTTATAGGTGATGTAGAATTTAAAGATGTAAAGAAAAAGGTAAAAAAGTATTTTGGTGAATGGGATAATGCAGTAGAAATTGATATACCGTTACAACCAGCTGCGCCAAATGCACAATACGCTCAAATTAATTTTGTGGATAATCCAAGTTCTACACAGTCAAGTATTTATGTGACTAATAATGTAGATTTAAAAATGAGTGATGAAGATTATCATGCTGCTTTAATGACTAATAACATCCTTGGTGGTGGCGGATCAGGTTACTTATTTAAAAACCTAAGAGAAGATAAAGGATATACTTATGGGGCATATTCAAGCTTAGGAGCAAGTAGATACGGATTGGGGCGTTTTAATGCTTCAGCTAAAGTTAGAAATGCTGTAACGGATAGTGCAGTAGTAGAATTTTTAAATGAGATTAAGCGTATTAAAACAGAACCTGTTGATGCACAACTTTTAAAAGACTCTAAAGCTAAGTATGTTGGAAACTTTATTATGGGATTAGAAAGTCCTCAAACAATAGCGTCTTTTGCACTTAATATAAAACTTAATGATTTACCTCAGGATTTTTATAGTACTTATCTTCAAAAAATCAATGATGTAAGTATTGAAGATGTAACTAGAGTAGCAAATAAATATATCAGTGACAATCCAAGAATTGTAATTGTTGGTAAAGGAAGTGAAGTCCTTGATAACTTAGAAAAAACAGGTCTTCCAATTTTATATTACGATAAGTATGCTAATAAAACCGAAAAGCCAGTATTTACTAAACCTTTACCAGAAGGATTAACGGCTGCTGATGTGATGCAAAAATATGTAAGTGCAGTTGGTGGTGAAGAGACGCTTAAAGCCGTAAATACTACTTTAATTATTTCCGAAGTAACAATACCAGGCGCACCATTTAAGCCAAAGGCAATCCAAAAGCAAATGGCACCAAATAAATCTTCTATGGAGATTATCGCAGAAGGTATGGGAACATTAATGAAGCAAAATTTTGATGGACAAAATGGTTACATGATGCAGCAGGGACAAAAAATTCCTATGGAGGCAAAAGATGTTGAGTCTAGCAAAGCTAAAAAAGGATTATTCCCAGAGTTATCAGTAGATGTTGCTGATATTACTTTAGAGAGTATGGTATCTGTTGAAGGAAAAGATGCTTATAAAGTGAAGGTAATGAAAGGTGAAGAAGCAACCTATAGATATTATGATGTAGCTACTGGTTACTTAATGCGAACTGAGTCTACAAGTGAGGCTCAAGGACAATCGGTTACAACTGTCACTGATTATTCAAATTATAAAGCAGTAGATGGTGTTATGATTCCTCATACTATGAAGGTAACTACAGGACCACAGTCATTTACTTTTGATGCCACAGAAGTTAAAATAAATGAAGGCGTTTCTGCCGAAGATTTCAACTAAGAAATAGTAATATTATTTAGAAAGCCGAAGCATTTACGCTTCGGCTTTTTTTATGTTTTACGTTTATGAGACAAATACACACCTGCAAGTATTAGTAAAGAGGCAAGACCTTGTATAAGACTAAAAGCTTCACCATCTAAAATGCCCCAAGCTAAAGCCACAATTGGCATAATATAAGTTACAGAAGACGCAAAAACAGGCGTTGATATTTGTACAAGCTTATAAAAGAATAATTTTGCCAAAGCGGTTCCAAAGACCGAGAGAATAACAACATAAATAATTGAACTTATCAAATCTGGGTGATGCAATCGTTCTGTTGTAAAAAAGTCTGTAAACAGTAAAATGATAAAAGCAGGTATAACTATAAAAAAGTAATTACCAGCCGCAATAGCTAAAGGTTTTACATCTTGCAAATAACGTTTAATAATATTGACATTAGCGGCATACATTAATGTAGAAGCAATTACAAAACCTGCATATAAGTAATTTTGATTAGGGTTTAAATCGGCACCTTTAAGAATTAAAATTGCTGTACCAATAAAACCGATGGCAACACCTGTAATTTGGCGAAGTGTTGATGAAATTCTAAAAACCGCAAAACCTAATAAGATTGTGTTTAAGGGTACCAGAGAGTTCAAAACAGACACTACAGCACTATCAATTTCTGTTTCGGCGATGGCAAAGAAAAATGCAGGAATAAATGACCCACAAAGTCCGGATAGGAATAACCATTTCCATTTATGCTTCGGAATGACTTTGAGTTTGTTAAACCCAAGCGTGAGTAATATAACACCAGATATGATTGTTCTAAGTGCACCTAACTGGTAAGGTGTAAGTCCTAAGAGTGACTTCTTAATTAGAATAAATGAACTTCCCCATATAATTGAAAGAATAATGAGGTAAATCCACTTTAGGTTGGGCTCTTTCATGCAATATTCCTGTAAAACAATCACAAAAGTCGTTAATTCTCTCGCAAGAAAGGGCAATATTTAGTAGATTTAGCGAAATTTTATAATTCTAAATACGTTTTAAATCAATAAATATATACTGATGAAATTATTAAAAGGAATCATCGCAATCGCGATAGTAGGTTTGGCTTTTACATCTTGTAAAAATGATGCACAACCAGAAGTTAAAACTGTAGATGTTGAGGTAAATAAGGAAGATGTAGCATCTTCATTAGACCCAAATGCCACATATGCAAAAGTAGAATTTGGTATCGAAGGAATGACTTGCGAAATGGGTTGTGCTAAGACCATCGAAAAGAAAATGGCTAAAATGGAAGGTGTGAAGTCTGCAAAAGTAGATTTTGACAAGAGATTAGCTATGGTAGAGTATGATGAAGCAAAGGTGTCACCTGAGTCTTTGGAAGAGACAGTTACTAATGTTGCAGATGTGTACAAAGTTAAAGATATGAAGTTGGTTGAAGACTTTGGTACTAGTAAAGAAAAGAAGCCTTGTAGTGCTGAGTGTAAGAAAGCTTGTGCAAAAAAAGGTGACAAAGATATGAGTAAGAAAGACTGTAGTGCGGCGTGCAAAAAAGCCTGCGCTAAAAAAGAGATGAAGTCTTAAATACAGACTCTAAAAATATATTTGAGACGCTATCCGATTGGATAGCGTTTTTTTTTACTGAATAACTGATCTCAGTTTGAGTGTTGTTATATGGCCTGAAATAGGACAAAAGCTAAGGTTAGACACCCAATAGGTAAAAGCCATATTAATAGTATTGACGTTTTCTTTGCTTTTAATTTTGCATTAAGAACGTTTCGGCGTTTACCATTAAATCGCATCCAGTTTTTAAAAATTATAAATAGTGAAACTATTGAGAATAGTATCCAAAACTTATGCAATGACATTACAGTTAGTTTCATCTGCGTTGCAAAAGCCATAAAGAATAATCCAATTACTAAAAGTAAAGCCAGTTCTAGAAAATTAATGTAAAAAAGGGCAATAGATAAACTCTTCTTGCCAAACTTCTTTTTGTAATGGTTAAATATTGTAATATAAAATTGGTCTAACATAATCTGGTAAAAAGTACATTTATATATGTCACTTCGAACGAAATTCTACGAGAATTTTTTATGAAGATGAAAGATTATTGAAAATAAAAAGCCACATACTTTATACAAAGATGTGGCTTTTTTTAATATTAAATAGTGATTAGTTACCAGTAACTACAACATTATCTAAGTGATATCTAGTTGTGGCACTTGGGTCTGAACCTTCATAGAAGAAACCAAATACAGCATCACCGTCAACACATGAAATGTTGATTGGACCTACAGTTTCAAAACTACCAAATGTGCTTGAAGGACCAACAGGTATAGCGGCATCTATTATTGTCCAAGTCGCAGTTGTAGGGTCACCTGCATAGTCAGTAGATACCCAAACAGATAAGTTTGTACCATTATCAAAGTTTGCTTGGATGTCAAAAGATAATTCTTCTCCTGTTGTTGCATCCATATTAATCACTGGTGTTACTAACCATACATCGGCTTCACTATTATCAGAGTTGAAAGCAGAGATACGAGAATAAGTATTACCACTAAAACTACTAATAAACCAATCTGTACTTGTTCCACTAATGTTTATGTTGTCCCAACCTTCAGATGCATAGGTTCCAAAGGCTTCAAAATCTTCTTCAAATATTGCAGCACCTCCACCAGAAGCTCCTGTACAATCTAAGAAGTCAGGATCACATCGTGTTTCAACACCACCAAAGTCTATACTTTCAGGAGTATTAATAACTACATTAAACTCATCACCAAAGAAGTTTTTACTTAAAATAGCGTCCATATTACCTCTACCTGTTGGCAAGTTTAAACCACTAAAATCAGCAAAAGTACTTGTGCTAAATACACTTGAAGCAGAAGAGGTACAGCTTTCTAAAGTACGCTCACCATCAAATTCATCAAAACCTTCAGAAGCAAAGCTTAATTCGTCTATCAACGCTTGTGTTCTGTTAAATTGTACATCAGGAATATTAATGAATAAGTTCGTTTTAGAGTCATCAAACTCATCTAAACCTAATGTCAAAGGCACTAAGTCTGCTTTTTCTGCTGAACGTTTGATTACGTCAAACTCTAATGGGAATGGAATTCTACTAATAAAGTTACCATCTTTAGCACCAATAGCTAAAACACCATTAGAAATACCAACGTGTAAACCAGTGACTTTAATATACACTTTACGACCAATGTCATATCTCGTGAAAAGTGGATTTACATCAATAGGCACTTTAATACCAATAGTTGGATTTTCAGGCTTATCTTGTAATATTAATTCTTCAAAGAAGTTACCAGCCTCATCTGTAGATACCACGTAACCTTCCATATATTCAATAACATCCTCAGGATACTGATATGTAACCTCAGATTCATAATTTAAGCCATTATTAGGGTTTGGGAAGTCATTATCATCTTCACTCACTTGCTCTTGTATTAA
This sequence comes from uncultured Flavobacteriaceae bacterium, assembly GCA_964517835.1. GTDB lineage: Bacteria > Bacteroidota > Bacteroidia > Flavobacteriales > Flavobacteriaceae > Winogradskyella. The sequence continues at coordinate 10,940 of CAZFEV010000012.1, read as the reverse complement.
TCTTCCAAGAACATCGCTAATCTCAATTACCGGTCCATCTAAAACTGGCTCTTGAATATTTGTGTTAGGAATGTTGAAATCATCATCTTCCACACAGCTGTTAAATACCACTAAACCGATCAGTAATAGTATTAATTTGTTAATTTTTAAAGTTTTCATTTTTTGTATATTATATTGTTCTGACATAGCTTTTTTTAAAATCTTACATACAGGTTTAGGTAGTATGTAGTACCATTACCAAAGAAATAACGGTTACCAAAAATAGGTCCTCCGGCGTTAGTTCTTTCCTCAACTTGACTTCCGTAATCTAAACGTCTTGCTTGTTCAAAACCACCAGTTCTATAGTCTTCGCTAAAAACGTTGTTTATTGTTGCGAAAAAGCCAAGAAAATAATCTCCGACTTTCCAAGATTTTCCTCCAATGATGTTAACTAACATATAATCTTCAAATCGTTCTTGCTTTAATATTTCTCTAGCAACGTCTTCATCATAGTTTTCAAAACCATTTCCGCTAATATTTACAATACCATTAGAGCTGTGATTGATTTGATCATCTAAATCAAAAGCATCAGGATCTTGAGTGAACGCACCTGAACGCTTTAAAGCGCTAGGATCTACATAAGTATGAGAGAAAAAGTTAGTTGTTACTCCAATATTCCAGAAATCTGGGTCACGGTATTCAAATCCAACTTGGAAAACACGTTCTGGACCACTAGCTACGCGGTAATCTTTTAAGTTAGTCTTACCATCTTCAAAAGTAAGCTCTGCATATCTGTCGGAAGATAAATATAAGTCTGGGTTATTTGTAAAAGTAAACTGACCCATTGCTGCAGCACCTTTTAACTTAATAGTTGGTGTTACCTGTGCTTCAATACCTAATTCACCACCGAAGTTACGTCTATCCATATTTTGGATCATCTCTTGTACTAAGTTACCTCCTGATTCAGTAAAGAAGAAATTCACTTCTGTACCATTTGTGAAGTTAGTATAATATCCTGTTAATCTCGCTTTTAATACTGGTGATCTGAAGATATAACTTGCATCTACTGAAGAAATCGTTTCACTTTCTAGATCTGTAACCAATAAGTTGTTTTGTCTTGCATTAGCAAATGTTTGTCTAATACCAGGTGCTTTTGTAAAATAACTACCGTTAACATCAATTAAATGCTTACCTGTAACTTTAAACGTTGCACCTGCTTTTACACCATAGTTAGTGAAATCTATCTTTTCACTTTTCCCAAATGAATTGATAATAGGACTATTATCTGGGAAATAGCCATTCTCATAAAATCCTTCACGTTGATAGCTTGTGTTAGATACAGTTCCTGCTAAGTAAAAATCAACCTTGTTGTATTTAAATTGTGCTTGTACAAATGAAGAAAGGACTTCAGCATTGATATCATAATGATAATTGTACTTATCACCTTCTTGAACAATTCTGTTTGGCGTTCTAATATTACTTTGAGCAAAAATGTCGATACTTTGTCCAAAACCTTCACCATCTTGGAAAGGTAAGTTAACATCTAAATATCCAGGACCTCCAAAAAGGTCTTCCATTCTTGCGAAGTTTTCACTGTTTAAGGATCTTAAGTTAACGTTACCATTAATTCTGATATTATCAGAAACTTCCGCATCTATAATAGAATTAAATGTCCATTGTTGATCTCGGTTAACATTAGATTGTAACGCAAAAATATTGTATCCATTAAGCGCATTTGCTTCATAGAATTGATTCCAATCTAACTGACCATCTTGTTGAAATTGTTGTTGTGCTAAGTAAGCATTACTAAAATCATCAGTACTTGGATTAGGACTAGCTAAGAAGAAACTTGGTAATCTTTGCCAATATTCTGGTGTTGGGTTTCTAGCTCCACCAAAAAGATTTCCATCTGCATCGGCACGCGCACCAAAAAAGTCTATTCTTGTATTTCCAACCTCACCAAATTGGTAAGAAATGTTGTTGTTTAATCTCACCTTAGGTGAAATGTCCCAGTAGTGATTTAACATTAAGATTGGTTCTTCAATCTCTCTAATTCTAGAATTACGTTGTTTACCATTCTGCATTCCCCAGAATGGGTTGTATTCTCTACCTTTTAGATTAAAAATTTCCTGAGTAATAGCTGTAGAACGACCACGTCTATTTTGTGCATATATTCCAGTAAAGTTAAGGCTGTGCTTTTCGTTTATTTGTTTTTCAACGGCAACGAAAAATGAATTGGCATCATATAATGTACCATCAATAAAGCCTTCTTCACCAAATCGTCTAGACCCTAAAATAGAGTAAGACCAGCCACCTTCTAATAAACCAGAACTGTAACTTGCCATAATACGACCTTGGTAACTTCTATTTGCAGAAGCATAAGAAATACGTCCTCCACGTCTGTATTTCGACGCACGCATCATAATGTTGTTAGTACCTGCTAAATCACCAAAATTGTAATCATTAGCAGCAGTTCCCATTGTAAACTCTTGGTTACGCTGAACATCATTAAGTCCACCCCAATTTCCCCATTGTGGTCTTCCGTTAAACTGTTTGTTCATTTCAATACCATTGATGAGTACTTTACCATTGGCATTGTCTAAACCTCGAGGTCTGAAAAAGGCCGCGCTAAAATCAAAAGCTGCCGCACTTAAGAAAACATCTCTTGAGGCCTGTAAAAGACCAGAAACATTATCTGTTAAACCATCATCTTCACCATTTAAGTTATCATCTGAAATAGAAATGATGAATAAATCTTTCTTATCACTAGTATCAAAATCTAATGTCATACCTGTAATATCTACAGTTTGACCTTCATTTACGATAATAGGATAACGTTTAGTAACATAGCCTACTTTTTCAACCTTTAACACTTGGTCTCCTAGAGGAACATTTTGTGTAAAACTAAATTCTCCTTTAGCATCCGTTTTTTGTGTTTGCTCAGTTGCTTCAATAGTAACTGTTACATCAGGAATTGGTTCTCCTGTTGTTCCGTCCAAAACACTTCCTTTAACAACGGTTTGTTGTGCAAAACTTGCTAAAGAAAAGGCAATTGAGAACAGAATGAGTAAAAAACATTTTTTCATGCCTAATTATTGATTGTTATTGTTAGTAGATTAAATTAAAGTTATTTAAGGCGTGCAAATGTACGTTATTTATAATTATTACATACTTTTGGCAAGCATTTTGCCTAGGATATAACAATTAGATAATATTACTAAAATGAAAATATCAAAAACCCTTATTTTTCTTATTGTTTTAGTGTTTTCTTTAAATCTATCAGCACAACAAGATAAGCGATTTAAAATTCACACTGTAGCGTTTTATAACTTAGAAAATTTATTTGATACCATTAATGATCCTTTAAAGAATGATGAAGCAAGTCCGATTATGGAAATGAAAAGTAATCGTGCCGAGGTCTACAAGAAGAAAGTAAAGAATATGGCAAGAGTTATTGCCAATATTGGTGCGGATAAAGCTAATAACTCGCCAGCAGTGATTGGTGTTTGTGAGATTGAAAACCGAAGTGTTTTAGAAGATCTTGTAAATGATCCTTTGTTGTTAGCGAAAGATTATGGCATTATTCATTTTGAAAGTCCAGATGGTAGAGGAATTGACGTAGCACTTTTATATCAAAAGGCATTATTTAAGCCTATTGATACAAGTTCTCATACTTTAAATATTTATGATGATGTTTCTCGAAAGAAGATAAAAACTAGAGACCAATTGTTAGTTAGTGGTGAGTTAGATGGAGATTTGGTGCATTTAATTGTAAATCACTGGCCATCTCGTAGAGGAGGAGAAGCGAGAAGTAGACCAAAACGTGTTGCTGCTGCAAAATTGAATAAACGCATTATAGACTCACTGCAATCTATAGATCCTTATGCGAAAATCTTTACAATGGGTGATTTAAATGATGATCCAACTAATGAAAGTGTAAAGAAAGTTTTAAAAGCCAAAAAGGATAAAAAGAAAGTACCTTTTAAAGGAATTTATAATCCTTATGAAAGAATGTTTACAGATAAAGGTTGGGGAACAACAGCGTATAGAGATGCTTTAAGTTTGTTTGATCAAATAATGATGACAAAACCTTTACTTGATGATGATTATTCGTCTTTTAGATTCTGGAAAGCAGGTATTTACAATCCGGCATATATGTTTAATAAAAGAGGAAGATATAAAGGTTATCCGCACAGAAGTTTTAGTAATGGAACTTTTACAGGTGGATTTAGTGATCACTTTCCGGTGTATGTTTACTTAATTAAAGAAGTAAAGGATAATTAATTTAACTATTGTCACACTGAGTGATGGCGCTGAGGTTACTCGAAGTGTCGGTAGTTTGAGATTCTGAAACAAGTTCAGAATGACTGATTAAAACATAAAAAAGGCTCAAAATTCAATTTTGAGCCTTTTGCTTTTTTAGAACCATTGTTTCCAAGGTATCATATATAAAACCAATATTAATGCAATAGTATAGAAAATACTAAGCATCTTAAACTTTGGCTTAGATACCAATTTCTTTTTGTGTTTAGAGTAACCAATGGTTACAAGAACAGCAGCAATTAACATCGTTATAGGATGTTCTACAGCTAATTTTCTCATAGAATCACTTTTCATAACCTCACCAACACTCATCTCAGCAAAATAACCTCTTGTGAACCAAAAAATAATTCCGATTAAAAACTGCGTATGCATAGCAATTAAAGTGAATAATGAAATTCTGAAATCGCTCGGAGCAAACTCTTTATTTCCAAAGAATTTATATAATGCATTAAAGGTTGCTAATACAAGCGCAAGTAGCACTATATATGCCCAACCAGAATGTATAAATTGAATTGTACTCATTTTTGTGTCATTTAATTTGAACACAAAAATAGGTATTTGTCCATGAAATGCTTACTCCGAAATTGTAATTTTATGTTTTAACTCATTTCCTAATTCATCTACAACTGTAATGGTATGTTCGCCTTCTTCAGGTAGAATTGCCATATCGTGAATGTCTTTTGTAGTACCGACAAACTTTTCATTGAGGTACCAATAGAGTTTCAATTCGGGTTTTGAGTGTGCTACTTTTAAAATCATTTCGTTGGTGTTACCATCAAAATCTTTTGGCAGAAAAATAGTGCTCTGCTGATTAGGATAGATAAATTCCATGTGAGTGTCTGATACTTCTGCGCAATCACTTCTAAAAGGTGGTAATTCTTTATAAAAAGGATTTTTGTTCTTGTAATAATACGCAAGCAATGGCGGTAACATAAACCAAGCTTTGTTTTTTATGTTTGAAATGGGCTCACAAGATGAATTCACTTGATAGCTTTCTGAAGCATCTAAATGCACCAATTTGTGATATGGACAAGGCTCAGTTTTTTGTCCGTTCGCTTGAATGTATCTCAATTCGGTATCATCACAAATAGAAGACGCTCTATAGCCACTTTTTTTGCAAATATTTACTTCTAACATTTCGTCATACGGTTTTGCAAACCAATCACTTCTAGGTAATACATCAAAAATGTCAAACAAAATAGGTGCAGCTGTTTGTACGCCAACCAAACCAGGTCTGCCTTCACCATCGGCATTACCAACCCAAACACCAACAACATAATCTTTTGTTGCGCCAATTGCCCAAGCATCTCTAAAACCAAAACTTGTTCCGGTTTTCCAAGCGATGTCTTCCGATGAATCATAGATTTCCCAACTTTCATCACTTTCTGGTCTGTTTACCTGTTTCATGCTTTCAAAAGTGAGATAGATAGAAGCAGCATCAAAAATAGTTTTCTCATCAGAAAGTTTTCCGAAGTCTAAAGTTTCATTAAAATGATATATTGGTTGAATGAATTCGTTGGAAAAATACTGACTAGAATTATCATTAAAATGATTTAAAGTTGAAGCCATAGCAGCATAGCTTTTGCACAAATCCCAAAGGTTGCTTTCAGCGCCGCCTAAAACTAGTGAAAGTCCATAATGATTGGCATTATATTTTAAATCCTTTAGCTCTAACTGTTTTAAATAATGGTAAAAACGGTCTAATCCAAACTCTTGAAGCATTCTAACAGAAGGCACGTTTAATGAACGTGAAAGCGCTTCATTAGCAGGTACAGCACCATCATAAGTTTTATCATAATTTTCTGGTTGGTAGCTGCCAAATTGTGTAGGTACGTCGGCCACTAAAGTATGAGGTAAGAGGTCGCCAGCATCGAGCATTGCTGCATATAAAAAAGGTTTTAAAATACTTCCTGTGCTGCGTGGTTTGTCTATAATATCTACACTTTTTTGATGGGCTTTATCTGTTGGTGAGTTACCGATATAAGTCAATACTTCTCGTGTATGAACATCTAAAACTAATACCGAAATATTATAAATTTCATTCTGTTTTAAAAGATTATAATGCTGTTTAACTATAGCATTCGATTGTTCTTGAAGATTGACATTTAAAGTCGTTTTTACGTATTTTCCTTTTTCACTTTTTGCAATTTTTTGAAGCAGATGAGGTGCAATTTGTGGTAATGGATATGGTTTTTGAGGTAAATCTTCAGCGATAGAAAGTTCATAGGTTAATTGGTCTATAGTACCTTTTTCTAATAGTTTTTTGAGTAATCGGTTGCGTTTATCAAGTAGACGTTTTTGGTTTTTTCCTGGATAAATTAAACTTGGCGCATTTGGCAAAACAGCAAGTGTTGCACTTTCTGCCCAAGATAAATTATGAGCGCTTCTATTAAAATAGCGCCAAGAAGCCGCATCAATACCAACAACGTTGCCGCCAAAAGGCGCATGACTCGCATAGAGGTTTAGAATGTTATCTTTTGACAATCTGAATTCTAATCGAGTAGCTAGAATCATTTCTTTTAGTTTCTCAGCATATGTTCTCGGTTTTCCTTTTCGAGACAAGCGAATAACTTGTTGTGTAATGGTGCTTCCACCTCGTTTTACATTTCCTGCACTTATATTTTGTTTTAAAGCTTTGAAAATTGAAATAGGATTAAATCCTGGATGCTTATAGAAATACTCGTCTTCAAATTGAAGAATACAGGTTTTAAATTTATTAGGAACACTATCTGTTACTGGAAATCGCCATTGTCCGTCGTCAGCAATTAAAGCACCTAACAACTCATCAGAAGCACTTGTAATAACTGTTGCTGTTGGGTCTTTAAACAGTTGTTTTGGCAAACAGAAATAATAGGCAACCAAAAGACATAAAACCACTATCGATTTTTTCTTGTTGCGTTTTATGTAGTTTACTAGTTTCAAGTTGTTTAAAGGTGTTAATTGTAGAGAGATTACTTCGTCAATTCTTTCCTCGTAATGACAAGTGAGAATGTCATTGCGAGCTTCGCGAAGCAATCTTTTGTTGCAATGAGATACTGAAACAACACTTCGACTACGCTTCGAGTAACCTCAGCGGCCACGCTCAGTGTGACAGTTCAGTATGACAATTAATTCGCTTTTTCAAAGTCGTATTCGTGTTCTACTTTACAAATACGAACGTTATACCAGTTGTACCATTGCTCACGACCTTTTTGTTGCGCGAATAAATGTTCTGTGTTTGCTTTCCAGTTTTTTATGGCTTCTAAACTTTCCCAATAACTCACTGTAATACCAACAGTATTTCTAGCACTATCAATACCAATATAGCCTTTCTGTTCTTTAGCAAGATTTTCCATTTTTTCAGCCATTTCAGAATAGCCTTCAATATCTTCAGTTTGTGTTGATGTGAATATTACAGCGTAATATGGTTTAAAGTCAGTTTTCATAATAAATCTTTATTGTCACCTTGAGCGCAGTCGAAAGGTCTCAAATCCTTCAACCAAAATAGGTTTCGACTGCGCTCAAGGTGACACAATTATAACTCATGACCCTTTTGGGATTTCAAATTCTATTATTTTTTCTGTGATGTTATCTTCAAAATCAGTTAAAATAAATTTAATAAAAACACGGTTCTTAGTCACGCTGACAGGAAAATCTTTTAAGTTTTCGATAGACTTTATATACTCTAACCAGTCTTCTCCACACTTGTCTACAACATCTTCTTTTAGATTTGTAGCTGCCATGTCGATAAAGGTTTTCCAATCTTCGTCGGTATAAGTCAATGTCTGAAATGTATTAGATTTAATCTGCTTTAAAGGTTTCCATTCAGTGTCAAATTGCGTCCATTCATTGTCGTTACATTTTGAATCTCCACTCATAAACGAGAAGCTGTTTTCGTAACGTTGAAACATACTTACATGTTTATAATCATTATCAACCAACACGATTTCTTTGCCTTCTGGTGAATCTGATTTGTCAACGTTTACATAAGCAACATCATCTTCTTTGAGGTCGTGATTTCTTTTGTAATCGCTTGTTGCGATATTCTTTAATTCCACATTTAAATTATCGAATTTCACTCTAATGGTTCTGGCAATTTTATCTGGTGACAAATAGCCATCAAACACATAACCAATATGAGTTCTGGTTTCTACTTTAACCCATTTACCGCTTACCTTTTTACCAGCATCTAAGATGACTAGTTTCTTATCAGTTTCTTCAAGCACACCAATGGCTTCGCCATAAGCTAACTTACTCAGCATTTTTGCACCAATGTCTGGTTGCTCTCTAAGTGATAAACCGCTTTCTGCAGCTACATAAGCATTTTCTTGTGCAGTAAGTATTGAAATGTTAAACACTAACGCAATTGCTAAAATCATTTTCGAAAAGTTCATAATTCCTAAGTTTTAAATTAAACAAATTAGCGGTTTGTTCTTCTAGGACGTGTGCCTTGCCTGTCGACCGACAAGTAGTTTAGTTTGTTGTGTCATTACGAATCCCAAGGATTTGGGATGTGGCAATCTCTGTTGTTTTTAGATTGCCACGTCATTCGTACCTCATTCCTCGCAATGACAAGTCTGTTTCTTTCTGAACTGTCACACTGAGCTTAGTCGAAGTGCAGTTCAGTATTTATCATGAGGTTCCTGCTTTTGCAGGAACGTAGTTATTTCTCTACAGTCACCCATTTACCTTTATTCCTTACTAGGTAATTATCGTTATCATACATGGCTTCTGCTTGTGTACCTGGTAAATAGTAGGTCCCCAAATAGGAAGCATTCAACATTACGGTAAATATTTTTGTGCCATAGTTGCCTTTTCTATCCATATCAAAATAGAAATTAACTCTATCATCTCTTATGTCTGTATGTCTTGCTTGACTTACAGTTGTATCTCCAAAATCTGTAAATCGTGTGTTTACAATTTCCCAACCAGAAGGAAAGATTTGAGTCAATGCAACATCCTTTACACGGTCACTTGTTAGGTTTGAAATACTTACTGTGGCTACAAAATCTTGACCTTGTTGTAATTTTTCAACATCAATGATATTACCTTGTAAATCATTGTACACTGTTGAAATTGAAAATCCACGTTGTTCAGCTAATTCTTCACCAAGTTTTAGTTTACCAGAGTTTAGGATTCTAACATAAACTCTATTCTGTCGTTCATTGATAATTGAAATCTTATTTTCACCATCTTTTATAGGAATACGACGTTGTGCCATTCCATTTTTAGTGTCAATGGTTTCTGTTTTACCATTTATGGTGTAACTAATTTTTAAGTCTTTACCACCATTTTGAGTGATGAGTTTGCCCATTGCTAATAAACTGTATGCTGTAGTTTGAGTACTCATCCAAGTATCACTAGATAAGGACTTGGCAATACGTTTTGCCAATTCTATTTTCTTAGAATGATTAGTGAGTAACATGGTTTCTAATGCCATAGCTCTATTTCGGTGTATAGAACCATAAGTGTAACTATCACCTTCTTCAGATTGAAAATCCACATTAGCAGTTTTTGATATGGCATCGCTAGCTTCTTTCTGTCCTGCAAGCGCATATGCTGCCGCTAATCGCCATTTAGCGTTGTTTGATAATTCTTCAAATTCCCGCAATCTGTTCATGCTAGCCAAATCTGGACTTCCAGCCAAAGCCAGAGTATATAATCGATATGCTTGGGCAACATCACTATTGTAATATCTGTAGCTTGGTCTCCAATCTCTTGCCGCTTGTTTTTGATAATTTATCCAATTGCTCTTAAACGCTAATGGTAATACAAATCCTTTTTTCTCAGCTTCTATCATAAAATGACCTGCATAACTTGTGCCCCAATCATTCGCTGTGTTTTCTCCAATCCAATAACTCAAGCCACCATTTGGTATTTGGAAACGACCTAAACGTTTAATCCCATTTTCAATATTTCGCTGTACTTGAGCTTTCTTTTGGTCGGTTAAATCGAAAATATCGGCTAAATATAATTGTGGAAATACACTAGACGTTGTTTGTTCTACACAACCATGTGGATACTGAATAAGATATGCCATGCGTCTAGAAAAGTCCATTGGCGGCAATGTTGAAAATTCAACCATTGCGCTATTTGTGCCAGGCACACCAAATGTTGTGAAATCTATTGTTGTATTTGACGAAGCTTCAACTTCTCTATCAATGACTTTTGATGTCATTGGATTTGGATTCACTACATCAATTTCTACTTTATAAGTCGATTTTTCTCCGTTGCCAGTTGCAATAACTTCGATAGTATTGATGCCTTTTGCTTTAGTCACATCAAGTTCAAAATATGCCATTTTTTCGTCTGGTTTAGCAAACTGAAGTGATTGTGTTTTGCTTCCTTTTACTGTAATGCCATCACTTAGTTTTAAAGATAAGTTGACGTTTTTCACCTTTTTTTCCATAGCAAAAACGGTTACAGGTAAAGTTACTTTTTCACCAGGACTAAGTTTTCGAGGTAAACTAGCCAATACCATTAAAGGCTTTTTCACTTTTACTGATTTTTCTGCGCTACCATAGGCTTCTTCATTATTGTTTCCGGCAACAACCATTGTGCGCACTGCACCAACATAATTTGGCATTTTCAATTGATGTGTTTTTGAACTGCCAGGTTTTAAAATGAAAGGTCCTAAATAGGTCACAACAGGTTTAAAA